>JBKPFQ010000184.1:0-15368 GCA_046728915.1 Actinomycetota bacterium | reverse complement strand
ATGACGCGCTTGGCCTCGGCGCCGTCCTTGAAGAGGATCAGCGTCGGGATGGAGAGGACCTCGTACTGAGCGGCGGTCTGCTGATTCTCGTCGGTGTTGAGGCTGACGATGTGGAGGTCGTCCCGCTCGGCGGCCATCTCCTCGAGGATCGGATGAACCACGCGGCAGGGCCCGCACCAGGGCGCCCAGAAGTCGACCAGCACCGGCTGCTCGGCGTCGAGCACCTCGGACTGGAACGTTCCATCGGTCACGTCGGGAAGCTTCCCAGTCACTTTCTCTCTCCTGATCCCTCGTCGTTCATCTCATGCGCCGGGCTCGCCACCCGCCATTACTATACAAAGTGTAGTGCCTTGTCCAGCGGCGGACGACGGCGAGGAAATATATGCCGATCGCGAGCGCGGCAGCGATGGTCAACGCCCTCGCAGGCGCATCGCAGGGACCCGCCAGGCGGCCTCGAACACGATCCCGCCGGTCATCTTCGAGGCCCCCACCCGGCGGTCCCGGAAGACGATCGGTACCTCGACGACGCGGAACCCGGCCCGGATGGCACGAAAGGTCGTCTCGACCTGGAACGCGTAGCCCAGCGAGGCCAGCGACTCCAGATCGATCGCCTCGAGCACCTCCTGCCGAAAAACCTTGAAGCCCCCCGTGAGGTCGTGGATGTCGATCCCGAGCGCGGTTCGGGCGTAGGCGCTGCCCCAGCGGCTGACGGCCCGCCGCGCGGGCCCCCAGTCCGTGACCCCGCCCCCGTCGACGTACCGCGAGCCGAGCACGAGATCCGCGTCCTCCGCCGCCTCGAGCAATCGGGGCAGGTCCTTCGGATCGTGGGATAAGTCCGCGTCGATCTGGGCGACGAGACCGGCCCCCTCCGCGAGCGCCTTCTGGAACCCGGCGACGTAGGCGGGACCCAGTCCCTCCTTGCCCGGCCGGTGCATGACGGCGACGTCCTCGTGGATCTCGGCGAGGCGGTCGGCGATTCGACCGGTCCCGTCCGGGGACGCGTCGTCCACGATCAAGACGCGCCGGGAGGGCGGCAGTACCTCGAGCGCCGCTTCCACGATCGCCTCGACGTTGGCCGATTCGTTGTAGGTGGGGATGATCAGCCAGACGCCAGCGTTCTCCGGCACGCCACGATGCTATTCCTCGCCTCGGGAGCCGGATCGGTCGCCCGGCGGGGGCTGATGACGGCCAATAGGTTTGAGGTCATGCGAAACGCGGAGATCGCCGACGCCCTGACCGAGCTGGCGACCCTTTACGAGCTCGACGGCGCCATCCGCTATCGCGTGCTGGCGTATCGCGAGGCGGCGCGAGTGATCCGCCAGAGCCCGGTCTCCGTCGCGGAGCTGGCGCAGGCGGGAAGGGCAACGGAGCTGCCGGGCATCGGCAAGACGCTCCAAGACAAGATCGTGACCCTCGTCGAAACCGGGGAGATCCCGTCGGCCGCAAAGCTGAAAAGGAAGTTTCCCGTGTCGCTGGTGGAGGTCACCCGGGTTCCGGGAGTGGGCGCCAAGACCGCCCGCCGCCTCTACGACGAGCTGGGCGTCGCGAGCCTCGACGACCTGCGCGCGGCCGCTGAGGCCGAGCGCATCCGGGGCGTGAAGGGCCTTGGCCCGAAGGTCGAGGAGAATGTCCTCGCATCCCTGGGCAAGCTGGCCGACGGCAAGCCGACCGAACGCCTGCTGCTTTCCGAGGTCCTGCCCGTGGCCGAGCGGATCGCCGCCGACCTGCGGGAGAACCCGGCGAGCGACGCGGTCGAGGTGGCGGGGTCCGCCCGGCGGCGCGCCGAGACATGTCACGACATCGACCTGATCGCGACCGCCAGCGAGCCCGTCGCCCTGGCTCGGGCGCTGCTCGAGCATCCGCTTGCCGCCGCCACGGGATCCGCGCGCGAAAGCGGTGCGCGGATCACCACGCACAACGGCGTCGCAGTCGACCTGAGAATCGTCGCGCCGGACGCCTACGGCAACCTGCTCCAGCACTTCACCGGGTCCGCGGAGCACAACGTGGAGCTTCGCGAGCGCGCCTTGTCCATGGGCCTGTCGGTGTCGGAGCACGGAATCGCCGACATCGAATCCGGGGACGTCGAGCGCTTCGCCACCGAGGAGGAGGTCTACGGGCGGCTCGGCCTGGACTACATCGAGTCCGAGCTCCGCGAGGCGAACGGCGAGATCCAAGCCGCTGCCGATGGGAGGCTGCCGGACCTCGTCACGCTGGACGACATCCGCGGCGATCTGCACTGCCACACCACCATCTCCGACGGGCGCAACTCGCTGGAAGAGATGGCCGAGGCGGCGCGGGCCCGGGGCTACGCCTACCTGGCGGTCACGGACCACTCGGCTAGCCACGGATTCGGCAACCACGTGACGCCGGAGCGCCTGGAGCGCAGGATCGAGGAGGTCCGCGAGCTCAACTCGGTCAGGTGCGGCTTTCGCGTGGTCGCCGGCTCGGAGGTCAACGTGATGCCCGACGGCTCCCTGGACTACGAGGAGGACCTGCTCGGCGAGCTCGACTGGGTGATCGCGAGCGTGCACACCTCGTTCAAGATCTCGCCGCGCGCGATGACCGAGCGGGTCGTGACGGCGATCGAGAACCCGATGGTCGACTGCATCGGCCATCTCACCGGCCGCCTGATCAACCGCCGCGACCCCTACGACGTCGACGTCGAGGAGGTGGCCGAGGCGGCCGCCCGGACCGGGACGATGCTCGAGATCAACGGCAACCCCAACCGCCGTGACCTGTCCGAGCGCCACGCCCGGCTGGCCGCCGAGGCCGGCGTGATGATCTGCGTCAACACCGACGCTCACGGCACCGACACGCTTGGCAACATCGTCTACGGGCTGGCGACGGCCCGCCGCGCCTGGCTCACCGCCGACCAGATCGCCAACACCCGTCCGTGGCGGGAGTTCGCGCGGCTGCGCAAGCGGGCTCAGTCCGCCCGGACCCGCTGACCCAAGGCAGGCTCGAGGACCATCATCGGGACATGCCGCTGAGCCAGCTCGCGGGAGTGGGCGACGGTCGAGAGCTGCGCGACGAATTGGCCCCACAGCCGTTCTGCCTCCACGCCCTCGGCCTCTCGCGCCCGGACCGCCCGTCTCGTGCCACCGACCTCGACCAAGGCCGTGGGATCGGACTGGAGGTTCAGGCACCAGGCGGGCGTGTGATCGCTGCCCAGGTTCAGCGCTCCGACGGCCCAGCCGTCGCCTCGCCGCACGTAGGCCACGGCCGTTGAGCGTTCGCGACCGGACCGCCTGCCAATCGTCGTCAGCGAGAGAACGGGCTGACCGCCCGCGAGCACCACCGATCGCCGGATGCGGCCGCGCCCGAAGCGAAGCACCAGGGCGTGGAGCCGGCCGACATGGGGCTGGATCCACCGAACCGGCTCAGAAAGCGGGCGAACCTCGCGGCGAGCATGCGTCGCACGGTAGCCGCGGGCACAGCGTCACGAGCCAGTCTCGAGCGGCACGCGAAACTGCTTTGCTAAGATAATTAGTGATGGTAATCATCTCGCCGGAGCGCGATCTCAGCGGCCTGGCCGCGCACCTGCGCCTGGTGATCACCCGGACGGCGCGCCGCCTGCGACAGCAGGCCGGCACGGACCTCGGTCCCTCCCAGACTTCGGCGCTCGCGAGCGTCGAGCGCCACGGACCGCTCACGCCCAGTGAGCTGGCGTGGATCGAGCGCATCCAGCGGCCCACCGCCACCAGGATCGTCGCCCGCCTGGAGCAGGCCGGGCTGGTCGAGCGCGTCGCCGACCCCACCGATGGCCGTTCGTTCACGGTCAGCATCAACGCGGAGGGTCGCGCGCTGATGAACAAGCTGCGCACGCGGAAGAACGCCTACCTCGCCCGCCGCCTTCGCGGCCTCGATGCGGACGACCTCGCCACGCTGGACCGCGCCGCAGAGATCCTCGAGGATCTGCTGGTCGGTGAGCGCCGGTGAGCGCGGCGCTGCGCCGATCCTTCACATCCCTGTCCGTTCCCAACTACCGGCGCTACTTTGCCGGTCAGCTCGTCTCGCTGAGCGGCAACTGGATGCAGATCGTCGCCGAGATGTGGCTGATCCTGTCCCTGACCGGCAGCGGCCTCGCGGTGGGAATCACTTCCGCGCTCCAGTTCCTGCCGTTCCTGCTCTTCGGAGCATTCGGCGGGTTGCTGGCGGACCGGTTTCCCAAGCGCTCACTGCTCGTCGTGACCCAGACGCTCATGGCCCTGCCGGCCCTCGCGCTGTGGGTCGTCACAGCGAGCGGCGCGGTGGAACCCTGGCTGGTCTGGGCGCTGGTCTTCGTGCGCGGGTCCGTCAACGCGGTCGACAACCCCACCCGCCAGAGCTTCGCGATCGAGATGGTCGGAGAGGACCGCGTGGTCAACGCGGTCAGCCTCAACAACGCGCTGATCCACTCGGCCCGCATCCTCGGGCCCGCCGGGGCCGGACTGTTGATCGCCACGATCGGGGTGGCTCCCTGCTTCCTGGTGAACGCGCTCTCGTTCGGCGCCATGATCGTCGCCCTGCGGGGCATGGATCCGGGTGAGCTGCGCCCCGCGCCGGTCGCGACCCGGGGGCGAGGAGCCGTGCGCGCCGCCCTCAGCTACGTCAGTCGCACTCCCGCGCTGGCCATCCCGCTCGCGATGATGGCGGTGGTGGGAACCCTGGGTTACAACTTCCAGGTCATCCTGCCACTCCTCGCGCGGTTCAGCTTCGACGGGGGTGCCGCCACCTACACGGCGCTCGCGGTCGCGATGGGCGCGGGCTCAGTAGTCGGCGCGCTCGCCGCCGGCGCGCACGGACGAGTGGGTCCGAGGCTTCTCGTCGCCGCGGCCTTCGGGTTCGGCGCCGTTGCCCTGGTCGCGGCGGCCGCCCCCTCGGTTCCGCTCGAGGTCGCCGCCCTGGTCCCGCTCGGGGCCGCCAGCGTGACCTTCGCGGCCGGCGTCAACTCGTCGCTTCAGCTCGCCGCTGATCCGCCCATGCGGGGCAGGGTCATGGCCCTGTATTCGATCGTCTTCCTCGGATCGACGCCGATCGGCGCGCCCATTGCCGGATGGCTCAGCCAATCGATCGATCCGCGTGCTGCCCTCGTGCTGACGGGTGTCGCCGGGCTCACCGCCGCGCTCGGCGCCCGCGCCGCCTTCAGCGGGTGGCGGGAGGGGGAGGCGGAGGATGCCCGGCCGGCATCCGGTCGCGTCCCAGCCCGGGCGTCCTGATCAGCCTCACCGGCTGAAAGGCCGAGCTCGGCTCGACGTAGAAGCGCACGCCATCGCGCTCCTCGATGGCGGTCACAGCCCGCTCGCGACGCCGCCACGCGAGTGAATTGAGGATCGCGAAGCCGGCGCCCACCCCGGTCACCTGGGGCCAGACCCAGGCGAGGCCTCCGGCGACGATCGCGAACGCCCCGATGGGCCACAGCCGCTGGAACGCGATCCGGCCCGCGCCCTCGGTCGGCAGGGAGGTCGATGTGCGAGCCCCGGCAAGGGCGCGAGCCATCGCCTGGGCGGCGCGTCCCGAACTCCCGAGCATGATTCCGGCCACGACCGCGATGACCCACCAGCCGGCGGCGAAGTACACCGTCGCGTAGTCCGCGTCCTGGTTCGCCGCGACCACCGTCAGGAGGCCCAGCACCGACGCGGCGCCGCCGATCAGCAGCACGGTCAAGCGGAGCAGGTCGACGAACAGCATCAGTCACCGAGATCCGCCTGCGCCGGGTCGGCCAACGCCCTCAGCACCTCTCCAAACCCGTCCGGGCCGTCGACCACCACGTCCGCGAGCTCGGCGAGCTCGGGCGGCGCCTCCTCGGAGGCGACGCCGACGCGGGCCGCGGCCCGGAGAGGGCCCGAATCGGCCAGCCGCCCCAGGGCGGCGAACGCGTCCAGGTCACCGCGGTCGTCGCCGCCGAACAGCGCCAGCCGAATTCCGGTACCACTCAGCAGGCGCTCGACGGCCGTTCCCTTGTCGACCTCCGCCACCGGCCGGATCTCCAGCACCTTGCGACCCCAGTGGGGAGCCAGGCCGGCGGACTTGGCCGCGCTCGCGATTCGCTGAGCCCGGTGCGCGGCCGCGGTCTCATCCGCCGCGCCCCGCCAATGAAGGGCCTGGATCGGGCCCTTGCTCTCCAGCCGGAGCCCGGCGGCGCTCGCGTCGGCTGCATCGAGTTCGAGCACGAAGTCACGCGCGCGGCGGGCGCCGTCCGCGATCGCCGGATCGAGCTCCGGATCCCTCGCTCCCGGACGCAGGAGCTCGAGCCCGTGGTTGCCGGAGTAGAACAGCTGCTCGACCCCCACGATCCGGCGGGCCTCGAGCGCTCGCCGGCCGGTCACGCACGCGACGAGCGCGTAGCGCGCGGCGAGCCTCCGAAGTACCGCGCGCGTCTTCTCGGGAACCGCCGCATCCTGTGGGTCGGGCACGATCGGCGCAAGCGTCCCGTCGATGTCGAACAACAGCGCCGAGGCGCCGGGATCGCCGCGAAGCGGCGCGACCAGCTCCGTTATTCGGGATGTGACGTCCGGCGCGTCGCTCACTCGGCGCTGGCGGTCGCTGGCCTCATCCCCCACTAGTATCGCCGCCCGTGGCGCGGGATCGATTCCTGAAGCTCCTGGCGATCGGCACCGCGGGCGGGGTGTTCAGTGGGCTGTTCGGGGTCGGGGGAGGAACGATCATCGTCCCGATGCTCATCTTCTGGCTCGCCTACGGCGAGCGCGAGGCCACGGGCACCAGCCTCGCCGCGATCGTGATCATCGGTGCCTACGGCGCGATCGCCCAGGCCCTCTACGGGAACGTCGATCCGGCCAAGGCGGCGGTCGTGGGCATCCCGGCGCTTGCGGGGGTGGTCGCCGGCGCCGCGGTCCAGCAGCGGATTCCGGAGCGGGTCGTCGTTCTGCTCTTCGCCGCGCTCCTGGTCGCGACGGCCGCGGAGCTCATCCTCTGATGGATTACGTCGCCGCCGGCGCGCTGGGATTTTTGGGCGGCATGCTCGGCGGGCTCGTCGGCGTGGGCGGCGGCCTCCTCTTCGTCCCCGCCCTCGTGATCTTCCTCGACCAGACGCAGGTGGAGGCCGAGTCGACCTCGCTCCTCGCGATCGTGTTCGTCGCGCTGCTCGGCGCCTACCGCCAGTACGGCTACGGCAACGTGAGGGTGCGGGATGGGGTCGCCATGGGGGCCGTCGCGGCGCTCGGCGTCGCCGGCGGCGTGGCGATCTCGAACGCGGTT
This sequence comes from Actinomycetota bacterium, assembly GCA_046728915.1. Taxonomy (GTDB): domain Bacteria; phylum Actinomycetota; class Thermoleophilia; order Solirubrobacterales; family 70-9; genus AC-56. The sequence goes on along the minus strand of JBKPFQ010000184.1, from coordinate 8,171 downwards.
TCCGGGCGAACGCTCGAGCTGATGTTCGCCGCCCTGGCGCTCGTGATAGCGGCGCAGCTCGTGCGGCGGGCGCTGAAGGCGACCTAGAGGCCGTCCTCCTACAGCCCGTGCTCGAGCGCGCCCTTCACGGATGCGTCCAGGGCGTTCAGCCGATACAGCGCGAGCGCCTCGGCCGAGTCGAAGCCGCGGCCGGATGATCCTCCGGCGCCCGCCGCGCGGGCCGGGCCGGCATCCGGGCCGTGGTGGGACAGAACGCAGTTCAGGAGCGGCAGGCGGCGCTCGAGCGGAAGGTCGTCCGCAGCCTCACTGATCAGCTGCGCGCCGATGGCCAGGTGCCCGAGCATGCGACCCTCGTCGCTCAACTCGAAGCGGGCGCCGTAGGTGAACTCCCGGGCCTTGCCGACGTCGTGCAGGAGCGCCCCTGCCATCAGCAAGTCGGAGTCGAGGCGCGGATGCAGCTGGCACAGCTCGCCGACGAGCGTCCCCACGGAGACGGTGTGCTCCAGGAGACCGCTCAGGTAGGCGTGATGGCCAGCGCGCGTGCACGGGGCGCGTCGGAAGTCCGCAGCCACCGGGCCGCCCAGGAGAAGTCGCTCGACCGGCCTGCGCAGCGCCGGGTCGTGGATCTCTCGCGCGAGGTGCTCGAGGAACCCCTCGAGCTCCTCGGCCGATCGGTAGGCGGCCGGAAGGAACCCGGCCGGGTCGAACGAGCCGGGCTCGAGGCGCTGCACGTCGTCGAGCTCGGCGACCGTCTCGCCGCGGAAGCGCTCGATCCGCCCGCGCACGCGCACCGCATCCCCGCTCTCGAACCTCAGTCCGATCCGGTCGGCCTCACGAAATACCCGGGCCGGGAGGGTCCCGGTGCGGTCGCGAAGCTCGACGGCGAGATACGAGCCGCCGTTGCGAGCGGTCAGCCGGTCCTTCCGGAGACACCCGAACCGCCCCTCGAACCGGCGGCCCGGGCGCAGGTCCGCGATCGCCGTGGCGCTCGGCGCTTCCGTCGATGGAGCAACGGCCGCTTCCATGCCCCGATGGTGACCGCTCGCCCGGACGCCCGACCGCGCGCTGGCCCCGGATGACCCAATAGGCTCGCGGGCGTGGATCCGGTTCAGTGGGAAGGCGAGCCGCCCGAGCTTCGCTCCCCGACTCTCGTCTGCGCGTTCGCCGGCTGGAACGACGCGGCAAGCGCCGCGACCACGGCTCTCGAGGCCGTCGCGGCATCGCTCGATTCCGAGGTCGTGGCCACGATCGATCCCGAGGATTTCTACGACTTCCAGGTCAACCGGCCGACCATCCGCCTGGTCGAGGGACAGACGCGCGAGATCGACTGGCCCGCGAACACCCTCCTGTCGGTCCGGGTTGCCACCGCCGAGCGGGACCTCGTCCTGCTGAGTGGCGTAGAGCCGAACGTCCGCTGGCGCACCTTCGCCGACGCGATCGTCGCCGCCGCGGACCGCCTCGGCGTCGAGATGATCGTCTCGCTGGGCGCGTTGATGGCCGACGTCGCCCACACCCGGCCCGTGCCCATAACCGGCCTCGCGTCGGACCCCGACCTGGTCGAGCAGCTCGGCATGAGCCGCTCGAGCTACGAGGGGCCGACCGGGATCGTCGGCGTGGTCCACGACGCCTGCCGGCGCCACGGCATGACCTCCGCGAGCCTCTGGGCGGCGGTGCCCCACTACGTGGCCGCCGTGCCCAACCCCAAGGCCGCGCTCGCGCTTCTGCGCCGCCTGGAGAGCCTGACGGGGATCGCCATCGAGGCCTCCGAGCTCGAGGACGCCTCCGAGCGCTTCACCGAGCAGGTCGATCAGGCGGTCTCGGCCAACCCCGAGATCGAGGAGCTCGTCCGCAACCTCGAGGCCTCCCAGGAGGAGGACTATGAGATCAGCCAGGACATGCCGTCGGCCGACGACATCGCCCAGGAGTTTCAGCGCTTCCTACGCCAACGCGGTAAGGACAAGAACTAGAACTAGGCCGCGAAAACCAAGCAGATCAAGGACGCAGGCCGACTGGCGAAGCGATCGTACTTGGCACGTACGTGAGCGAGACAGTCGGCCGAGGACGCAGAGATGCGCAGGTTTGCAGCGGCCTCAGGGTCAAGCTTCGCTAGCGGGGCAGATCAGGCGGTAGTCGCACCAGGAGCAGATCTCGTATGAGGGGCGCGGCTCGAAGTCCTGGCCCTCGATGCCGGCGCCGACCTCGAGCACGGTCCGCTCGACGCGCTCGGCATCGTCAGGAGCGGCGGGCACCTCGACCCGCTCGTCCTCCAGCACGTACCAGTAGCTCCCGGTCTCCGCCTCGACCTGCCAGGCGGAGCGGGCCGCCAGGCGGTACAGGGCCAGCTGCACGTCGTCGCCCTTGCCGGCGCGCTGCTCGCCCGTCTTGTAGTCGATGAGCTCGTAGCCGCCGTCGCTCCGCCGGTCGACGCGATCGACCCGGCCCCGGAGCTGGTGGGCTCCGATCGCGAAGGCGAACCCGCGTTCGAGCCATACGGGCCGGGACTCCGCCGAGCGCTGGCGCTCGTGATACCTGGCGAGCGCGGCCACCGCCCGGTCGCGGTACTGGAGCTCGTCGTCGGATGACCCGAAGCCGGTTCGGCGCCAACCGGCCTCGAACAGGAACAGGAGTCGATCGAGGCTCCCCGGGGGCCCCGAGGCGGTCGGGGAGGAGATGCCAGGGCGCCGAAGCGCATCCGCCTTCAGCACCTCGGTGTGGAAGCGCTCCAGGACCTGATGGATGAGGATCCCGAACCGCTGGTTGATCGTCGGCTCCCTGGGGATCGCGAAGACGCGGGCGAACTTGTACTTGAGCGGGCAGGTGCGGTACAGATCGATGTCGGAGGCCGAGAGGGCGAGGCCATCCCCTCGGCGGGGAATGAACTGCTCGAGCGATGGCTCCCTGCGCGCGGCGACGAGCTCGCGCCGCGCCGCGACGTCCCGCTCCTCGGCGACGACGTACTCGTCGAGCGCCGAGGCCTCCAGGGCGGCGCGCTGCTCCGGCGAGGCGGCCCGACCCAGGAGCTCGTTGAGAGCCGAGATCGCCTCCGCGGCGGGCTCGGCGCCCGGCCGCTGCACGAGGGCGGCGAGCTTGATGAGCTCCAGGTAGCGGGCGACTGCCTGGGTCACGTCCTCCGCGGTGTCCAGGCGCATCTCCGACAGCGCGGCCCCGGCCCGCCAGGAGGACTCGAGCACCTCGTCTCGCAACATCCGGTAGGTCGAGTGAAGGCCCTCGGCCGGGCCGAAGAGCTCCTCCTCGTGGATCTCCTCGTCGGCTTCCAGGGCGTCCCTCGCCGCCTCGTAGAACGGCGACGGGCCAACCTCGCCGTCGACGCTCTGCTCGGGCCGGGACATGACGAGGCCGCGCCTTGCCCTGGTCATCGAGAGGTAGGCGAGGCGGGCCCGCGCCGCCCTGGAGACGTCATCGGCCTCCGCCCGCACGAGCTCGCCGGGCAGGAGGCTCCGCGGCAGCCATCCCGCGGCCGAGTCCCGCGCGGCGATCGCACCCCGGTGAAGCCCCAGGAGATAGACGTGATCGAACTCGAGCCCCTTCACCTGCTCGGGCTCGGCGAGGACGACGGTCCCGCCGGGCGCCGTGGCCGTGTCGTCGGGGTCGAGCTCGCCGGCATCGGCGACAGCGGTCAGATGCCTCACGAAGTCGCGTACCGAACCGCGCTGCTCGCGGCGGGTCCAGGCGGCGGCGAGCTCGGACAGGCGGGAGAGGCTCTGCAGCCGCTCCGCCGCCTCCGGCGTGGCGACGAACAACCGGTGGCGCCGCAGGCCGATGCGCTCGATCAGGCGCCGCACGAAGACATCCGCGCGCATCTCCTCCATGGCGGCGGACGCCGACCGCTGAAGCTTCAAAAAGGCCTTGATGCGGTCGCGCGCCTCCGGTGGGAGCTGCGGGCTCTCCAGCGCCGCGTCGAGCGCCGAGATCATGTCGAGCTTGCGCCGCCGAGCGATGGCGGTGCATCGGGCCAAGTCGATCGACCGCAGCTCGACCGGCGGCCGGGTGAGCGCTCGCACCACGGCGGCCGAGTCCGTCGGGTCCGCCAGCATCCGCAGCCAGGCGAGCACGTCGCGAACCTCGGGACGCTGGAAGAGCGCCGCATCGCCGGCGAAGCGGAACGGGACCGTGCGCTCCTCCAGGGCCGCAGCGACGAGCCGCGCCTCGCGCCAGCCGGATCCCACGATCACGCAGACCGCCTCCGGCCGCACCTCACCGGCCGCGAGCAGGTGCTCGATCTCGCGCGCGGTCGCCTGCGCCTCCGCGCGCTCGCTCGTGCAGCGCCAGAAGCGAACCCAGGACTCGGCGCCATCCCCTCGGTCCGCGAGCGCCGCATCGGGATCGCCGCCCAAGGCCGCGACCGCGCGCGCGGCGCGGCCGACCTCGGCACCGAAGCGATGGGTCCGATCCAGGACGACGTGCTCGGCCTCCCGATAGCGCTCCATGAACGACGGCCCGGGATCCACCGCGGCGGCGGGCGGGCGGCGGATCGACTGCGCGACGTTGCAGGCGCACACGACATTGCCGTACTCGGCCAGCACGTCCACGAGCGCGCGGTGCGCCGCTCCAGCATCCTCGAGCTCGTCGACCATCACGAAGCGAAAGCGCGTCGAGATCTCGCCGCGCACATCGGGTCGCTCACGCAGAAGCCGCTCGAGCTCGAGCACCAGATCGCCGCCGTCGAGGCTGCCGTTCTCCCGCAGGATCCGGTCGTGGCTCGCGTAGAGGTCGGCGAACTCGCGCTCCCTCCTGGACCGCTCCCTCTCGTCGATCCCGGGCGCTTCGCGCTCCCGCTGCTCCGCCCAGTCGCGCAGCCTGGCCGGGCTGATCCCCTCGGCCTTCAGAGCGTCGATGCGGCGAAGCAGCCGCGCCAGGAGGCCGGCCGGGTTGCCGCGGATCTCGTGCCGGCGAAGGGACAGCTCGTCCAGATGATCGAGAAGCAGCGCCAGGCGATCCGCCCGCCGCACCGTCGCGAAGAACGGGTCGAGGCCGGCCTCCAGCGCGTACTCGCTGAGCAGCCGCTCCGCCACTGATTCGTAGGTGGCGATCCAAAGCTCCTCGTACGGAGGCTCGACGAGCGCTCCCGCGCGAGCCCGCAGGCGTGTCGCGCCGGCGCGGGAGCGAGTCAGGGTCAGGACGCGCTGCGGCTCCGTGCCGTCGGCGACGAGGCTCTCCAGCCGTCGCGCGAGGACCTCGCTGCGACCCGATCCCGCCGGCCCGGACACGAGCAGCGGACCCGCGCGGTGCCGGACGACCCGCGCCTGCGCCTCCGTCAGCGCCGGCTCCGGTTCCGGTGGACTGCCTCCCTCCACCGGGCTAACGCTAGCGCCTGACCACGGACCCGCCGCGGAGCGCCACTAGCATGGGGGCGTGGCCCGCAGGCAGACCTCCGAAGCGGCCCCCAGCGCTTCCCGGGCGGGCGACGTGGCCGGGGCGGACTGGCTCGCCACATGCCGCCGAATGGTGGCGGCCCAGCGCGAGCTGTTCTCCGAGCAGCGCGGGATCGGCGCCAGGACCGTGTACGACGGCGTCGGGGAGGGCGGCGATCGCACGCTCGCGATCGACCGCCGAAGCGAGGACATCGTGTTCGCCGAGCTCGAGCGCCTCCACGGGGAGGGTTACGAGTTCACGGCGACCTCGGAGGAGCGGGGCGAGGTCCTGTTCGGGGAGCCCCATTCCGGCGCCGCAGTGATCATCGATCCTCTCGACGGGTCGCTCAACGCGCGGCGCATGCTGCCGTCCTTCTCGCTCAGCGTCGCGGTGGCATCCGGGCCCACCATGGCCGACGTCGAGGTCGGCTACGTGTACGACTTCGGATCCTCCGAGGAGTTCTTCGCTCGCCGCGACGAGGGGGCGATCGTCGATGGGGAGCCGATGCGGGCCGAGGGACCCGGCTTCGGCCTCGAGGTCGTGGGGATCGAGGGCGGAAAGCCCGAACGGATGATTCCGGTTCTGCACGCGCTCCAGGGAAGGGCCTACCGGATGCGCTCCGTGGGCTCGATCGCGATCTCCCTCTGCTATGTGGGCGGCGGCCGGTTCGACGCCATGGTCACCGGCAGGGCGGCGCGCTCGGTCGATGCCGCCGCGGGTCAGCTGATCGCCAGAGAGGCGGGCGCTCAGGTCGTCTTCGCGGGTTCGGGGCTCGACGTGAGCCTCGGACTCGACGCCCGCTACCACGTCGCCGCGGCGCTCGACGGCGAGATGCTCGCAACCGTCCTCGAGGCCCAGGAGGCGGCCGAGCCGCCCCCCGATCCGAGCGGGTGAGCGTGGACCGCTTCGTCGACTGGGGGCTTGCCCAGCGGGTCGCGTTGGGTGTCGCCGGCGGCGGCGGCCAGCCCGGCAGCTTCTCCCAGGCTGCGGTCGAATCCGCCTGCGCTGACGCCTCGGTGATCGTTCTCGGCTACACGCGGCTCGCTCCAGACCGGCCGTTGCCCCGGCCGGAGGTCGTCGATCGCGCGGAATGGGCGCGCGTGGGACTGCGCACCCTGCGTGAGCTGTCGCACGCGTTCGAAGCTCGCGTGGCCACCGGGATGAAGGCGCCTGGTCCGCTCGGCGGAGTCGCCAGGTCACTCGCGGGGGCCGCCGCCGGTGCCGAGGCCGGCATCGCGGTGGGCTACGGCGCCCGCAAGGTGCTCGGCCAGTACGACGTGGCGCTGGTCGAATCCGACCGCGAGCCACGGCTCCTGTTCGTCGCGCCGAACCTGGCGAGCACGCACGAGCAGCTCGGCGAGACCCCCGAGCTGTTCCTGCGGTGGATCGCGATCCACGAGACCACCCACGCGGTGCAGTTCACCTCGGTCCCGTGGCTTCGGATGCATCTCGCAGACCTGCTGGAGCAGCTGATCCAGGGGGCCTCGGCTCAAATCGACCGGGCCTCGCTTCAGGCGCTCGCCAGGCGCCTCTTTCGCACCGACCCCCGGCGAACGATCAGATCGCTGCTTCAGGGCGACCTCGCTCGAATTCTCGCCGGCCCCGAGCAGGCTCGTGTGCTCGACCGCCTCCAGGCAGCCATGTCGGTCATCGAGGGCCACGCCGAGCACGTCATGGACGCCGCAGCCGCGACCAGCGACCCCGGCTACGGACGCCTTCGAGAGCGTCTGGACGCGCGGCGGGCGCGCCGCGGCGGGCTGGGCGAGGTGATCTCGAGACTGCTGGGCATGGAGCTCAAGCTTCGCCAGTACAGGCTGGGCAAGGCGTTCTGCGACGCGGTGGCCCAGGAAGCGGGAGTGGACGGGCTCAATCGCGTCTGGTCGGTGCCCGAGGCGCTCCCGACGAACGACGAACTCAAGCGGCCGGGATTGTGGCTCGAGCGGGTTGGCACCGCGGCCGTTTCACCGGGTGCGTAACGCGGCACCCAAGGCGGCGCATCAGCGTTCGCAACATCGAAAGGTGCATTAACCGGGCTGAGGCCGGTCAATGCACCGCTCGATGTCTAGGGGGCCGGCCTCGGTGCCCGCGCGTAACCTACTCGGCGTCCCGGGGTACAAACACCTGTTCGCGTTGGTAGACTCGAACATCCTTAGAAATAAGGAAGTCACTCCAAGCCCACCGAGGGGGATTGAAAGAAAAGATGGCAGCCAACGGCACCACCACGAATACCACGCAGCGCAAGACCGCGACCACGCAGCGCAAGACCGCGCCGCGCACGACCAAGACCAGCCGCACGGACGCTCAGAAGATCCACGAGGGCCTGACCAAGGTCCGCAACGGCAGCGTCTCGTACGCCCGGCAGACCGCCGAGCGGTCCGTCGACGTTCCCGTCGGGGTCGTCCTCACGGTCGCCGATCGCGTCAACGACGCCGTCGAGCCGTTCACGAAGCGCGACACCGCGGAGCGCGAGCTGAAGAGCTTCCGCGCCCAGGTCGAGCGCGAGCTCAACAAGCTCGAGCGGCGCGGCGCCACGTCCCGGCGCAAGGCTCGCACCCGCGCGCGTCAGACCCGGAACCGGTTCCAGCGCGAGGTCAAGCAGCGCCGGCGCCGGTTCCAGACCAAGGTCAAGCAGAACCGCGCCAAGGCCGAGGATGGCCTGAAGCGCGCCCAGACCGCGGTTTCCGACCGGGTCTCGACGCTCGTCTGAGAACCCTTAGCCCGGGCGCCTCGAGAGGTGGCGACCCGGAGGGATCTGCTCGCAGCACAACCTCGCGAGCAGAACAGCAACCTCTCCTCCC
>JBKPFQ010000183.1:0-18523 GCA_046728915.1 Actinomycetota bacterium | reverse complement strand
GGCTCACGCCGGTCCGGCGGTAGTAACACCCGACGCGGTCTTTCAACCCCGGGACGGCCGCCCCCGAGCGCCACGTCGAGGTGGACACGATGACCTACCGGGCGCGGCCCGGCGACGTGTTCCTGCTGTGCTCCGACGGCCTGACCACGATGATCAAGGAGGAGCGCATCGCGGCGATCCTGGAGGAGGCCGACTCGCTCGACGCGGCCGTCAAGCAACTCGTGGCCGAGGCGAACGAGGCCGGGGGACGCGACAACATCACCGTGGTCGCCTTCCGCGTCGACGAAGCCGAGGTGCCCGCCGAGGCCGAGGATCAGCTCACTCTCGTGGGGCCTGCCGCCGAGGAGGCGGGCCTGACGGCGGCGGGGGTCGGTGCCGCCGTCGAGGAGCAGGAGAGGACGCGAACCCGCGATCGCGAGGCGGCCCGGCCCGCCGCTCGCGCTCCCCGAGAGCGACGCTGGCGGCGCCCAGCCGTGAAGGTCCTGGCGATCGTCGTCTTGATCGCGGGCGTCGCCGTACTCGCGGTCTGGGGAGCTCGCCAGGTCTACTTCCTCGGCACCGACTCCGGAGGCCGCCTGGCCCTCTACCGCGGGCTCCCCTACGACCTCCCGCTAGGCATCAATCTCTACTCGGAGGTCTACGCCGCTCCGGTTCAGGTCAACTCCGTGCCGGCGAGCCGGCGCGACAGCGCCACGGACCACACGCTTCGCTTCCACGACGACGCCGTATCGCTGCTCGACGACCTGCAGGCCGCGGCGGAGCGGCGAAGCAGCAAGCAGCTGGAGGCGCAGGGCGGGCAGCAGGCCGGAGGGGGCAAGCCGAGCAGCGGCGGGGGCAGGAACGCCGGCGGTGGCGCGAGCGGTGGCGGGGACAGCGGTTCGGCAACGGGCGGCGGCGGAGGCTGGGGCAACACGGGCGGTGGGGGGTGAGCGCGCGCAACCGCGAGCTGCTGGCCCTGATCCCGGTCGCGCTGCTCGTCACGGCCGGCTTCACCGCCGTCTTCATCGCGGAGTCGAACCAGATCGGCGATCTGAGCCTGATCTACGCGGGCTACTTCCTCGCCGTCTGCGTCGGGGTCCACGTGTTCATCCGCATCCGGCTGCCGTACGCCGACCCGTACCTGTTCCCGCTCTGCGCGCTGCTGGCGGCGATCGGCCTGGTGATGCTGTTCCGGATCAACGACGACCTGGCGCTCAAGCAGGCGTCGATCTTCGTGGCCGGCGCCGTCCTCCTCGCCCTGACCATCCTCTTCGTGCGGGACTACCACGCGCTGCAGCGCTACCGGTACGTGATCGCGACGGTGGGGATCCTGCTCCTCCTGGCGCCGCGGGTCCCCGGGATCGGGGCACAGGTCAACGGCGCCTACCTCGGCATCAACCTGGGGCCGCTCTCCTTCCAGCCCGCCGAGATCGCGAAGATCTGCATCGTCATCTTCCTCGCCAGCTACCTGGCGGAGAAGCGCGAGCTCCTGACCGTCGCCGCGCGGCGCGTGGCCGGGCTGACCATTCCTCCCATCAAGCACTTCGGCCCGCTCCTCGTCGTCTGGGGCGCGACGATGATCATGCTCGTCTACATCCGCGATCTGGGGAGCTCGCTGATGTTCTTCGGCGCGTTCCTGGCGCTGCTCTACGTGGCGACCTCGCGCCTCTCGTACGTGATCGCCGGCCTGGCGATGTTCTTCGTCGGCGCCACCCTGATCGCCTCGCAGGTCACGCACGTTCAGGACCGCGTCGACATCTGGCAGCACACGTTCGACAAGAACCCCTGCCATCTGTCGAGGCAGGAGCTGCGGGCGGGGGACGACTGCGGGGTCGGCCAGATCCAGCAATCGCTGTTCGCGCAGGCTGACGGCGGCCTGTTCGGGGAGGGACTCGGTGATTCGCTGTTGAAGCTGCCCGGGCCCTTCGCACCGCACTGCGAGCAGCCGTTCCCGGACTGCGGGAGCATCCTTCCGGCGCCCCACACCGACGAGATCTACGCGCTGATCGTCTCGGAGCTGGGGCTCTTCGGGGGCGCCGCGTTGATCCTCGTCTATGCGCTGATCGCGGCGCGCGGCTTCAAGGCCGCGGTGATGGCGAGGGACGGGTTCTCGAAGCTCTTGGCCACCGGGCTCACGGCGGTGTTCGCCTTACAGGCGGTGGTGATCATCGGCGGGGTGGTCAAGTTCATCCCGCTGACCGGCGTGACCCTGCCGTTCGTGAGCTTCGGCGGGAGCTCCGTGATCGCGAACATGATCCTGCTCGCGCTCCTGCTGATGATCTCCAACGACGCCCGCCGGCCGCCGGCGCCGGCCCGTGAGGCCGATCGCGAGTTCGAGGGACTGCCGGCATGAACGGGCCCATCACACGCCTCTACGGGCTGATCCTGGTGCTGTTCGCGGCGCTGGTCGGCTTCACCTCGTACTGGGCGGTCTTCGACTCCGAGACGCTCAAGGGCGAGACCGCCAACCGGCGCCCGCTGATCCTCGAGCAGACCGTCAAGCGCGGGTTCATCAGGACCGCCGACGGCGTCACGATCGCGGAGAGCACGCCGGAGGGCGGCGGCAACCATCCGATCTACGTGCGCCACTACCCGCAGGGGTCGCTCTACGGGAATCCGGTGGGCTACAGCTTCGTCCAGGCGGGCCAGACCGGCATCGAGCGCTCCGAGAACGCCGTCCTCGCCGGCGAGCGCAACGAGTTCTCGTCGATCCTGGATGAGCTTCGGGGGGTCCCGCAGGAGGGCGACAACATCACGCTCACGATCGACTCCCAGGCGCAGAAGGTCGCGACCGACGCGCTCCAGAACGCGATCGCCTCCACCGCGGGCGCCAGCGGGTCGGGGGGCGCGGTGGTCGCGCTGGACCCGTCCACCGGAGCGGTCAAGGCGATGGCGTCGGTGCCGGGCTACGACCCGAACTCGGTCCAGGACCCGAATGTCCTCAAGCAGCTGAACAAGGAGAGCTCAGGTGCTCCGCTCCTCAACCGCGCCACGCAGAGCGTCTATCCGCCCGGCTCGACGATGAAGGTGGTCACCGCCGCGGCCGCGCTCGACTCCGGCGAGTTCACCCCCGAGAGCGTCCTCAGCGGTGCCTCTCCCCAGAACATCGGGGGTGTCCCGCTGTTCAACGCGGGGGGCGAGCAGTTCGGCGACATCGACATGACCACCGCGCTCACCCACTCGGTCAACACCTACTTCGCCCAGGTCGGCGAGCAGCTCGGGACCGACACGATGGTGGAGTACATGAAGCGGTTCGGGTTCTACAGCGATCCGGAGCTCGACTACCCGGACCCCCAGATGGCGCCGAGCGGCCCGTACAACTCCGACGGCCACCTGGTGACGTCCGACTTCGACGTCGGTCGTGTCGCGATCGGCCAGGGGGGCGCCGAGGGCCAGGACCTGACGACGCCGCTCCAGATGGCCGAGGTGGCGGCGACCGTGGCCAACGGCGGCAAGCTGATGCAGCCCACATTCGTCCAGCAGGTCACGGATCCGGACGGGCGGGTGACGCAGAAGCTGACTCCGCATGTGCAGTCGACCGCGATCAGCCCCGAGACGGCGAGCCAGCTGACCACCATGATGGAGAATGTGACCTCAGAGGGAACTGCGACGGGACTCACCGTGAGCGGCGGGGTGCCCTTCGCGGGCAAGACGGGCACCGCGGAGATCGATGTCGACGCCGGGATCAACCAGCCGTGGTTCATCGCGTTCGCGCCGGCGGAGGACCCGCAGGTGGCTGTCGCCGCCACGATCGAGCGCTGTCAGGGCTGCTTCGGCGCCGAGGTGGCGGGCCCGGTCGCGACCCAGGTGATCGACAGCCTCTTGAACCAGGGCTGATGCAGCTGGCGCAGGACACCGTCGTCGCCGGGCGCTACCGGCTGCTGGGCCGACTCGGGTCGGGTGGGATGGCCGACGTGTGGTGCGCCGAGGACTCGATGCTGAACCGGCGCGTGGCGCTGAAGTTCCTGCACCCGCGCTTCGCCCAGGACGAGCAGTTCGTCGAGCGCTTTCGCCGCGAGGCCTCGTCCGCCGCCGGGCTTCAGCACCCCAACGTGGTGGGCGTATTCGATCGGGGCACGGTCGACGGCACCCACTACATCGCGATGGAGTACGTGGAGGGGGCATCGCTCAAGGACCTGATCGAGCGGGGGCTGTCGGTGGGCGAGGCCGTGGAGATCGTGCGGCAGGTGCTGGCGGGGGTCAAGTACGCGCACGATCGCGGCATCGTCCATCGCGACCTGAAGCCTCAGAACGTCCTGGTCGACTCCGAGGGGCGCGCGCGCGTGACTGACTTCGGCATCGCCCGCGCGGGAGCGTCGGAGATCACCCAGACCGGTTCCGTGCTGGGCACCGCCCAGTACCTCTCCCCGGAGCAGGCGCAGGGGCTGCCGGTCACCGCCGCCTCGGACATCTACTCGATCGGCGTGATGCTCTACGAGGCGCTCACGGGGCGGGTGCCGTTCGACGCCGATTCCCCCGTGACCGTCGCCTTGAAGCAGGTCTCGGAGCGGCCGCGCCCGCCCAGCGAGCTGAACCCGGCCGTGTCGCGCGCCCTGGACGGCGTCGTGATGAGGGCGCTTGCCAAGGACCCGGCCAACCGGTTCCCCTCCGCCGAGGAATTCAGCCAGGCACTGGACATGGCGGAGGCCGATCCGTCGGGGGCCGGCTTCGGCGATACGGCGTCGTACGAGGCCGTCGCCGCGGCGGCCGGTACCGCGCCGCCCCAGCCCCCGGAGGAGCCGCCCGAGCGGAGGGGGTTCTTCGCCCCGGGGCGCCTGGCCCTGCTGGCGCTCCTCCTGCTGGCGCTGGCGGGGGTGATCGTGTACTTCCTCCTGCTCAAGGGCGGCTCGTCGACGCCACAGGTGCTGGTGCCGACGGTGCTCGACAAGCCCAAGGGCGAGGCAACCCAGATCCTCACCGACGCGGGCTTCAAGGTCTCGATCAGCGAGGTGCCCAGAGCCGACACACCGGCCGGCAGGGTCATCGAGCAGGATCCGACGGCGGGCTCACGGGCACCCAAGGGCTCGACGGTGAAGATCACGGTCTCCGCCGGGCTCGGCAAGGCGATCATCCCCGATGTGAAGGGCAAGAGCGCAGCCGATGCACGGAAGGAGCTGAAGGAGGCGGGCTTCAAGGTCGACGCGAGTCGACTGCACTCGAATCGGGTGAGGGAGGGCTTCGTCATCGCCACGGTCCCGCCGACAGGGACGAAGCTCGAGCGTGAGGAGACCGTGACGATGCAAGTCTCCAGCGGGCCGAAGCTCGTGGAGGTCCCGTCGGTGGTCGGCCTCGACAAGGACGTCGCGGATACGCAGATTCGCGACGCCGGGCTGGATCCTCACTTCCAGAAGCAGCAGTCAACGGAGCCCGCGGGACAGGTGATCGACCAGGATCCAGCGGCCGGAAGCACCGTGCGAAGGAACAGCACGGTGACGGTGGTCGTCTCCAGCGGAATCGGGAAGGTGACCGTCCCGAACGTCGTGGGGGAGTCGAGCGACGAGGCGAGGGGCGACCTGACGGCGGCCGGCCTGGGTGCTCGCGTGGTCAAGCAGACGACCGACGATCCGAACGCCGACGACCAGGTGATCAACCAGGAGCCGACCGCCGGTGCGCGCCTGCCGAGGGGCGAGGCGGTGACGATCTTCGTCGGCAAGTTCAAGGAAGCCACGACGACGACCACCACCACGACGACCACCACGAGCTCAACCGACACGACTCCGTGATGAGGATCGCGGTCCTCAACGGGGGGCGCTCCAGCGAGCACGAGATCTCGCTGGAATCCGGGGCCTCGGTGGCCCGTGGGCTTCGTGAGGCCGGTCACGACGTCGTGCCCGTCCTCTTGGAGCGTGACGGACGGTGGATCTGCGACGGAACCGAGGTGTCGCTGCGGGCCGGGGGTGGACTGCTGGACGTGGACGTGGCGTTTCCGGTCCTGCACGGGCCGTTCGGCGAGGACGGGACGGTGCAGGGCCTCCTCGAGTGCCTGGACGTCCCGTACGTAGGCCCGGGGGTGCTGGCCGCGGCGATCTCCATCGACAAGCTCACGTTCAAGCGGCTCCTGGCGTTTCACGGAATTCCGCAGGTGGACTTCTGCGAGGCCGGGGAGGACGGCTGGCGAGAGCACGTCGCGGCAATGCGCCTGCCGGTGTGGGTGAAGCCGGCCCGCCTGGGATCGAGCGTCGGGATCACCAAGGTGACGAGCCCCGAGCGCGCGCTGGACGAGGCGGTGGACGCCGCGCGCGCCTACGACCCGAGGGTGATCGTCGAGGCCGACGGCGACGGCAAGGAGGTCGAGTGCTCGGTGATCGGCAACGACGAGCCGCGTACCTCGCCCCCCGGCGAGATCGTGGCGCACGCCGACTGGTACGACTTCGAGGCGAAGTACTCCGAGGGTGGCATGGACCTCATCGTCCCCGCGCGAATCGGCGAGGAGGAGACGGCGAGGGTTCGCGAGCTCGCGGCCAGCGTGTTCAAGGCGATCGACGGCAGCGGTCTGGCCAGGTGCGACTTCTTCGTCCGCGATGGCGGCGAGGTGCTCGTCAACGAGCTGAACACGATCCCCGGGTTCACGGCCACGAGCGTGTTCGCCAAGCTGTTCGAGGCGGACGGCATTCCGTACCCGGAGCTGTGCGATCGCCTCGCGCAGCTGGCGATCGAGCGCCACGAGGCGCAGCGCCGCTTTCGCTTTTAGAAGCTAGGTCTTCAGCCCGACCTCGTTGATCTGGATGCTGTAGCCGCCCTCCGACGAGGCCAGCTTGGTGATCCAGATCAGGTAGTACTTGGCGGTCCGGGGAGTGAGCTCCACCGTCGAGTCGGTGTCCATGTCCGGCGACTCGCCGATCGGCTTTCCCCAACCCTGGAGCGTCGTCGGGGGCCCGCTCTCCGAGGCGTAGACCTGCATGCCCCATCCCTCCACCTCCGAGCGGACCCGGAGCGTTCGCGCTGCCACCGGTTCCGCAGTGACCACGACCAGGCCGACGCCCGGTTTGCCGACGGACGCCTCGGTGGTCGAGGCGTCGTAGGTCTCGGTTGACCATCCCGTACCGGGGTTGCCGTCGATCGCGAAGCCCAGCTCCTCGTCGTGCTCCTCCCCGTCGCCGGGCGAGGGGTCGAACGACTGGGTGTCGACGATGTTCACCGGAGCTCCGGCGGGAGCCGGCGAGGTGCCGGAGCCTCCGTTCTTGCCCGTGAGCGCGGTGATGAGCAAGGCGGCAACGGTCACGGCGAGCACCAGGAACACGCCCGCGGCCGAGACGCGCCGGGTGGTGAGCATCTTGCGTTTGCTCGGGACCGTGTCCAGAACCGAGGTCGCCTGGCCGTGGGAGCCGCCGGATCGCGCCACCTCGACCTCGAGCGCTCCCTCCAGATCCGCGAGGCAGCTCGCCATGTCCCCGTAGCGCTTCTTCGGGTCCTTCGCGGTCGCGCGCTCCAACACGGCGGCAAGCGTCGAGGAAACCTCCGGGCGCTTGCTCTGGACGTCGGGGATCTGCTCGTTCACATGCTTCATCGCAACCCCGACGACCGTCTCGGCCGTGAACGGCACCTCGCCGGTGAGCATCTCGTAGAGAAGAACGCCGAGCGAGTAGATGTCGGTGCGCGCGTCGACGCCGCGGCCCATGGCCTGCTCCGGCGAGACGTAGTCGGTGGTGCCCAGGACACGCCCGGTCTGGGTGAGCCCGTCCTTCTCGAGCGAGCGGGCGATGCCGAAGTCGGTCACCTTCGCCCTGCCCTCGGAATCGATCAGCACGTTCTGCGGCTTCACGTCACGGTGAACGAGCTGCCGCGTGTGAGCGGCGTAGAGCCCGCGGCCGATCTCGATCGCGTACGCGGTCGCCTCGTCGACCGGCAGCGGGCCGACGCGGTCGATGCGCTGCTTGAGCGTCTCGCCGTCGACGTACTCGAAGACGATGTAGGGGTGGCCACCGTCCTCGCCGGCGTCGATCACGGCCACCACGTTCGGATGCGACAGCTGCGCGACAGCACGCGCCTCCCGCCGGAACCGCTCGATCTGATCCGGCTGGTCGGACATCTCGCGGTGCATGACCTTCACCGCGACCCAGCGCTCGAGCGTGTCGTCCCGCGCCAGGTACACCGTGGACATCCCGCCACTGCCCAGCTTCGATTCGAGGCGGTAGCGCCCCGAGAGTACGGTGCCGATCAGGCTGCTGGCGAGCCCGGTTGTCGCTTCGTCCGCCATCGAATGGGTATTTTCGACACTCACCCTAAGCCCCCGCTCACCGCCGCGTTTCCTGCACGCCTATGCCCGTAGAAGTTCGCTATTACACGGATCCTGCCTGCTCGTGGTCGTGGGGCTCGGAGCCGAAGCTCAGGCGCCTCATGTGGGAGTTTGGCGGGTCGCTGCGGTTCACCTGGGTGATGGGCGGGCTGGCGCGGTCCTTTGGAACGGGATACCGGGATTGGGAGTCAGGAGTCGGATCGGGCCCGGACTGCTTCGCTGACCTGATGGCGCACTGGCTCGACGCCGCCGCCGAGACGGGGATGCCGATCGACGCCCGCCTCTGGAGGAACCCCATCGCGTCGACCTATCCCGCGTGCCAGGCGGTGAAGGCGGCCGCGGAGCAGGGGGCCGACGCCGCCTATCGCTATCTGCGGCGGCTGAGGGAGGGCCTGATGACCGAGAGGAAGAAGCTCGACCACGCGGAGGCGCTGATCGGGGAGGCCGGGGGGGCCGGCCTCGATACGGACCGCTTCCGGATCGACCTCTCCTCGCACGCGATCACCGAGGCCTTCGCGGCGGATCTGGACGAGGTGCGCAATCCGCCCGCCGAGGCCCGTGAGCAGGGCAATGTGGGCGAGACCGAGGGGCACGAGCGCGTCAGCTTCCCCTCCGCCCTGTTCCGTACCGAGGATGGTTCAGAGCACGGCCTGTGGGGTTGGCGCCCGTACGAGGCCTATCGGGAGGCGGCGATCGCCGTGGGTGCAGAGCCGGTGAGGAGCGTGGCCGCCGAGCCGATGGATGCCATCGAGCGCTTCGGCCGCTGCGCCACCCGCGAGCTCGAGGAGTTGACCGGCATGCCGAATCCAGTGCTGCAGGCGGAGCTATGGGCGCTCGCGAAGGAGTGGAGGCTGCGGCCGGTGCCCGTTCTGGGCGGGACGTTCTGGGAGCTTCCCTAGGAAGCCTCGGCGGCCCGGCGATGCGGGAGCGGGTGAGGCTGGGTAGGGCGGCGAAATACCGGCATTGGCGGTTTATTGGTCCTATACGGGGCATAACCCGCCCATTCCGAGCAAAGACCGCGACGGGACCTGCCTTCGGTGCGTCGTTGTTCTTCCCTACCCCTCGCTCGAGCGGATGAGGTCGACCAGCTCCGCCGGCGCCTTCGCCGGCGACCCGGTGTCGAACGGAGGGTCCGGGTCGTACTCGATGCCGAGCTGGATGGCCTGCGCCACCTTCTCGCCGGCGATGCGGGCGGCCAGGGTCAGTGCCATGTCGATTCCGGCCGAGACGCCGGCGGCGGTGACGATCTTGCCGTCCTCGACGACCCGTTCCTCCACCGGGTCGGCGCCGAGCTCGCGCAGCCGATCCAGGTAGGCCCAATGCGTGGTCGCCCGCTTGCCCTCGAGGATTCCCGCCGCGCCCAGGACCAGCGCTCCTGTGCAGACCGAGGTCGTCCAGGTCGATCCGTCGTGGACGCCTCGGAGCCAGTTCAGGACGTCGTCGGCCATGAGGGGCCGGTTGCCCTCGCCTCCCGGGACTAGCACGACCTCCGGGTCCGTCAGCTCGGCCAGCGTGGAGTCCGCCTCGATGCCGAGTGCTCCGGTGTCGGTCCGCTTGAGGCCCGACTCCCTCGCGACGAACCGGAGCTCGGCATCGGGAAGGCGGGAGAGCACCTCGTAGGGGCCGATCGCGTCCAGGGCGGTGAGGCCGTCGAAGATCAGGATCGCGATGCGCACGATCAGACGACCACCCCTCCAGGCTGATCGGTCGCCCGCCCGACGCGCTTGGCCGCTGGGTAGTGGGCTCGCAGCAGATCGAGGGCCCCCTGCTCGTCATCGGCCGCAACGACGCAGCAGAACCCGCACCCCATGTTGAAGACCTCCCGCATTTCCTGGTCGGAGACGCCCCCGAGCTCCTGGATCAGGCCGAAGATCTCCGGCACGGGCAGCGGATCGTCGATCTCGTAGCCGACGTCCGCCTCGAGCCGAAGCAGGTTGTCGAACCCCTCGCCGGTGATGTGCGCGAGGCCGCGCACCTCGACGGGGGAGCGCAGCAGCTCGAGGACGGGTCGCACGTAGATCTCCGTTGGCTCGAGGAGCACGTCCCCGAGGGGCCGTCCGAGGCGCTCGTCATCCAACGGGACATCTGCGAGCGCGGTGCGCGCGAGGGTGTAGCCGTTGGAGTGCAGCCCGGACGAGGGCAGGCCGATCACGGGGTCGCCGGGGCGAACCGCCGCCCCCGTGACGATCGCGTCGAGGTCGACCAGTCCCACGGAGGAACCGCCGAGCTCCTGTCCGGAGACGATGTCACCCACCTGCGCGATCTCGCCGCCTGGGATCTCGATCCCGGCGAGCTCCGCGCCGCGGGCGAGCCCGATTCCGAGCTCACCGCAGATCTCTGGGTCGGCTCGCTCGGTGAGGATGAAGTCGAGCATCGCGATCGGCTCCGCACCGACGCAGATGACGTCGTTGACGTTCATCGCGACGCAGTCGACGCCGATGGTGTCGAAACGCCCGAGTCGCTCCGCGATCACCATCTTCGTGCCAACCGTGTCGGTCGACAGGGCGAGACCGCGCTTGTCGTCGAGGCGCAACACGCTGGCGTAGTGCCCCGGCAGTGGGACCACGCGTGACGGCCTGCCCGTATCGATGCGCTCCAGACTGCGAACGAGCGCCTGGACCGCGCTCTCCGCCGCGGCCTGGCTCACGCCCGAGCGCGCATAGGCGCCGGCGTCTGCGCCGCCTTCGATCGCTGGCCTCATGCGGCGGATTCAACCACCCCGCCGCAGCTTGAGGACCACGACGCCTGCGAGGGCGAGTCGGTAGGCCGCGTACGGCCACAGCGATCGGTCCCGGTCGAGGAGGGAGATGAGGCCCTGTGAGATCAGCGTCGAGCCGAAGGACGCGGCGGCTCCTGTCGCCAGGGCCCGCTTCTCGGCAGGCTCGACGCCGTTGGCGCGCAGGCGCAAGGCCCTGAGCGTCGCCGCGCCGAGGATCACGGGTAGGGCCACGGTCCGGGAGAGCAAGTTGGCCTCGCCGCGGGTAAACCGCCGCCACCTCGCGGCGACCACGGTGGCGCCGGTGCGGGAGACACCGGGGAGGAGCGCCACCGCCTGAGCGGCGCCGAGCGCGATCCCATCCGCGGCATTCAGGTCCTGAGGGCCGCGCTCCCGTGGGCTACGGTCGGCCAGGAGCATCGCGGTCGAGCCGGTCACGAGGCCCAGGGCGATCGTTCGCGGCCCGCCCAGGCGGCGCTCGATCGAACGCTCGAGGACGAAGCCGACCGCGGCGGGCGGCGCGGCGGCAAGCGCAACGGCCATGGCGCGTCGGGCGTCAAACCGACGCAGCTCGTCGACGATCTCCCGCCGCAGGCCGAGTACGAGCGCCGCGGCGGTTCCGAGGTGGAGGGCCACCTCGAAGTCCTTCCTGGAGCGGGCGTCCACCTCGTCCAGGTGCCAGCCGCCGAACCACGGAAGCAGCGACAGGTGCGCGGAGCTCGAGACGGGCAGCAGCTCCGTCGGCCCCTGGATCGCCCCCAGGATCAGCGCCCGCCCAGGCGTTATCAAGCGGGCGGCGTGGACTCCCACCGAGCGGCCGAACGCCGGCGCCTGACGACGACGTAGGCGATCGCGATCACCACCGCAGCGATTACGGCGTAGTCGAGGTAGTGCAGGTTGTCCCGCCACTCGTCCCACCGGTCACCGACCTCCCGGCCGATGATCCCCAGGGCCAGGACCCACGGGATCGATCCCGCCAGCGTGTAAACCGTGAATCGTCCGATCGGCATGCGGGCGGCGCCGGCCGGAAGGGAGATGAACGTCCGGATGATCGGCATCATGCGGGTGAAGAAGACGGTGGCGGAGCCGTGGCGCTCGAACCATCGATCGGCCCACTCGAGGTGACGCCGGTTGATGTGAATCAGCCGGTTGCGGTCGAGGAGCTCGAGCCGTCCGTAATAGCCGGCGGCGTAGGCGATCAGGGAGCCGGCCAGGTTTCCGAGCACTCCGGCGGCCACGATGCCGAACAGGGTCATGTTGCCCTCGGAGACGTTGAAGCCGGCGAACAGCATGATCGCCTCGCTGGGCACCGGGATGCAGGCGCTCTCCAGGGTCATGAGGATGAAGACGCCCGCCAGTCCGGTCGCGTCGATGAAGTTCGTCGCGGCCGTGATCAGTGGGTCCAAAATGTCAGCCGGCATGGCAGGGCAGCATTACACTCGCAAGTCATGTTGGTCGAGGAGCGTCTAGCGACGAGTCAGGCATGTAAGGCGGCGAAGCCGCCGCAATAGTCGTGTCTCGCCTAAACGACCCCGTCTATAGGCGTCGCGCCCAGCAGTTTGCCGCGGACGCGGTGCTGGCCGCGATCGCGTTCGGCCTCGCGTTCGTCCTGCGCTTCATCGACGTGCCGATCGGGATTCCCGATCGGTACCTGACGATGCTCGCGGGATCGATCGCATTCGTCGCGATCGGGAAGTCGATCGTGTTCGAGATCCTCGGGCTCCACCGAAAGTGGTGGCGCTACTTCCAGCTTCCGGACATGTGGCCGGTCGTCCGGGCGGCCGCGGTGGCCAGCGGGATCCTGGTCGCAGTGTTCACCCTCGCCAAGCCGTACGCATACAACCTGCCGCGCTCGGTCGTCGTCTTCGACTTCCTGCTCACCGTGGTGCTCGTGGGCGGGGCGCGGCTCGCCCGGCGGACGCTGGCCGAGCGTCCCGACCGGGCCACACGCCGGGCCCGGACGCGGGGCCTCCTGATCGTGGGAGCCGGTTCGGGCGGGCAGATGGTGGTCCGCGAGCTGCGACTGAACCCCAACCTCGGGGCACGTGCGATCGGGTTCGTGGACGACGACCCCGGCAAGCGCGGCATGACCGCGGCGGGGGTCAAGGTGCTCGGCTCGACGGACGAGATCGGTCAGATCCTCGATCGAGAGGGTCCCGACGAGGTCGTGATCGCGATCCCCTCGGCGCCGGGAATCCTGCGGGCGAAGATGGTTGCGGCGTGCCGCGACCGGGACATCCCGGTGCGAACCCTCCCGACGGTGTTCGAGCTCCTTCGGGGTGGGGTCCAGCTGACCCGTCAGCTGCGCGAGGTACGCGTCGAGGACGTGCTCGGTCGCGATCCCGTCGTGATGGAGCTCGACCGCGTCGGCGCATACCTCGAGGACAAGATCGTGCTCGTAACCGGCGCCGGCGGCTCGATCGGCGCCGAGCTCAGCCGCCAGATCGCGCGGGTTCGCCCACGACTCCTCGTGCTGCTCGACCACGCCGAGGACAACCTCTTCCGGATCGAGCGCGAGATGCTCGATGAGTGGCACTTCACGGCGATCGAGGTGGTGCTCGCTGACTGCAAGGAACCCGACCGCATGCTCGAGGTGATGCAGCGGTTCAAGCCCGACGTGGTCTTCCACGCCGCCGCCTACAAGCATGTGACCCTGATGGAGTCCAACCCGCTGGAGGCGGTGCGAAACAACGCCATCGCGACAAGGGTGACGGCCGAGACAGCCGCGGCCGCCGGCACGGAGCGCTTCGTCCTGGTCTCGACCGACAAGGCGGTCAACCCCCGCACGGTCATGGGCGCGTCCAAGGCCATGGCCGAGTGGATCGTCGAGGCGGCCGGCCAGCGCCACACCGCGACCCGGTTCATCAGCGTGCGGTTCGGCAACGTCCTCGCCTCGTCGGGAAGCGCCGTGCCCATCTTCCGCAGCCAGATCGAGAAGGGCGGCCCGGTCACGGTCACGCATCCCGACATGGCCCGCTACTTCATGACCATCCACGAGGCGGTCCAGCTCGTGATCCAGGCCGGCGACCTGGGCGGCGGCGCGGGAGACATCTTCGTCCTGGAGATGGGAGAGCCCGTCCGCATCCTCGACCTGGCGCGCAACATGATCTCCCTCGCGGGATACGAGCCCGAGGTCGACGTCGCGATTGAGTTCATCGGCCCACGCGCCGGCGAGAAGCTCCGCGAGGAGCTGTTGAACGCCGACGAGCGCGCCCAGCCCACCACGGCCGACCGGATCGTGCGCGCGGTTCGCGCCCGTCCCCTCGACCCGGACTGGGTGGTCCGCTCGGTCGATCGCCTCGAGACGCTCGTCGCGGCGGGAGACGAGGCGGGCCTCGCCGAGCGCGTCGTCGAGGTGGTCGAGGAGCGGTTGGCCGAGTCGAGCCTCCGCTCGCCCTGAGCGCCGGCCGGCGACGAATATTCCCCTTCGGATTGCCGGATCGCGGTCCAGGTGCGGGCAGGCCGCGCCATAAGATGCGCCGGCACCGATGCACGCGATCGAGTCCATCGGGCCCGTTCTGGGCATCGTCGCCTTCGTGGGTCTGGCGATCCTTGCCTTTCTCCTCTTCCAGCAGGCCCGGGACATCCGGCGCCTGCGGGAATGGGCCGGGCGCGCGCCGGAGCGCGCCGCCGAGGCCGCCGACGCCGTTCAGGCCGCGGCGGATGCATCCCGCAACGGCGAGGCGGCGGAGGCGGAGGCCGCCGGGGCGGAGGGATCCGCCGGGGCCCGGTTGCGCTCCGCCTGGGAGCGGTTCAGCTCGGGCATTCGCGACCGCTACTCCGCCGTGGATCGGCGCCTGCCGGTCGACGGGAGGTACATCCTGGCGCTCCTCGTCCTGGCGGTGGTGGCGGTGGGCGTCGTAACCAGCGGCTTCGGGCTCGTCGGCGGCGGGGACCAGCAGCACTCCCCGCGCGCGAAGAAGCTGCCCGCGGTCGCCGTCATCAACGGGACCTCGGTGCCCGGGCTGGCGGCCGCGGTCGAAGGGAGGATCGTGAAGGGGGCGGGGTATGAGCCCGGCCCCGTGGGGAATGCGGCGGCGAGCGTCAACGCGACCATGGTCGAGTACACCAAGGGCATGCGTGGGGACGCACAGGCCCTGGCGCAGGCGGTCAAACCGAAGCTCGGCGAAACGCCGGTACAGCCGATGACCGCCGACATCCAGGACATCGCCGGCAAGGCCGAGCTCGCGATCATCCTGGGCCTGGACGACGCGGGGTTCGGCGGAGGGGGTTAGCTCTTGGCGTCGGCCACGGTCTTCATCAAGGTCCTTTATGACGCGGGGAGCCGCCTGCCGACCTACGTCTCCCTGGCCGCCGCCGTCGGCTGCCTGTTCCTCCTGGTTCTGTATCTCTCCCAGCGCCGCGATCTGATGCGTCTCCGGGCATGGATGCAGGCTGCCCCGGACCACCCAGCCGAGGACCTGGCGCGCAGCGAGACGCTGCTGGACCGAGCCGAGGCGGAGCTCGAGGAGATCCTGGGCGTCGAGGCGCCCCCCGAGGCCATGCCGAAGCCGACCGCCGTCGCGCCGACACCGGCGGAGGCCGCGACCCCGGTGCCCCCCTCGCGCCCGACGACCAGCGAGCGTCCGGCGCTGGAGCAGATCACGACGGAGCGCGAGGCCCTCCTGCCTCACCCCCGCTGGCGGCGGTTCGCCGCCCGCGTAGGCCAGCCTCGCGTCCTGGGCCTGATCGCGCTGGGCGCCGTGATCCTGGGGCTGGTGGGCATCTTCGGGTCCGAGCGCCTCCTGAGCGACAACGAGGGAACGACCGAGTCGCCAAAGCCCGGCGCCGTCGTCCCGCAGGACGTGACCGTCGCCGTGCTCAACGGCACGTCGGTTCCCGGCCTCGGCGCCAAGGTGGCGACGGATGTTCAGGTGAACGACTTCACGCTGGGCAACGTCGGCAACAGCCGCAAGGAGTACGACCAGACGGTGGTGATGTACGAGAAGGATCAGCGCAGGGCCGCCAAGAAGGTCGCGCATGACCTCGGCGTGGAGCCCGTCCAGCCGATCGACCGCCAGACGCAGCAGGAGGCCGACGGCGCCGACGTCGTGGTCGTCGCCGGGAAGGACCGGGCAGCCCTCTGAACCGTGTCCGGCCGGCCCTGTTCGCGCTGCTGCTGGTCGCGGCGGTAGTGGTCGCGGGGGTCGTCGTCCACGCCAGGACACCGAAGCTCGAGCTGGAGGTCCTGCACATCCCGCTGAAGCCGTTCTCGCCGGACGGCGACGGACACCGCGACGCCGCGCACATCAGCTTCTTCGTCCGCGACAGCGATCCGCATGCCAGGGTCCAGATCGTCGGGCCGGACAACAAGCTGATCCGCACCCTCCACCACGGCCCGCTCGTCGCCTACGAGCACTACGCGTTCACCTGGAACGGGCGCAGGCCCGGAGGTCGGCTTGCGAATCCGCACGACGGGTACCGCCTTCGGGTGATCCTCCCGGGCCAGGACCGCGACATGGTCTACCCCACGCAGATCAGGCTGGTCCAAGGGAACGGCCCGTGACGGCATCGGTGCCAGAGTTCGCGGGCATCCTCGTCGCCTGCGGAGCGGCGGCGACAGCCCTTCTCGCTCCGGATCCCAGGCTCCGATACGCGGCGGCCACCGCCGCCCTGATCGCGGCCCCGGCGCTCGTCCTCGGGGACGTGTGGGACACGTCGCGCGTCGTCTCGCTGCGCCACCCGCCGGAGGAGCTTGCGGCGCTGATCGTCGCGGCGATCGTTGCGGCGGCGGTCGTCGCCGCGGTCTTCCGGCGTTTCGAGTGGGCCTTTCCCATCGCCGCCTTCGCCGTGCTTCCGCTTCGCGTTCCGGTGACCGTGAGCGGGCAGACATCGCACCTCCTGGTGCCGCTGTACCTGGTGATCGCCGGCGGCGTGCTCTGCTTCGGCTACGCGGCCGTGCGCGGCCAGCGTGCCCGGGGCGATGGGGCGCCGACGACCCATCCGGCGAGCCGGCGAGCGTCCCCGCTCGTCGTCTGGCTGTATCGCGTGCTGGCTGCGACGCTGGTGCTGTACGCGGTCCAGACGTTCTACTCCGCGGACGTCTCGAACGCGATCGAGAACGCCTCGTTCTTCCTGGTTCCGTTCGCGTTGCTGTTCGTGATGGTCGGCGAGGTGCGGTGGACCGAGCGCCTGCTGGGCTGGGTGCTGGTGACCGTGACCGCTGTGGCGCTTGTCTTCGCCGCGGTGGCCTTCTGGGAGTACGCCGTCCGCGACCTGCTCCTCAGCAGGGGCGACCTATTGGCCTCGAATCAGCTGCACCTGTACTTCCGGGTGAACTCGCTGTTCTACGACCCGAACATCCTAGGCAAGGACCTGGCGCTCGTCATCGTGGCGCTGGGGGCGTTCCTGGCCTGGACGCGCAGCATGCGGCTCGCGATCGCGGCAGCCGCGGCGGGCGGAGTGCTGCTCGCGGCCCTGGCTCTCAGCTATTCGATCACCGGCTTCGTCGCCCTGGTGGCGGGCCTCCTGGTCGTGATGGCCCTCCGCTGGGGCCTCCGCTGGGCGATCGGAACCGGCCTGGCGATCGTGGCCGCCGCAGCGATCTTCCTGGCGGTGAGCGGCGTGGGGCGGACCGACCTGAGCTCGACCGACAAGATCGAGGTCGCGTCGAGCGGGCGCATCGGCCTGATCACCGGCGGCTATCACCTGACCCGCGACCGGCCGGTATGGGGGTGGGGCTCGGGATCGTTCGGCGAGGCGTTCACCCAGCACGTCGACGAACACGCCAAGACGACCGTCTCCCATAGCGAGCCCTTGACTATCGGCGCCGAGCAAGGGGCGATCGGCCTCGTCGTCTACACGGCGTTGGTGGTGCTGGGCATTCTCGTCCTGCTGAGCGGGGCTCGCGAGACGGTGGGAGGGACGGCGATCGCGGCGTGCTTCATCGCGCTCATCGTGCACAGCCTCGGCTACGCGGACTTCACGGTGGATCCGGCGATGTGGGCGCTCCTGGGAGTGGGAGTCGCGCTGCGCCGCAGCCGGGTCGCCGACGCTGCGCCCCCCGTGACGGGCGGCGTCGAATCGCCCCCGGCCCGCGATCCGCGGCCCGCGGCGGCCTGACCGGACCACGAGCGAGTGTTCGAGTACCTGCGCCGCCTAGCGACGACCGGGGCCGCGTACACGGCGTCGAGCGTCCTCTCGAAGCTCATCGCGGTCTTCCTGCTGCCGATCTACACGCACTACCTCACGCCGAGCGATTACGGGGCGGCCGAGGTGATGCTGGCCTCCGTGATCGCGGCGAGCATCGTCGTGCGGCTTGGGATCATCGAGGCGATCCTGCGCTTCTACTACCTGGCCGGCGAGCGCCCCCAGGCGGTGGTCGCCACGGGGTTCGCCTCGCTCTTTTGGGGGGCCACCGTCGTCGCCGCCCTCGCGCTTCCCTTCGCCGGACCGATCTCGACGGCGCTGCTCGGGCATGAGGACGCCGGCCTGGCCCGCCTGGCGATCCTGGGCCTGTGGACGCTCACGATGTACGAGTACGCGCTCACGCTCCTGCGCCTGGACGAGCGCGCCCGCGCGTACTTCGGCATCACGGTCGTCAACGTCCTGATCACGGTCCCGTTCACGGTCTTCTTGATCGTCGCCGAGGG
>JBKPFQ010000182.1:0-6637 GCA_046728915.1 Actinomycetota bacterium | reverse complement strand
CCGCGGTCACGTCCGCCGTCCAGGCGCTCGCGGCGCCCGCCGTCCCGGCCCCCACCGCGAGGCCCGCGATCGCCGGTGCCGACGTTGGCCAGCTCCTCGGGCGCCTTGCCCTCGACCGCGGGGTCGTTCGAGAGGCGCAGTCCGATGCGGCCGCGCTCGCGGTCGACCTCGACCACGGTCACGTCCAGCTCGTCGCCCTGCTTGAGGACGTCGTCCACGGAGTCGACCCGCTCGCCCGGCTTGACGTTCGAGATGTGGAGCAATCCGTCGGTCCCCTTGGTGAGCTCGACGAACGCGCCGAAGGCGGTCGTCTTGACGACCTTGCCCTTGAACTGGTCGCCGACCTCGGCCTCCTTCGTCATCGCCTCGATGCGCGCGATGCACGCATCCACCAGGGCGCCGCTCGGCGCGTAGACCTGGACGGTGCCGTCGTCCTCGACGTTGATGTCGGCCTCGAACTCCTCCGACAGCGCCCGGATCGTCTCGCCGCCCTTGCCGATGAGCGCCCCGATCTTGTCGGGATCGATCTTGATCTGCTCGATACGGGGGGCGAACTGAGACATCTGCTCGCGCGGCTCGGAGATTGTCTCGCCCATCCTGTCGAGGATGAAAAGCCTGCCGCGCCGCGCCTGGTCGAGGGCGTCGCGCAGGACGTCGAAGGTGACCCCGGAGATCTTGATGTCCATCTGCAGGGCCGTGATCCCGTCCGCCGTGCCGGCGACCTTGAAGTCCATGTCGCCGAGGTGATCCTCGACGCCGGCGATGTCGGTGAGGACAACCAGCCCGTCGCCCTCCTTGATCAGCCCCATGGCAACGCCCGCCACGGGCGCCTCGACCGGCACTCCGGCCGCCATCAGAGCCATCGACGAGGCGCACACGGAGCCCATCGAGGACGACCCGTTGGACTCGAGCGTCTCGGAGACGACCCGGATCACGTACGGGAAGTCCTCCGGGGTGGGAACGGTCGGGGCCAGCGCCCGCTCGGCCAGGGCGCCGTGCCCGATGTCGCGGCGCTTGGGGCCGCGCATGAAGCCGACCTCGCCCACCGAGAACGGCGGGAAGTTGTAGTGGTGCCAGAAGGTCTTCGACTCCAGGAGGCCGAGGTTGTCGATCCGCATGTCCATGCGGCTCGTGCCGAGGGCCACGTTGGAGAGGATCTGCGTCTCGCCCCGAGTGAACAGGGCTGACCCGTGGACCCGCGGCGAGATGTCCACCTCGCACTCGATCGGACGGATCTCGTCGACCGCGCGTCCGTCGGGACGCTTCTTGTCGACCGCGATCCGCCGCCGGATGATCTCCTTCTCCAGGTTGTCGAACGCGCGCGCGACCTGTGCCTTGCGCTCGGCGGCCTCCTCGTCGTCCTCGTCCGGTCCGTAGGCCTCGAGGACCTCGGCCTCCACCGCCTTCGCCGCCTCCTGCCGGGCGAGCTTCTCGGGAATCTGCGTCGCCTCGTCCAGCTTCGCTCCGTGGGAGCTTCGGATCTGCTCCACGAGGTCGGCCGGGATCTCCGGCTCGGAGACCTCGAGCTTCTCCTTCCCCGCCTTCTGGCGAAGCTCCTCGAGCGCCCCGCAGATCTTCTTGATCTCGCCGTGCGCGATGTCGAGCGCGTCGAGCACCTCGGCCTCGGAGACGCCGTTGGCGCCGCACTCGACCATCAGGATGGCGTCCTCGGACCCGGATACGACCAGGTCCATCTCGAGGTCCCCATAGACCTCCTCGCCGGGGTTGATCACGAAGTCGCCGTGGAGCTTTCCGATCCGCACCGCGCCGACGTGGGTGGGCACCGGGATCGGCGAGACGGCCACCGCCGCAGAGGCGCCGTTCATCGCGAGGATGTCGTAGGGGTGGTCGTAGTCGACCGAGAGCGGCTGGCAGACGATCTGGGTTTCGTAGTGCCAGCCCTTGGGGAAGAGCGGGCGGAGCGGACGGTCGATCATCCGCGCGGTCAGCGTCGCCTTCTCGCCGGCGCGACCCTCGCGGCGGAAGAAGGAGCCCGGGATCTTCCCGGCGGCGTAGTGGCGCTCCTCCACGTCGACCGTGAGCGGCAGAAAGTCCACGTCGCGCAGGTTGCCCACGGTCGCGGTGCCGAGCACCATCGTGTCGCCGGAGCGCGCGACCACTGCCCCGCCCGCCTGGCGGGCGAGCTTGCCCGTCTCGAAGGAGATTTCCTCGCCGCCTACCTCCACCGAGACGCGGCTCACGTCAAACATGCTCATGTATTTCTTTCCCTTCGGCCGCCCGGATGACGACCCAATCGCTCAGAACTTCTCGTTCTCGTTACCAAGCGATGTTACAAGGCAACCTCTGAGGCGAGATCACCAGCGACGAGGCGCCCTTCAATGAACGCGGCCGGAGTGCCGACGACGCCCGCCCGGATGCCGCTCTCGAAGTCGCGCCGGACCCGCCGCGCCACCGTCTCGGAACGCCGGTCGCGATCGAAGCGCTCGAGGTCGAGCCCGTGCGCCCGCGCCCGCTCCCACAGATGCGGGTCGTCGATGTGACCCTGGTCGGCGTAGATCGAGTCGACGAGGGCCCAGAACACGGGCTCCCCCGCCTGCAGCGCCGCGGCCTCGGTCGCGCCGTGGAGGGCGGGCGCCCGGGGATGCTTGCTGGCGACGGGAAAGTGGCGAAACACGAGCCGCAACGACGAGTCCCGAAGGTGGGGCCACGCGGCGGCGCAGTGCGGACAGGCGAGATCGAGATAGAGGATCGCTTCCTTGCCGCTCCCGCGCACGTGATCAGCGGGGGTCGACTGCGGGACGCTCGCGCTGGTGAGCTCAGACGGCATCGCTGACTCCCAGATCGGCGCGCGCTGCGGCCTCGTCCTCGAAGGCGCGGCAGTAGATGAGCAGCTCGTCCTGGATCCGGAACGCGTAGAAGACGAGTCGGTCCACCTCCGCCCCACTCCCCCTGCCGCGGCCACGGAAGCGCGCCCGGGCGACGACACGCTCCTCGTCCACGTAGAGGATCTCCTCGACCACCACGGTCAGCTCGTCCCAGGCGGAGCGAAACTGCTTCCACAGCGCCTCGACCTCGTCTCGCCCGCGATAGACGTCCTTCGGCAGCGGGAGGTCCGGCAGGCGAAACGCGATGTGCCACTCGATGTCGGGGTGCATCGAGCCGAGCGATTCGCCCAAGTCGCCGCGGCTGAAGGCATCGAGCCCGTCCAGCAGGAGCTGGACGTTGCGCTCGCGGACGCTCACCGAGTGGCCTGGAGGGCGTCGAAGACGAGGTTCGCGCCCGGGATTTCGAGCGGTGTAGGCGACTCGTGAACCCAGCTCACGACGCCCTCGGGATCGATCAGGACCAGCGACCGATTGCTGGTCCCGTAGTCGGGCAGGTACGCCCCATACTGCTCGGCCACCTCTCCCTTCGGATGAAAGTCGGCGAGCAGCGTGAAGTCCAGATTCAGCTGCTTTCGGAAGGCCCGATGGGCCCAGGAGTGATCGATGCTGACGCCCAGCACCTCCAGGTCGGCCTCGTCGAAGCTCGGCTTGACCTCCTGGTAGATCGAGAGCTGGTCGGAGCACACGGGGCTGAAATCGCTGGGGTAGAACGCCAGCAGCACGTGCCGACCGCGAAAGTCCGAGAGGGAGACCTGCTCGCCCTCGTGGTTCGGTAGCGAGAAGTCGGGTGCCTTCTCGCCTACCGCGATCACGGACGCGAGGCGCCGCTAACGGCGCAGGCCGAGGTCCGAGACGACCTTCCGGTAGCGGTCGAGGTCGGCCCGCTCCAGATAGCGCAGGAGCCGCCGGCGCTTGCCGACCATCATCAGCAGGCCGCGACGCGAGTGGTGGTCCTTGCCATGGGCCCGCAGGTGCTCGGTCAGATGGTTGATCCGCTCGGTGAGCAGCGCGATCTGGACCTCGGCGGAGCCGGTGTCACCGTCCTCGCGGCCGAACTGGCCGATGAGCTCCTGCTTTCTTTCCTTGGTCAGCGACATCTCAGGGAGGAGTGAAGCTAGCACAGAGATCTCGGGCCGCCTCCACGTCGCGATGCATCTGCGCGATGAGGTCCTCGACGCCCGGAAACCGCCGCTCACCGCGCAGCCTGGCGACGAACGCTATGCGCAGGGTCCTGCCGTAAAGATCGCCGTCGAAGTCGATCAGGTAGGCCTCGATGAGCAGTCCGCGCCCCGTCTCGAACGTCGGCCTGATGCCCACGTTGACCGCCGCGGGGTGACCGTTGGCGAACGCCGCGT
The DNA here is from genome assembly GCA_046728915.1 of Actinomycetota bacterium. Lineage (GTDB taxonomy): Bacteria > Actinomycetota > Thermoleophilia > Solirubrobacterales > 70-9 > AC-56. The sequence continues at coordinate 2,436 of JBKPFQ010000182.1, read as the reverse complement.
AAACCCCGTGCCCCGGGCTCACGAGGTCGTCCGGTGGCACGAGGTTCGCCGTCGGGAAGCCCAGGGTCCGCCCTCGCCCGTCGCCCTTCACGACCGTCCCTTCGAACAGGAAGGGCGCGCCGAGACAGCGGTTGGCCGCGTCGACCTCCCCGGCGGCCACCAGCGAGCGGATCCTGCTCGAGGACACGATCTCGCCGTCGATCTCCACCAGCGGCACGACCCGGGACTCGAATTCCCGGCGAGCTGCGAGCATCTCGGGGTCGCCCTTGGCCTTGGCCCCGAAGCGGAAGTTCTCGCCCACCGAGACCCTCTCGGCGCCGAGCGTCTCGACGAGGATGCGGCTGCAGAAGTCCTCGGCGGGAATGGTCGAGAACTCGCGATCGAACGGGATCACGACGAGCTCCTCGACCCGCAGCCCCTCGATCACGTCGCGCTTGATGTCGAAGGGCATGATCAGCTTCGGCGTCGCCTCGGGGTGCAGGATGCGGAGCGGGTGGGGCTCGAAGGTCAGCACCGTGTCCGCGCGGTCGATCACCTGCCTGTGGCCCACGTGCACGCCGTCGAAGGTGCCGATGGCGACGTGGCGCGAGTGGCGCTCCGCGTCCGGGAGCGAGGTGACCTTGATGCCCATCAGGCGCGAAAGCCTTTCACGCCCGCTCGTCGATCAGCGCCAAGGCCTCGGACAGGGGGAGCAGCGTCCCGGCCTGCTCGACCGTGAACGGGCCGATCGCCGTGCGGCGCAGCGACTCGCAGTAGGCGTCGCCGAGATCCGCGATCAGGCTGCGCACATAGGTGCCCGACGAGCACTCGATCTCGAACTCCGCGCGATCGTCGCGGCGCCACAGCTGCTCGAAGCGGTGCACCGTCACCTGCCGCTCCGGGAGCTCCACCTCCTCCCCGCGCCGCGCGCGGGCATAGGCCCGGACCCCGCCCACCTTGACGGCCGAGTAGGCCGGCGGACGCTGCCTGATCTCCCCGGTTGGCAGGTCGAGGGGCTCACCGGGCACGTTCCCCGTCTCCACGATCTCTCCCTCGGGGTCCCCCGTGGTCGACACGGCCCCGAGCCGGGCGATCACGCGGTAGGTCTTCGGCAATGCCATGAACCGCGCCTGACAGCGAGTCGCCGGGCGGCCGAGGAGAACGAGGAGAAGCCCGGTGGCGAACGGGTCCAGCGTGCCCGCGTGTCCCGTCTTCTGCCGGTACTCGCGCCGGACCTTGGCGACGACGTCGTGAGAGGTGATGCCGGCCGGCTTGTCGACGAGGAGCACGCCCGGCTCTGGAGCGTCGGCGGTCACGCCGCCGCTACGCGGCTTCGAGCTGCGCCTTCACCTCGGTGCAGAGCACCTCGAGGAGCTCCTGGTACGAGAGATCGGTCGAGAACCCGGCCGCGCGCTGATGGCCGCCGCCACCGTGCCGCTGCGCGATGGTGGACACGTCGACCGTCCCGGTGGCAGATCGCAGGCTCACCTTGCGCGCGAACGCGCCACCGTCGGTCTTGTCGCGGATCATCGCCGCCACCTCCGCCCCCTCGAGCGCGCGGACGTGGTCGATGATCCCCTCCGTCATCGACTCGTTTGCGCCCGTCTCGAAGTAGTCCTCCGCTGAGATGTAGGTCACCGCCAGGCGGCAGTCGTCCAGGCGCCGGATGCGCTCGACGGCGCGGGCAACCAGGTGGAGCTTCTCGAGCGGGACGCGCTCATAGAGGCGCCGGTAGATGTCGTGAACGTCGACGCCGGCCTCGATGAGCTCCGCGGCCATCCGATGCGCCTCGGACCCGGTGTTCTCGTACATGAATCGGCCCGTGTCGGTGACCAGCGCCACGTACAGGGCGGTCGCGATCTCCGGCGTGATGTGGGCGCCCAGCAGCCTCGCGAGACGGAAGACGATCTCGGCCGTGCACGAGGCCCGCGTGTCGACGAGGTTCAGGTTCCCGAAATGCGTGTTGTCGTGATGGTGGTCGAGGTTGAGGATCTTGACGTCGTCGCGCCGCAGGAAGTCCATCGGCATGCGATCGATGTTCCCGCAGTCCAGGAACACGACGACGCGGTCGACGAGGTCCACGGGAGGCTCGTGGAAGACCTCCTCCAAGGGCAGGAACCGATACTCGACGGGCAGCGGGAACTCCTTCGCCGCCAGGAACATCACGGAGTCCTTGCCGAGTTGCTGGAGGATCTTGTGGGTGGCCAGCAGGGACCCGAGGGCGTCACCGTCGGGGCCCTCGTGAGTGGTCAGCAGGAACCGATGCGCGGCTCTGAGCTCCTCGGCCACATCGGTCAGCGTCGCCTCCGAGCGCTGCGCCACCGCGGCGGGAGCCTCACTCATCCTCGAGCAACCTCGAAATCCGAACCCCGCGCTCCGGAGCGTCGTCGTAGTGGAACGTCAGGATGGGAGTGCGCTTGATCCGCACCTGGCTCGCGATGGCCGACTGGATCACCC
>JBKPFQ010000181.1:0-6111 GCA_046728915.1 Actinomycetota bacterium | reverse complement strand
CGGGGCCCCCCGTATACCTGGCGCCGGGTTTGTCTTTGGGGTGGTGGTGGTACGGAGGGGTCGCGCCGGGGCGACGGTTCGCCATATGCGTTAGGCCGGCACCGTACGGTGCCGGCACTGGCAGGTGTTGTTCATAGATCTCAGGCTACCCGGCGGTCGACGGCGGACTCGCGCGCCTCAGTCCGGTGAGGCGGCCATCGTGACCCGTCTGCCGCCGTGCTTCTCACCGCGCCGGAGTGCGTCCCTCGCACGGTTGAGGATGACCTTCGCCTCGGCCGTGTCCAGGGGCGTCACGCCGACGCGCAGCGAACCCGCGCTCCAGCGGTGGTCGCGCCCGGAGAGCTCGGCGACCGTGCCCACCAGCCGCTCCAGGCCCGCAACGACCGCATCGCCGCTGGGGGCGTCGAGGATGATCCCTTACTCGGCTCGTCCGACGGGGGAGAGCTTGTCGGACTCGCGAAGCGACGCCCGCAGGGCGCTGGCCGTGGATCGCAGGAACTCCTCGGCCGCCGGGTCGCCCCATTCCGCGCGGATCGCATCCACGCTGTGGACCCGAGCGACCGCCACCCACGGGGTCTCGCTTCCGCGCCGCCGCCGGGCGGCTCCGTCGAGGTGGCGCGCGAAGCGGGGTGGGACTACCGGATCCGGTTCCTCCGAGGCGCCGCAGCCCGATACGCCGACGATCCGGGCGACGCGTTCGCCGGGGATTCCCGCTTGCTTCCAGCTCGCAGCCATCCAACCTCATTATCGGCACGTTGCGCCGAGGCCCTGAGCCAGCGATGAGGCGAGCGGACGCGCCCACTGATATACCCCTGGCGAGGAGCGAGGATGGCCAAGAACCTCACCGTGGTGCTTCAGGACCGACCGGGCGAGCTCGCGCGGCTGGGTGAGGCGACCGGTCGCGCCGGCGTAAACATCCAGGGGATGTGCGCGCTAACCGGGGAGGGGAGAGGGGTCATCCATTTGCTCTTCGACGACGGCTCGGCCCCAGCCGCCCGGCGTGCGCTGGAGGAGGCCGGCATGGGAGTGGCCGACGAGCGCGAGGTGCTGGTGATCGACGTCAATGATCGCCCGGGCAGCCTGGGAGGCCTGGCGCGCGCCCTGGGCGAGGCCAACGTGAACATCGAGCTCGCCTACACCACCTTCGGCGGCGTCAAGCTGGTGATTGCGACCGACGACATGGACAGCGCCCGCGCCGCCCTCGACTAGGGATCCCATGCGCCGCATATCCGTGACCGTCGCCCTGGTGCTCGCGACGCTCGCGGCCTGGCTCGCCGAGGAGGCCGGCGCGGCCGGACGCCACGTGGAATTCGGCCACTCCGTACGCGGGACCGAGCTCGTCGCCGTCCGGATCGGCGACCCCGACGCGAAACGCACCGGGCTCGTCGTCGGGTCGATCCACGGGGACGAGACGGAGGGCCACGAGATCGTGCACATCCTGCGCCACCGCTACCGCGACGCGCGCCACGTCAACCTGTGGGTCGTCAAGACCGTCAACCCCGACGGCGTGGCCGCCGACACGCGCAAGAACGCTCACGGGGTCGATCTGAACCGCAACTTCTCCTACCGATGGCGGGGAGGCGTCTCGCCGTCGAGTGGCTTCTACCCCGGACCTCGCCCTTTCTCGGAGCCCGAGAGCCGCGCCGTCCGGCGCTTTGCGGAGCGCATCGAGCCGAACGTGACCATCTGGTACCACCAGCCGTGGGGTCAGGTGCTCCTTCCGTGTCACGGGCCGGCGAGGGTGCAGAAGCGATACGCGCGGATCGCGCGGTTCCCCAGCGAGCGATGCCGTGGCCAGCACCTGCGCGGCACGGCCACGAGCTGGCAGAACCACCACCTCCCCGGGCGCGCCTTCGTGGTCGAGCTGCGTGGCGGCGAGCTTCCGGACGATCAGGCCCGCCGCCACGCTCGCGCGGCCGTGAAGGTCGCGCGAAGCGGCGGCGGACACGCAGAGGCGAAGCGACAGGCCGCTCGACGCGAGAGGCTCAAGCAGCCTCCGATCAAGCGCGATCCGATCCCCTACGGCCACAAGCGCAAGCGCCAGATGGCCGCCTACTCGAAGCGCCACTACGGCAAGCGCGAGTGGCGCCTGCGCGATCCAAAGGTGATCGTCCTGCACTTCACCGCCGGGCCCAGCTACCAGTCGGCCTGGCAGGCGTTTGCCTCCAACGCTCCGAACATGGGCGAGCTGCCCGGCGCGTGCTCGCACTTCGTCGTCGACAAGGACGGGCGGATCTACAGAACGGTTCCCCGCTCGATCCGCTGCCGCCACGCCATCGGCCTCAACTACACCGCGGTCGGGGTCGAGATGGTGCAGGAGGCCGGATCAGGCTCGCATTGGGCAGATCGCCAGATCCTGCATCGGAGACCTCAGATCCACCGCGCGCTCCGCCTCGTGGGGTGGCTCAAGCAGCGCCTCGGGATCAAGATGCGGAACGTCATCGGCCACGCGATGGCCAACGACAGCCCCTACTTCAAGGACCTCGAGGGGTGGAAGAACGACCACACGGACTGGTTGCGAGGGGACGTCAAAAAGTTCCGCCACCGGCTGCAGCGGATGCTTCGCGGTAGATAGCCCGGGTCAGGCGGTGACCTCGCGCGCGAACGTCTCGAACGCGTTCACGTAGCGCTCCACGTCGTCCTCGGAATGAGCGATCGACAGCGTCCACTCCTCCTCGACGCCCGGCGTCATGAAGATCCCGTTGTTCATGTGGTAGAGCCACGCGAGGGTGGACAGCTCGTCGTCGACCTTCGTGAGGTAGTCGCGGTACTCGCGCAGCGGCTCGGGCGAGAAGATCACGCATCCCTTGGCGCCCATGCCGTCCGTGTACGCGGGGAGGCCGTAGCGGTCGATGATGTCCTGGCAGGCGGACTTCAGCCGCTCGTTGGTCTCCTCGAGCTTCGGGTACGCGTCCTCCGTCAGCACCTCGGTCAGGGCCGCCTCCGCGGCCGCCATCACGAGCGGGTTGCCGTTGAACGTGCCGTACTGGTGGACCTTGCCGCTCGCCACGAGCTCCGCCATGTCCTCGGTCATCCCGATGGCGCCGCCGGGGTAGCCGCCGCAGACCGCCTTCGCCAGGGTGATCAGATCGGGCTCTGTGCCGAAGCGCTTCGTCGCGCCGCCGTAAGAGATCGTGGCGCCGGTCTTCACCTCGTCGAAGATCAGCTTCACGCCATGCCGTGAGGTGAGCTCGCGGACCCGCTCGAGGTAGCCGTCGACCGGGGGGATGATGTTGATGTTCATCATCGCCGGCTCCATGATCAGCCCGGCGACCTTGCCCTCGAGCTTGTCGAGGACCGACTCGAGCGCGTCAGCGTCGTTGAACGGGACGGCGCGGGTGAGCTCCGTGAGCGGGCGCGGATACCCGGCCCCGTAGGGCACCGACCGCGGGTCATCGCGATCGCCGAGGTCCTCGAGCGGCGGGTACACCGACACCATCACCGCGTCGTGATGGCCGTGGTAGGAGCCCTCGATCTTCAGGATCATGTCCCGCCCGGTGGCGCCGCGCGCCAGGTGAACGGCGTCCATGGTCGACTCGGTGCCGGAGTTGGTGAAGCGCCACTGGGCAAGCCCGAAGCGCCGTGTCAGCTCCTCCGCCACGACGATCGAGCCGTCGGTCGGGGCTGCGAAGTGGGTCCCGAGGTCCACGCGCGCCTTGACGGCCGCGCCCACCTCGGGGTTCGCATGGCCGATGCACATCACGCCGAAGCCGTTGTGGAAATCCGCGTACTCGTTGCCGTCGACATCCCAGACGCGCGCGCCGTCCCCGCGCTCGATGTACGTGGGCCACGGATCGTTCTGCTGGAACGAGGATGGGACACCGCCCGGCATCACCTTGAGCGCGCGCTCATACCGTTCCTTGGAGGCCCTGGTTCGCTCGGCGAACTTCGCCTCCTCGACCTCCGTGAGCTCAGCGATTCGCGCCCGGTCGATCGTCTTCGCGGTCCCGGCCCTGCCTGTTTCAACGGTCATGGCGATCAGCCTAACCGAGCCCTCGCTATCGTGGACCACGGTGAGGCTCGAGGGCATCCACCACGTCACCGCGATCACCGCCGAGGCGCAGCCGAACGTCAACTTCTACGCGGGCGTCCTGGGCCTCCGGATGGTGAAGAAGACGGTCAACCAGGACAACCCGACCGTCTACCACCTGTTCTACGCGGACGAGAAGGGGGACCCCGGCTCGGACCTTACGTTCTTCGAGTTCCCTGGCATCGGCCCCGGTCGCGCGGGCGATGGGATGGTCCACCGCGTCGTCTGGCGGGTGGGCTCGACCGATGCGCTCGAGTTCTGGGCGCGCCGCCTCGCCGAGCACGACGTCGCGACCCAGGGGGTCGAGGGCGACCGCCTGCGGTTCTCCGATCCGGAGGGCCTCGAGCACGAGCTGCTCGTCCCGAACGTTCCCGACGAGCCCCTGACCGCGGAGCACCCCGAGATTCCGGCCGAGCACGCGCTTCAGGGCTTCGATGGCGTCTGCGCCTACACGTCCGATCCCGATCGGAGCCGCTCCCTGCTCGAGGAGACGATGGGCTTTACGCCCCGCGACGACATGCTCTGGGAGCTACGCGGGGAGAGCCGGGGATCGATGTACGCCTATCACGAGGCCCCGGGCCAGGGCATCCAGGGCGCCGGGTCGGTGCACCACGTCGCCTGGGCATCCCCGGCGGAGGAACACGAGGCCTGGCGGGATCGGGTCGTCGGTGCCGGGATGCACGCGACGCCCGTGATCGATCGCTTCTACTTCCGCTCCGTGTACTACCGCGAGCCGAGCGGGGTCCTGTTCGAGCTCGCGACGCTTGGCGGACCTGGATTCGCGATCGACGAGCCGCTGGAGCACCTGGGCGAGAAGCTCTCGCTACCCCCGTTCATCGAGCACCTGCGGCCGCAGATCGAGGCCACGGTAAAGCCGATTACCAACCCGCGCCAGGTCGCGGCCTGACGGGGTCCCGTTCCCCCCGATCAGTCCTCGACCCCGGCCAGCTTCCGCAGCAGGCGCCGAAGCTCCTTCACTTCGTCGGCGCTCAGCGGCGCCAGGACGTCCTTCGTCATCTTCATCGCCGCCGTCTGAGCGCGCTCCAGCATCTCCTCGCCTTCGGGCGTCAGGTGGATGGCGTGCTTGCGCCGGTCGCCCGGGTGGGGCCGGCGTTCCGCGAAGCCCAGCTCTTCCAGCTCGTCGACTACGGCGACCATCGAGCTGGGGTCGATGAGCGAGCGCTGAGCGAGATCCTGCTGCGTCAGGCCGGGATCGGAGTCGATCAGTCGCATGACGCCGAAGTGGGGGGGACGCAGCCCCAGCGGTTCGAGGACGCGGGCGAACATCGTCGCCGTGCGCCGCCCATTCCACGAGAGGAGGAATCCAGGCGCGCTGGCGAGCGGTTCGGGCGGGGGGCGATCGAAGTGCATGGGTGGGGCGGGGGGCCGCCGATTAGTTTCGGGCCGCTCCCGGGTCGAAGAGGTCACGGGCCTGATGGATGTGAGCGCGGTCACTCACGGTCACATTTCGGGCCGCTACAACGTCAAAGAGGTGACAGGCATGATGGATGTGAGCCTGGTCACTCACGGATACCCATCTTACGCATACCCGATCATTTCTGATACAAAACGTTAAATTCTTCAAACGAGCCGCACGGAGGTGCCGTCTTGTCCTCCATCACCCGGTGGGTCCTCGCACATAAACGAACCGTCGTTCTCTTCTGGGTCCTGTGCACCGTGGTCGGGATTGCCACGGTCAATCAGGCAACCCAGGCGCTTGACCAGAAGTTCTCCGTGCCCGGCAAGGAGGGCTGGGAGACCAACGTAGCCATCAAGGAGCACTTCCAGGGTACCGGCGGCGACACCGCGCCGATCGTGCCCGTCGTCACGCTGCCGCAGGGAAAGACGGTGAACTCGCCAGGCGTCGACGCGCAGCTCGCGCGGGTCGACAGGGAGTTGGAGCAGGCTCTGCCGGGCGCGAGGATCGCCTCCTACGCCTCGACCGGCGACCGGGCGTTCGTCTCGGAGGACGCCCGCACCACGTTCGCCATCATCTATCCGCAGCCGGATCCGGACGCCAACTTCGGCGAGAACCTGGATGCCGCGAAGGACGCGCGGGCCGCGATGAATGGCGTCACTGT
>JBKPFQ010000180.1:0-14768 GCA_046728915.1 Actinomycetota bacterium | reverse complement strand
GTCCTCGGCCAGCTCGACCAGCTCGGCCGACTGCACGCCGCCGGAGTGCACGTCGAAGTACGCGTCGAGCTCTGAGCCCATCGACTCCACGACCGTGACCGGGGCGGAGAACTTCAGGCCGGGCCTGTCGGGCTCGACGATGGCGTCCTCGAAGTGCTCGGGCCGCACCCCGGCGATCACCTCCTTGGGGGCCGCGCCGTCCCCGGCCATGCGCGCGCGGATGGCCCGGGGGATCGGCGCGTCACCGAACGGGAGCTTGATCGTGTCGCCCTCCAGCCGGGCGGGCAGGAAGTTCATCGACGGGGAGCCGATGAACCCGGCCACGAACAGGTTCGACGGGTGCTCATACAGGTTCTTCGGGGAGTCGACCTGCTGGATGATCCCCGAGCGCATCACCGCCACCCGATCGCCCAGGGTCATCGCCTCGACCTGATCGTGGGTGACATAGACGGTGGTGGTCTCCAGGCGCTGCTGGATCCGCGAGACCTCGGTGCGCATCTGCACCCTGAGCTTGGCGTCCAGGTTCGAGAGCGGCTCGTCCATCAGGAACGCCTTCGGCGAGCGCACGATCGCGCGCCCCATCGCGACCCGTTGGCGCTGGCCGCCGGACAGATTCGCCGGCTTGCGGTCGAGATGCTCGGTGAGGTCGAGGATCTTCGCCGCCTCCTGCACCTTGCTGTCGATCTCCTCCTTGGGAGCCCCGGCGAGCTTCAGGGGGAACGCCATGTTCTCCCTGACGCTCATGTGCGGGTAGAGCGCGTAGTTCTGGAAGACCATCGCGATGTCGCGGTCCTTGGGGGCCATCTGGTTGACGACCGTGTCGCCGATGCGCACCTCGCCGTCCGAGATGTCCTCGAGCCCGGCGATCATCCGCAGCGCCGTCGACTTTCCGGACCCGGACGGCCCGACGAGGATCATGAACTCGCCGTCGTTGATGTCCAGGTCCATGTTCCGCACGGCCTCGAAGCCGTCGGGATACCGCTTGGTGATCTTGTCGAGGACGATCTCGGACATTCGGGCTTCCTCCTCCTTTATCCCTTCACAGCGCCCGCGGTCAGGCCGGCCACGATACGACGCTGGAAGAACAGTACGAAGATGATGATCGGGATGGTGACGATGACCGCCGCCGCCGCGATGTTGCCGGTGGGCTGGGTGAACTGAGACTCGCCGGTGAAGAACGCCAGCGCGGCGGGAACGGTGCGCGCGTTGTTTGATGACGTCAGCGTGATTGCGAACAGGAAGTCGTTCCAGCAGAAGATGAAGACGAGGATCGCAGCCGTGAACGTCCCCGGGGCGGCAAGTGGCAAGATCACCCTCCGGAACGCCTGAAATGGCGTGGCCCCGTCCACCTGCGCCGCCTGTTCGAGGTCCCAGGGGATTTCTCGGTAGAACGCGACGAGCGTGTAGATCGCCAGCGGAAGCGAGAACGTCAGGTAGGGGATAATCAGCCCGGGATACGTGTCGTACAGGCCGATCGAGCGCCACATGTCAAACAGCGGGCCGATCGTCGAGATCGCCGGGAACATCGCGATCGCCAGCGCTCCTCCAAGGATCAGCGTCTTTCCGGGGAAGTTGAGCCGGGCGATCGCATAGGCGGCGAACGCCGCGAGGACGATCGCGATCGCGGTGGCGATCAGGGCGATGGCGATCGAGTTGACGAGCGGGTGGAGGAACGGGCTGTTGTCGAACCCGCCCTCGAACAGGACCTTGTAGTTCTTGAGCGTCCACTCGCCGCCAGCCGGCAGGAAGCGGCCGTCGCCCACCGTTTTCGGCGTCTTCAGAGACAGCGAGATGATCCACACGACCGGCAGCAACGCGAAGACCAGGACCAGGATCAGCCCGAGGCTCCAAGTCGTGTATTCCCTCGTTCCTCGTCTCATCTAGGTACCGGGCCTCCCCTCCGCCATGCGGACGCCGAGCAACCGCACGAACGCGAATGCGATCACCAGCACCGCAATGAAGATCAATACCGAGACCGCCGAGCCGAGCCCGAGGTTCGTGCGGGAGATGATCTGGTTGTAGCCCAGGATCGACACCGACTCGGTGTTCTGAGCCCCCCGGGTCATGATGAAGATCGTGTCGAAGATCCGGAACGCGTCGAGGGTGCGGAAGAGCAGGGCGACGAGGATCGCCGGCTTCATGAGCGGCAGGGTGATCCGAAAGAAGCGCTGGACGGCGTTGGCCCCATCGACCTTGGCGGCCTCGTACAGCCCAGGGTCGATCGTGGTCAGCCCGGCGAGCAACAACAGCGCCATGAACGGGGTCGTCTTCCAGACCTCGGCGGCGATGATCACCCCGATCGCGCTCCATCGATCGCCGAACCAGGCCTTGTCGTCGGCGATCAGCGGCAGGTGGTTGACGAACCCGCTGCTCGGATCGAAGGCGAAGAACCACGCGAACGCGGCGACCACCGTGACGATCCCGTAAGGGATCAGCACCGAGGTGCGCACCAGGCCGCGGCCGAAGATCGCCCGGTGCATTACGAGCGCGAGCGCCATGCCAATTGTGAGCTCGATCGCCACCGACACGACCGTGATGAACACGGTGTTGAAGACGTCCGTCCACCACAGCGACGAGGTCAGGACCGTCTTGTAGTTCGTGAGGCCGACCCAGCCCCCCTCGTCGGGGAACCGCAGGTCGATGTGCTGTACCGAGAGGACGATCGCGTAGCCGATCGGGTAGGCCGTCACCAGCAGCATCGCGATCACCGCGGGGGCGCAGAGCATCCAGCCGAGCCGGCGCTCCTCACGGCTGCGCTCGGTGATGCCGCCGCGCCGTCGGCCGAGCCGCAGCCGACCGGCCATCGTGCTCATGGAAGCACCACCACCCTCAAAACAGTCCCTCCCCCTTCACCGCGTCCTCGAGCTTCGACTTCAGGCCGTCGTAGATCGGGCCGACGTCGGTCGGGTCAATCCTGTCCGGCGGCTGCAGGGTGTCCTGAATCGCGAGGCTCACGTCCTGATATGCCGGGGTCAGCGGTCGCGGCCCGGCCGCATCGATCGACTTCTTGACGAGCTGGGAGAAGCCCGGATACGCCTTGGTGACAACCTTGTTCGTGTAGAGGTCCTGGCGGCTCGGCGGCAGCCCGTCGAGCTCGGTCGCCGTCAGCTCGCTCTTGTCGCTGCCGATGCAGGCGGCGGCCTGGAACGCCTGGTCCGAGTGCGTCGAATAGGCGCCGACGCCGATGTTGAAGCCGCCGAGCGGTGGCTTGCTGGGCCTGTCGGTAACCACGCGCGGATACATGGCGAAGCCCATGTTCTTAAACACGCCCGGCGCGTTGGCCTGGGCGCTCGCGTACGCGAACGTGTAGTTGACCATGAACGCCGAGCTGCCGTCCTCGAAGCCAAGCCGCGCCGTGTCCTCATCGGAGGTGGAGATGTTCGGAGCGGCCCCCGCGGACTGAGCGAGGCTGCCCATCACGGTCAGGGCGTCCTCGGTCGGCTTCTCAGGCAACGAGACGGTCGTGGGGCCCGAGAGGATGCTCCCACCGGCGGAGTCGATCAGCGCGTTCGCCCAGACGGTGAAGCCCTCGTACTTGTTCGCCTGCACCTGGATGAAGGACGGCTTGCCCTGCGACGCGAGCTTGTCCGCCTCGTTGATCATCTGATCCCAGGTCTTGGGCGCCTTCTTCACGAGGTCCTTGCGGTACCAGAGCAGCTGCGTATTCGAGTTGAAGGGCGCGCCATAGACCTTGTCCTCGAAGGACGCCGTGTCGACGACACTCGGGAAGACGTCCTTGGTCACCTCGTCGGCCTCGGGCTGCGGGAAGGGCTGAATCCAGCCGGCGTTCGCGAACTCGGCCGTCCAGATCACGTCCATGCCGATCAGGTCAACGGTCGAGTCCTTGGCCGCCAGCCGGCGGACCAGCTGCTCGCGCTGCTGGCTGGCGTCGGTGGGGAGAAGTTGAACGTCGATGTTGTAGGCGCCGTTCGACGCTTTGGTGCACTGCTTGGCGACCTGCTGGATCGACCCGCCCGGCTGAGTGGCGACGAACCAGTTGAGGGTGACAGGGCCTCCGCCGCCGGAGCCACCGCATCCGGCTACCACCACGGCCAAGCACACAACGACAGCGAGCCCAACCGACCGAAGCCTGAACCGCGAGCCTCCTATTCGCTCCTCCTCCTCCGGTTCTACTGGCCGAATCCTACCCTGTCAGATCGCATGCAAACCCGGTGCGATCCCGACATCGAATCCGCCTATCTCGAAACCGCAGGCGAGCGGCTCCGCGGCGTCCTCGGACCAAGCCTGGTCGGGGTCTACGCCGGTGGCTCGTGGGCGCTGGGCGACTACCTGCCCGGACGGAGCGACCTGGACGTGGCGGCGGTGGTGCGCGAGCCCCTGACCCCGGAGCAGGAGCGTGAGGTCGTCGCACGTCTGCGCCACGAGGCGCTGCCTGGCCCGGCCCGCCTCCTCGAGCTGGTCGTCTACCTCGAGGAGACGGCTCGTTCGGGATCGGCGAGCGCGGACTTCGAGCTGAACCTGAACACGGGAGCGGCGACTCCCCTGACGGTCCAGAGGAAGGGCGCGGCGGGCGACATCGGCCGGCACTGGTTCCCGATCGATCGCAGCGTCCTGTCGCAGGCCGGGATCGCGCTCTGGGGCCCGCCCGCCGAGGAGGTCTTCGCATCCATCCCGCAGGCGGAGCTCCTGCCCGTGATCGCCGACTCGGTGCGCTGGCACCGCGAGCACCTCGCCCAACCCGCGGACGCAGTCCTCAACGCGTGCCGTGCGCTGCGATACGCGGACGAGGGCCGGTGGTCCTCGAAACCGGCGGCCGGCCGCTGGGCGATCCGCCGCGGGCTGGCTCCATCGGACCTGGTGAGCACCGCCTGCCGGGCTCGCGCAGAGCCGGCATCGCTCCCCTCCGCTGAGGTCTGCGACTTCCTGGGCGCGGTCGAATCGCGCCTGCGGGCAGGCGAGCGCTAGGTCCGGACGGACTTCAGAGCCGGCAGGACGTCCTTGGCGTAGACGCCGATCGCGCCGTGCGGGTCCGCACCGGAGCAGTTCATGAGCGCCACCGTCGTGGCGCCGAGCCTCTCCACCTCGCGGACGCGGTCCGCGTGCACCTCGGGGTCGGAGGAGATGATCAACGCCTCCTTGAACTCCTCGTCGCTGACCTGCTTCTCGGCGTGCTCGTACATGGCCTTGGGGTCATGCCAGTCGTCCGTGTAGAACTCGGGCGGCTGGGCGCCCTTCCAGACCCGCGCACCCTCCAGCGCCGCGTCATCGTCCTCGGCCCAGGAGAACTGGACCTGCAGGACGATCTCGCCGGGCTCCCTGCCGGCGTCCTCGCAGGCGGAGCGGTAGGCGTCGATGACGCCGGGCGCCACATCGGGATCGGCCAGCGTCCAGAGGCCGTCGCCGTGGCGTGCCGCCACCCCGGCGGCGCGCGGTCCGAACGCCGACACGAAGATCGGCGGCCGGCGCTCGATGCTCGTATGGAGATAGGCGCCGTCGGTCTTGAAGAACCGGCCGTCGCGGGTGAGCCGCTCGCCCGCCCAGAGCGCGTTGACGATCTCGAGCGCCTCCTCCATGCGGTCGACCTGATCCGGAACGGGCGGCCACTGGGCGCCAAGCGGCGACTCGTTGAGCGACTCGCCGCTGCCAAACCCGAGGAAGGGGCGCCCCGGGAACATTCGCTCGAGCGTCGCCCAGGCCTGGGCGATCAGGACGGGGTGGTATCGCGGCCCGGGCGGCGTGACGGCCGTGCCGATCGCGACGTCGTCGGTTGCCTGCCCGACGGCACCCAGCCACACCCACGCCTGGCCCGACTCCCCGGGCTCCCACCAGGGCTGCAGGTGATCGCTGCACCCGATGCCGTCGAAGCCCGCGTCCGCCGCCTCGACGGCCTGCCGGAGCAGGTCCTCGGGGGGAAATTGCTCATGCGCCGCCCCGTAATAGAAACGCATCGTCGCCCGATTACCCGAGGCCGAGCGTCGGTAACTCCGCGTGTGGATCGGCTACTCCGAAGGCTGCGCCCGGTGGATGTGCATGATCATGAGCGCGGTGCGATGGAGGTTGCGCTCCCCCTCCGAGCGCTCGGCCAGCCGGAGTGCGGCCTCCGCGTGCAGCTCGAGCGCTCGGTCGACGACCGAGTTCAGGAGGTCCACCACCTTCTCGAATGCCTCGTCGTCCAGGTCCAGCCAGGTTCGAGTGACGTGGGTCTTGGGATGGTCGAGGCCCCCTTCCTCCGCTGCGGCAACCACCTCGCCCCACACGTCCTGGAGCGTTTCGTTGAAGAGCTCGCGGCGGACCGAGACGGGAAGGCGAGCCCAGCTCTCGTCGTCCCACCAGGGTCGAATCGTCGCGCGATAGAAGTGCTCGAGCGCGCCTCGCACCGGGGCGGTTCTCACCAGCTCGATCGCGTCGTTCTCCTCCAGGATCTTGACGTGATAGGCGACGTTTCCAAGGGGCTCGTCGAGCTCCCTCGCGAGCTCGCTCGGGCTGGCGACCCGCGTGTTCAGCACCTGGAGCGCCCGCGTGCGCACGGGATGGCCGAGCGCCTTGATGAGGCGCTGATCGACGGTCGCTTCCTTGCCGGGCGCGGGCACTTCGGGCGATTCGTGGACGAGCCGATCCGTTGGCTCCGCAAACCCTACCCCTGGAGGAGTCGCGCCACGTGTCCGTGCCCGGCGGCCGGGCTCAGGCGCGCTCCAGCCCGGCCTCGGCCGCTGCCGCCTCCCCCAGCAGCCGCGCGTGCTCTGTGAAGCAGACCCGCCAAGCGATGCGCATGAAGGCCGCCTCGTAGTGTGAGTGGCCCTCGCCCGCCCTCGCCTCGCGCCACATGGCGTGGATGCGGTCGGGATCGAACGCGTCGCTCCAGAGCTCCGAGCTGGCCAGCATCTCCTCCATGTCCTTGGAATGCCGTGGTCGCTCCCAGATCCGAGCCCGTTTCATCGGGCGCATCCGCCCGCCGCCGCCGTGACAGAAGGGGATCGCGTTCCACGCGGGGATCAGCTCCTCGATCACCGCGCGGTGGAGCGCCGCTCGCGTGCGCTGGCGAGGGTTGAGGTCGAACGAGGCGCGGACGAACGCGGGCGTGACGCAGGCCGAGTAGCGGTCGTTTCGCGAACCCAGACCGGCCCGGTGAGGCAGGCGCTCGGACAGGTAGTAGTAGTCGAGCAGGCTCGGTCCCCTGACGCCGTGGTCCCGCCCCTCGTCGAGCGTCCGCTCCACCTCGGCCAGATAGAGGGCGTAGGCATTCTCGCGCGCCGAGTCGTGGCGCTGGCGGCCCGAGCGCTCCAAGCGCTTCATGAGCCGGCTCCGGGTCGCCGGCCGCAGCTCGCGGCGGAGTCGGGCGGCGTCGTAATAGAAGCCGTGGCCCAGCTCGCCGCCGTGCCCGGTAACGAGCGGAGCGACGAAACCCCCTTGCGGGAGGTCGAGGGGACCCTGTCCGCCCATCGGATTGGCGAGGCCGTCGTGGACGAGGTGCGTTTCGCCGATCCGCTCGGGCAGCGAGTCGTCGGGCTCGCCGCGCTCCATGGTCAGCACGTCGAGCTCGATGTCACCGGGCGCCGCCGCAAGCAGCTCCCTGGCCGCCTCGACCTCGCCGGGCTCGATGTCCATCGTCCGGAACCTCGCCTCGAGACCGGCGACGATGGCGCCCGCGGCCGAGATGCGGGAGTCCCGGCCACCCGAGAGGTTGATCGTGGGCGCGACGCTCCAGAAGGAGCCGATGGACCGCGCCAGCGCGACCGACTGCTCCGCCGCGGCCGCCGCCGCCTTGTCTCGCGATGACCTCCTCGGCGAGACCAGCCGGCGGACGGCGTCCGTCTCCCGGCGGTGAAGCGTCGCGCCGGAGGACGATCCCTCGACCTCGATCGCGGCGCCCGGCCGAACCTTGACGGCACCGCGCAGGGGCGTCGCGGTGCCAAGGAACCAGCCAGCCGCTGCGTGAATCGCCCAACCTCCCGGGTCGAGCTCCGGTACGACGCCGGCGAAGAGCGGCAGCGCCCCGAGGCGGTTCGACCAGACCCACCCGGACGGCGTTCGCATCTCATAGAGGCGTGCCGTCGCGAGGAAGTCGTTGACGATCACGAGTTGGTCGCGCTGCGCGTCGAGGACGGCGATGACGAAGGGCGGCGTCAGCTCGGCGAGGCGCTCGGGGTCGGCGGTAAGCGCGCGTCCCAGCTCGAGCGGAGCCTGGGCGAGCTCCGCGTTCCCCGCGACCCGCTCCCACCCCGCCACGGCGTTCGTGGACGCGACGATGGTGCCGCCGCCCACGACCCAATGCGACCAGCGAAGGCGCGCGTCGTCGCGGCGCCACAGGGCCATGCCGACGGTGGGGGATGCGTGCGAGCGCCGGATGAGCGGATCGGCGTAGAGCTTCGCGTAGTGGGCCCCGACCCGGTGCAGGCGGCGCTCGATGTCCTCGGCGGCGGCCGGCTCGTCGAGCGCATAGGCGACCCAGGTGTTGTCGATGTAGCTCATCCCCGCTGCGGCGCCACACTAGCGCCCGTGCGCCGGGTCGCAACGGTGCTCCCACGAGGCGCGCGTACGGCACGGGAGGGATCATGGGGGCCGTGTTCCGCAACATCCTCGTCGCCATCGACGGATCGGAGACGGCCGGCCGCGCGCTCGAGGCCGCCGGCGAGCTGGCGCAGGCATTGAACTCCCGATTGACGCTCATCTCCGTGGCGCCGGAGGTGCCGAGCTTCGCCTACCGCTCGGGCATCGACGTCCGCGCCCTCGAGGGCGAGGCCAGGAAGGAGACCGAGGGGCTCCTCCGGGATTCGGTCGAGGCACTCCCCGAAGGCCTTCCGGTGACCACGGTCCTGAAGCAGGGGAACCCCGGCGAGCAGATCGTCGAGCAGCTGCGCGCCGGGGAGCACGACCTGCTCGTCATGGGCTCACGTGGACGGGGACGGTTCGCGACCAGCCTCCTCGGCAGCGTGGGCGCGTTCGTGCACTACCACGCCAGGGTTCCGATGCTGGTCATCCACCCCGAGGACTAGGGATCAGTCCGGAAGGTCGAGGTCGAGCTCGCGAAGCCGCTTGGGGTCGGCAAGAAGGTCCATCTCGACGATCTTGCCGTCCACGACCGTGAACCCCATGACCGCGATCGGTCGCCCGCGCGGGGCGACGACGATGCCCGCGGCGCCGTTGACGAGCGCCGGTCGAGCCTCGGGGGCGAGCCGCGCGTAGGTGGCGGCCTGCGCCGCGACCTCCCGGGCACCTCGGACCTCCCTTGGTGCCCGCGGGAACGCGTCGCCGCGGTCGGCCCTGAGCACGACGTCCGGATCCAGGATCCCGACGAGCGCCTCGAAGTCACCGCTGCGCGCGGCCGCGAGGAAGGCGTCGACCACCTCGCGCTGACGAGTCAAATCGGCGTCCGGGACGGGCGCCGAGCCGCGAACCCGTCGGCGTGCCCGGCTGGCGAGTTGCCGGGCCGCGTCCGGCGTGCGGTCCACCAGTGGGGCGATCTCGTCGAACGGCACCGCGAACATGTCGTGGAGCACGAACGCGAGGCGCTCGGCCGGCGCCAGCTCCTCCAGCACGACCAGAAGCGCAAGGCCGACCGAGTCGGCGAGGAGCACCCCGTGCTCGGGGTCGACCGAGTCGTCAATGCTCACTATCGGCTCGGGGACGTGGGGTCCGATCGACACCTCGCGGCGCGCCTTTCGCGACCTGAGCATGTCGAGCGATACCCGGGCAACAACCGTGGTCAGCCAGCCGCCGAGGTTTTCGACCTCGCTCGCGTCGGAGCGGCTGAGACGCAGCCAGGACTCCTGCACGGCGTCGTCGGCCTCGCTCACCGATCCGAGCATGCGGTAGGCAACCGCCCTCAGGTGGCCGCGGTGCGCCTCGAACTGCTGAGCCAGATAGTCGTTGTCGTTCATCGTCACATTCCTTGGTCGCGTTCCGTCATAGCAGTGACGCACCGAACCCATCCGATGTGACAAGGAGACGACCCCGATGGAACGCAAATGGTGGACCTTGATCGCCGTCTCGGTGGCGACCTTCATGCTTCTGCTCGACATCACGGTGGTCAACGTGGCGCTGCCGTCGATCCGGGCCGACCTCGGCGCGAGCTTCACGGACCTTCAGTGGGTGGTGGACGCCTATGCCCTGACCCTGGCCGCCCTGGTCCTGACCGCCGGCTCACTCGCCGATCGGCTGGGGCGTCGGAGGATGTTCGCCGCCGGCCTCGGGATCTTCTCGATCGCCTCGCTGCTCTGCGGGCTGGCGCCGGATCCCACCTTCCTCAACGTGGCGCGCGCCCTTCAGGGCATCGGGGGCGCGGTGATGTTCGCGGTGTCCCTGGCGCTCCTCGCCCAAGAGTTTCCGGCCGGC
This sequence comes from Actinomycetota bacterium, assembly GCA_046728915.1. Taxonomy (GTDB): domain Bacteria; phylum Actinomycetota; class Thermoleophilia; order Solirubrobacterales; family 70-9; genus AC-56. Next base: position 4,475 of record JBKPFQ010000180.1, on the reverse strand, counting down.
CGCGAGCGCGGCACGGCCATGGGGCTCTACGGGGCGACGATCGGCGTCGCCGTCGCGATCGGCCCGCTGGTGGGCGGGGCGCTCACCGACGGCCTCGGATGGGAGTCGATCTTCTTCCTCAACGTGCCGATCGGCACCGCCGCCCTCGCCGTGACCTACCTGAAGCTGCGCGAGACCCGCGATCCGAACGCGACCCGCATCGACTGGGCAGGCGTCGCGACCTTCAGCGGCGCCCTGTTCCTGCTCGTCCTGGCGCTGGTGCGGGGCAACGACGAGGGCTGGGGCAGCTCGCTGATCATGTCGTTGTTCGCGGGCTCCGCCGCCCTGCTCGCCGCGTTCATCGCGATCGAGAGTCGCGTCGCGGAGCCGATGCTGCCGCTGACGCTCTTCAGGCGTCGCGCGTTCGCCGGCGTCCAGCTGGCGGCGTTCGCGGTCTCGGCCTCGGCGTTCGCGCTCTTCCTCTACATCACCCTCTACCTCCAGAACTACCTCGGCTACTCCCCGTTCCAGACCGGGCTTCGCTACCTGCCGCTGACGCTGGTGAGCTTCATCGTCGCGCCGATCGCCGGCGCCCTTCTGTCGCGGGTCCCGGCCCGGGTGATGATGAGCGGGGGCCTCGCGATCGCGGGGGTCGGTCTGCTCTTGATGTCCGGGGTCGAGGCCGGATCGGAGTGGACGACGCTGCTCGGCGGCTTCCTCGTCCTCGGCGGCGGAGTCGGGCTGCTGAACCCGGTGATCGGCGACGTCGCCCTGAGCGTCGTGCCGAAGGAGCGCAGCGGCATGGCGGCCGGCATCAACGACACGTTCCGCCAGGTCGGCGTCGCCGTGGGCGTCGCGGTCTGGGGAGCGGTCTTCGTCGGCCGCGGTGCCGACAAGGTTGCCGGGCTCGTGGCCGGGACCCCGGCGGCGAGCGGCGATCACCCGCGCCAGCTGGTCGAGGCAGCGTCGTCCGGAAGCCTGGACCAGGCCGTCGGGGCGTTCCCGCAGCACTCCCAGCACCTGATCGCGAACGCCGCCGGCCAGGGTTTCCTCGCCGGCTTCAACGACGTGCTGACGCTGGGCGCGCTGCTCAGCTTCGCGGGCGCCGTGCTGGCCCTGTGGCTCGTTCGCGAGCGGGAGATCGAGCGCGAGCCGGTCGAGCCCGAGGGTGACGCCGTCCCCGAGCCCGCGGCGCCCTAGCGCGAGGCGCGGCTCTGCGCAGTGGAGGCACCGGCGAGCTCGGGCCTAACCTGCGGCCGTGGAGACTCACGTCTTCGAGCCGAACGGGGGATTCCCGAACTCACCGCTGCCGGTTCTCGTCTACCACGACGTCGCCGCCGCACGCGACGCCGAGACGTGTGAAGCGCTGTTTGCGGGGAACGATTGGCTGGGCGCGTGGCGGAACGGGATCTATTCCTTCCACCACTTCCACTCGACCGCCCACGAGGTGCTCGGCATCGTCACGGGCTCGGCATCGGTCGTCCTCGGAGGCCCGGGCGGCCGGCGTTTCGATGTCGAGCCGGGGAACGTACTCGTGCTGCCCGCGGGCACGGGCCACTGCAACCAGGGCTCGAGCGGCGACCTGCTCGTCATCGGCGCCTACCCCGATGCCATGCAATGGGACATCCGGCGCGGAGACCCCGCCGAGCTCGACGAGGCGCTCGCCAACATCCGCGCCGTGCCGCTTCCGCGCGCGGACCCCGTCCACGGCCCGGACGGCCCGCTCAATGAGCTGTGGGGCGGCGGCTCGTGAGGTATCGGTCGCGCTCGGCGCCGGCGCTGGGGCGCGGTCAGTCGAGCGGGAGCTCGACGGCGGCGTCCCGCCGTGAGTAATACCTCTCCACGTCGGAGTCACCGTACTTGGCTCGGAACTTCTCGAGGACGTCTGCCACCGCGGTGGCGTCGGTGATCGGCCGAGCCCGTGCGGTGATCTGCTTCCCATCGACGGCCAGGCGGATGGACGGCGACTCGACCAGGTTCTTGTACCAGTCGCTGTCTGAGCCCGTCATTGGAACCAGGTAGAGGCTGTCGTCCTCATCGACGAACCACACGGGAAGGGAAATCTCATCGCCGGATCTTCGGCCGATGACCGTGATCTCGACCTCCCGGGCGTCGCTGAGGGCCGCTCGAAACTCCGCGTCCGGCATTTCGCCTAGAGCTGGCCCTTGTGGCGGGAGACGTGCGACTGGGATCTCTCCCAACCCATCCCCCGCGCCCACCCGGGGCCGCCTCCCTTCGTGTCCGCGGTGTCGAAGCGAAGACCCGCGACCTTCATGAAGGCATGGCCGGAGTTGGCGTAGACCGTGATCCATTTCCCATGCCCGCCGCGTCCCCAGCGCTTGAGGGCGGTCGGAGGCTTCGCCCGGTTGATGAGGTCGCCGCCGTGGAGGGCGAAGCTGACGGCGCTCGAGCAGTCGTAGCACGGTGACTTCCAGTTGTCGTAGCCGCCGCCGTTGCAGTAGCCGTGTCCCTTCGCGATCTTGTTGGCGGCGTCGATGACGTCCTTGACCCGCCCCGGCGCTGACTTCGGCGCGATCGCCTTACCGTGGACGAGCTTCGCCTTCGAGCCCTTCACCGTGGCGTCCGAGGAGCCCGATGCGCCGGTACCGCCATCGGCGGCGGTCGCGGCGGGGCTCAGGATCGCCAGCGTGGACAAGCAGGTGAGCGCGAAGGCGCCAGCTAAGCGCAGGCACAGCATCCGAAACGGGTTCGAGAACATCGATCGGCCTCCTTCGTCGGCCTGCGGGGTTAGCTGTCGGGCTGGCGCTAAAGGAGCCTGCGCCCCCGCCCAGGTCGGACGGGTTCGCCCCAAATTCATGGTTCCCCCGCTCCTCGCGATCCTTCCGCGAGGATTCGGCTTCTTCCAGTACTCGAGCTCGGCGAGGGTAGCGAACGGGCGCGCTGGCCGCAACGACCACTCCGCTCCGTCCGGTAACAGGCACGGCGCCGCGGTTCCGTCTGAGACAGCTCTTCATGGGCCGTGAAGGACTCGAACCTTCAACCTTGGGCTTAAGAGGCCCCTGCTCTACCAATTGAGCTAACGGCCCGGGGCCGACGATGGTAGCGAGGGATCTGCCGCTCGCGGCGGCCGTTCAGGGTTCTCGAACGGTCGCGCTAGGGCGTCGTCCCGAAGCCGCCGAACGGACTCTGGAGCGGGTTCGTCCCCGGGGTGGTCGCGGCCTTGCCGGCCTGCTGCTTCGCCTTCTGCTGCGCCTGCTTCAACTTGATCCCCTGCTTGCGCGCCTGGGCCAGCGCCGGCTCCAGCTGCTTACGCTGCGACTTCGAGGCCTCGGAGAACGCCTTGTCGCGCGCGGCGTCCCCACCCTTGATGTCCCCGCCCGCGTACTCGAAATAGGCGAGCTGGCCGTACGCCTGAGCGCTCGGCTGATCCTCCGCGACGATGCGCTGCGCCTCGGCCGCGCCCTCGGCGTCATTCAGGAGGATGTAGACGTTGACCATGTCGAAGGCCGCGGTGACATCCGGCTTGCCCTTGTTGACCTTGAGGTACTTCTGCCAGGCATCCGCCGCGTCGCCGAGATCCGTGTGGGCGTCGTTCGAGATCGCGACGGGGGCGCCGGTGGTCGGATCCGTCTGCACTCCCGTCTTGGCCAGCAGGAACTCGTTCTGGGCCAGCTTCAACAGCGCCTGCGGGTCGTTCGGGTTCTTCGCCAGGCGCTCGTTGGCGGCGTCGATATCGCTGTTGATCTGATCGGTCGCGCTGCCGCCGCCGCTGTTGTTGCTGATCCCAAGGGCATCGAAGATGCCGCCTGGGCCACCGCCGACGCCGATCCCGAACCCGATGAAGCCCACCAGGAAGAGAACCGCCAGGGCGGCGTAGGAGACCTGCACTACGCGCTTCCGCTTGCCGCGAAGATCGAACAGCATGGGCGAATCAGCCTAGCTGGCGGGCGTCCCCGGAGGCTCCGGCTCGGCGGGGCTGCCGGCCTCACGCTCGGCGGGCGTTCCCACCAACCGCGCGAGGACCAACGAGAGCTCGAAGAGCAGGAGGAGCGGAGCGGCCTCGATCAGCATCGTCACGGGATCGGTGCCCGGCAGCAACATCGCGATGACGAAGAGGATCAGATAGACGTAGCGGCGGTTGTGCGCAATCTGCCTGGGCGTTGCGATTCCAAGGCGGGTCACGGCGACGGTCGCCATCGGAATCTGGAAGACGAGGCCCATCGCGAGCAGCGTGGTGAGCAGGAACCCGTAGTAGTCGCTCGCCCGAACCTGGATGTTGAACTCCGTCTGGTTGAAGTTCAACAGGAACTTGGCGGCCGCCGGCGCAACCACGAAGTACGAGAAGACGACGCCGGCGATGAACAGCGCCGGCACGAGGATCAGGAAGGGGAGGACCACCCGCTTCTCGGTCGGCTTTAGCGCGGGCAGCAGAAAGGCGTAGAGCTGGTAGAGGATCACCGGCAGCGCGATCAGAAGGCCGGCGTAGATCGAGACCTTCAGCGTGCTCATGAACGGCTCAGCCACGCCGAAGGTGA
>JBKPFQ010000179.1:0-29563 GCA_046728915.1 Actinomycetota bacterium | reverse complement strand
TTCTCGGCCTTCTCCCTCGAGCGCTCGAGCAGCTGGTCGGCCGGGACGACCTCGGTGACGAGGCCGGCCTCCAGCGCGGCGTTCGCGTCCAGGTTCGGATCGTTGAGGGCCAGCTCGAGGGCCTTCGCGGCGAGCTCGCTCGCCCGCTCGCGGGCCCGATCCATGAGTTCGTCGGCTGGGACGATCTCGGAGACGATCCCCTCGCCCCGCGCTTGCGAGGCGCTCATCAGGGGATCGTTCAGGAGCAGCTCCAGCGCCCGCGCGGGTCCCACGACGCGCGGCAGGAAGTAGGTCATGCCGCCGTCGGGCGAGGCGCCGATGCGGCCGTAGGCGCACACGAAGGCCGCGTCCTCCGAGGCGATCCTCGTATCGCACATCAACGCGAGAGAGAATCCGGCGCCCGCGGCGACGCCGTTGACCGCGCCGATCACCGGATACGGGATGCGACGGAAGTCCACGATCGCCTGGTGCAGCACCTCGGCGCCGCGGCGGACGTCCGCCGACAGGTACTCGCCCGACTCCTCCAGGCCGCGCTTGAACCACGTCACGTCCCCGCCGGCCGAGAACGCCCGGCCCGCCCCGGTCACGATCAGCGCCCGCAGCCGGGCGCGGTCCGCCAGCCACGCGGCCGCCGTCACGAGCTCGCCGATCAGCTCCGGGCTCATGGCGTTGAGGACCTTCGGGCGATTCAGGGTGAGGGTGCCGATCTCGCCGTCGACGTCGATGCCGATGGTCTCGAGCTCGGGCGGGGGAGTTGCGGTCGCTTCGTTCATGGGTCGTTACCAGGTCGTTGATTTGGCCAGCGGGCCAGCAGCCTAACCTTGTAACGATGGCCGAGAAGCCACAGAGTCTCAGCGATCAGCGCAAGCAACTGCCCGACCAGCCGGGCGTCTACATGTTCAAGGACGGCGAGGGCGCCGTCCTTTACGTGGGCAAGGCGATGTCGATCCGCAAGCGAGTGGCCTCCCACTTCTCGGGCCCGCACCGCGGCGGCCTCGACTTCATCGACCGCGTCGCCTCGATCGACTTCCTGGTCACCGAGACCGAGGCCGAGGCCTTGCTGGCCGAGCAGCAGTTCATCAAGCGCCACCGGCCCAGGTTCAACATCCGGCTGCGCGACGACAAGTCCTATCCGTACATCGGGGTGAGCCTCGACGAGGAGTTCCCGCGCGTGTACTTCACGCGCGAGCGGCACCGGTCGGGCCGCGTCTACTTCGGGCCGTTCTCCAGCGCGCGGCGCGTCCGGGAGACCCTCGACCTGCTGGGCAAGCTGTTCCAGTACCGCACCTGCGAGGGCCCGGAGCCGGGCCGGCGGTCGGGCGTCCCGTGCCTCGACTACTACATCAAGCGCTGCCAGGCGCCGTGCGTCGGCTACATCGATCGCGAGGAGTACCGGCGCAACATCCAGGCGATCGTCGACTTTCTCTCCGGCCGCTACCGGGACGTGGAGCGCGATCTGGAGCGGAAGATGGCCGAGGCCTCGGATGCCGAGGAGTACGAGCGCGCGGCCACCTACCGCGATCGCCTCGAGGCCGTTCGCTCGCTGATGCAGCGCCGCAGCGTGGCCGGCGAGTCGCTCGAGACCGCGGATCTGATCGCCGTGGCGGTCGAGGGCACGGGCGCGAACGCGCAGGTCTTCCAGGTGCGCGACGGCGTGCTCGCCGAGCGGCAGGGGTTCTACCTGGCGAACGAGGGCGAGCGCGGCGAGGCCGAGGTGACCGAGGAGTTCCTCGCCCAGTACTACTCGGCGGTGCCGGCGGTGCCACGGTTGGTCGTCGTGGGCCCCGCGCTCGCGGAGCGCGTGGACGTGCTGGCCGAGGCGCTTTCCACCCGCCGCGGCGGGGCGGTCGAGGTGCGCGTCTCCGAGCGCGGCGACAAGCGGCGCCTTCGCGAGCTGGCGGAGCGGAACGCCCGCCTCGCGCTGGCGCAGGACAAGCTGCGGCAGGAGCGGCGACGCCAGCAGCGCGTCGATGCCCTCGCCGCCCTCCAGGAGGCCCTGGACCTCGACTCGCTTCCGGTTCGGATCGAGGGGTTCGACATCTCCAACCTCGGTCCCGACCACACGGTCGCGTCGATGGTCGTCTTCGAGGGCGGGGCGCCCAAGAAGTCGGACTACCGCCGTTTTCGGGTGCGGGGCGACCGGACTGCCGGGCCGGACGACTTCGCTTCGGTCGAGGAGGTCCTGGGACGCCGAGCCGCCCGCTTCCTCGAGCAGGCAGACATCTCACCTCATGACGCGGACCGCGACGAGGGGTTCGCCGCGCTGCCCGACCTGATCGTGATCGACGGCGGCAAGGGTCAGCTCTCGGCGGGGATGCGGGCGCTCGGCCCGCTCGCCGAGCGCGGCGTCGCCGTGATCGGGCTCGCCAAGCGGATCGAGGAGGTCTTCGTGCCCGGCCGCCCGGCCCCGGTTCCGATCGCCGAGGACTCGGAGGCGCTGCGGCTCCTGCAGCGCGTTCGAGACGAGGCGCATCGCTTCGCGATCGATTTCCACCGGCAACGCCGGGATCAGTCCATGACCCGCTCGCTCCTGGACGAGCTGCCCGGAGTTGGGCCGGTCAGGAAGCGCGCTCTCCTGACCCACTTCGGGTCGCCGGAGCGGCTCGTCGGCGCGAGCCGCGAGGAGCTCGAGGCGGTTCCGGGGATCCCCGGCAAGCTCGCGCGCGAGATCCACAGGCAGCTCCACAAGATCGGATGACGTCAGCCGTTGACAAGCCGCGGGTCGGCGGCGGTGACGGGAGGCCGGCCGTCGACCTCGTCGTGATCACCGGGTACTCGGGTGCGGGCAAGTCCGAGGCGATCGCGGCCTTCGAGGACGGCGGTTACTTCTGCATCGACAACCTGCCGCCGCGAATGATCAGCTCGCTCGGCGAGCTCTTTCGCCACGAGGGAAGCGGCGTGCGCCGCGCTGCGGTGGTCTCCGATGTTCGCGGGGGCGACTACTTCGAGGAGCTGCAAGAGGTGCTGGGGCAGCTGACCGACGCGGGCCTGAAGCCGACGGTGGTCTTCCTCGAGGCCGACGAGGAGACGTTGCTGGATCGATTCAAGGAGACCCGCCGCCGTCATCCGCTGGCCCCGAACGGCCGCGTGCTGGAGGGGATCCGCGCCGAGCGCGAGGTCCTGGGGCCGCTCCGCGAGCAGGCGGACGTTGTCATGGACACGAGCGATCTCACCGGCGCGATGCTCAGGCGGCGCATCGTCACCGAGCTGCTCGGCCCCAAGGGGGCGTCGGGCAGACTGGCGTTGACGATCATCACCTTCGGGTTCAAGAACGGCCCGCCGCGCGAGGCCGATCTGCTGCTGGACGTCCGCTTCCTTCCCAATCCGCACTACCGCGAGGATCTGCGCCCGCTCACGGGCCGCGACCAGCGGGTGGTCGGGTACGTGGAGGCCGGGGACATCGCGGCCGAGTTCTACGAGCGGCTCTTTCCGCTGCTCGATTTCGTGCTGCCCGCGTACGTCACCGAGGGCAAGACGCATCTGACGATCGCGATCGGCTGCACGGGAGGGAGGCACCGGTCGCTCACCGTGGCCGACCGGATCGCGGAGCACCTGGCCGATCATGAGGACGTGTCGCTGCGCGTGGTGCACCGCGACGTGGAGTTGGACTAGCGGCCCCGAGGGCTCGTCAGCCCGCCTTGATCCTCTCGCAGCTCCGGAACCGGTCCCGGCCGGGCTTGCCGCGACAGACGTCCCGGCCGGGGCCGCCGCTCAGAAGATCTCGCCCGGCTCCTCCCTTCACCCGGTCGCGTCCTCGCCCTCCCTTCACCCGATCGCGCCCGGGTCCACCGGAGATGTGATCCCGGCCCCGGGCGCCGCGCAGGACGTCCCGGCCCCGCCTGCCGGCGATGGCGTCCCGCCCACCGAGGCCGCAAACCACGTCGCCCCTTCGCGTCCCCGGCAGGCGGTCCGGCCCGGGCGTGCCGGCGATCGTGCATGGGTCCGGCGGCGTCGGTGGCGGCATCCCCGGGCACACCATCAGGGGATCCGCGGGAGGCGCCTGCGCCAGCTGCCCGCTCATGACCCTGGCTCCGCGCGCGTACGCGAGGGCCGAGGGCAACGGCTTGGCGGTCACCGGGCCCGCGATCCCGTACCAGTCCTCCGGGTTGCTGTTGCTCTGCTGGGTGCTGGTCCAGGACTGGGGCAGCATTCCCATCACGTTGCAGTTCGTGCGCGGGATGTTCACCGTCGCCTCCCTGTAGGCCTTGGTGCGCTCCTTCTCGGAGACGGCCGTCGATGAGCCTCCGGTCGGCCAGCCGATCTCGTTGATGAGCATCGGCATGCGGTTCGGGATCCCGCCCTGCCGGAGCTGATCGCGGAACCAGGCGACGCGATCGAGCTGCTTCGCGGCGCCGGTGAGCGGATAGATGTGGACCGTGGCCCCGCTCGCCTTCCGAACGAGTCCGGGCTGCCGGCCCGCCGCCCGCCCGAGGAACTCGGAGATGGGGAGGTAGCTCCGATTCGCCTCGGGCGGAGGGGCCACGCCGCCGATCACGACCTGGGCGTGCTGATCCACCGAGCGAATGGCGCTCGCCGCGGCGACGAACAAGTCCGCGTACCGCTCGGGCTGGGGATTCGGGCACCACCGCCCGCGCAGGTTCGGCTCGTTCCAGATCTCGTAGCGAACGATCGGCCTCGCCGGGATGTCCGGGTGGGTCCGCCAGAAGGCTCCGCCCCGGCCGTAGCGCGCCGCGATGGCCTTGGCGAGCGGAGCGTAGGAACCGATGTCGACCGGTGCCCAGCTCGACGAGCGGTTGCAGTTGATGCCGCCGATGATCGACGTGCGGTCGGTTCGCACGGCGCGATGTCCTGCGGATCGCCGGTCCCAAGGCCGCGCGGACCGTAGAGAGCGCGCTTCCCACTGTCAACCGACAACCGATGGTCCCGACCCGGGGCCCGCGGTTGCCCGTCCATAGAATCAGCCCGTGGCCGACACCGTGATCAGCGTGCGCGGATTGCGCAAGTCCTACGGCGATCTCGAGGCGGTCCGGGATCTCGATCTCAACGTCGCCGGGTCGCAGATCTTCGCCTTCCTGGGGCCGAATGGGGCCGGGAAGACGACCACCGTCGAGATCCTCGAGGGCTACAGGCGACGCACCGCGGGGGATGTGAGCGTCCTCGGCGTCGACCCCGGTGAGGCCGACCACGATTGGCGGCAGCGCATCGGCATCGTGCTTCAGGAGAGCCGGATGCACCCGGAGCTCACGGTGGCGGAGTCCGTGGAGCTGTTCGCCGGCTATTACCGCGCTCCGCGCGGGGTGGAGGAGACGGTGGCGCTGGTCGGCCTCTCGGACCATGCGGACCAGCGAGTCGCCAACCTCTCCGGTGGCCAGCAGCGGCGGCTGGACGTCGCTATCGCGCTCGTCGGTGACCCTGAGCTGCTGTTCCTGGACGAGCCAACCACGGGCTTCGATCCGTCGGCGCGCCGGCGCGCCTGGGAGGTGATCGCGAGCCTCCGCGACCTGGGCAAGACGATCTTCCTCACTACCCACTACATGGAGGAGGCGCAGGAGCTCGCCGATCGCGTGGCGATCATCGTCGACGGGAGGATCGTCGCCGAGGGCGCTCCGGGCGAGCTGAGCGCGCGCGACGGACGCGTCACGCTGATCAGCTTCCGCCTGCCGCCGGGAATCGAGGCGGCGGAGCTACCCGTGGCCCTCGGCGCCGGCGCCGACGGAGTCGCGACGGCGGCGGGGGAGGTCCGGATTCGAGCGGACGACCCGGTGCGCGCTCTGAACGAGCTCACGGCCTGGGCGCTCGATCGGGGTGTCCCGCTCGACGGGCTCGAGGTCCACCAGCCGAGTCTCGAGGACGTGTATCTGGAGCTGACCACCGCTCCGGTGCCCGAGGAGATCCCGCTGTGAGCGGCGCGGCGCTGGCGCTTCACCAGTTCCGCTTCGACCAGAAGATCTTCTGGCGCAACCCGGCGTCGGTGTTCTTCACGGTCGCGTTCCCGGTCATGTTCCTGGTCATCTTCGACCTCGTCTTCGGGGGCGACGACCGCATCGAGGGCCTGGGCGTCGACGTCAGCACCTACTACGTCCCGGCGATCCTCACGCTGGCGGTCATCTCCGCGACGTTCCAGAACCTGGCGATGACGGTCACCGTCGACCGAGAATTCGGGATCCTGAAGCGCGGCCGCGGGACGCCGCTTCCCGACTGGGTCTTCTTCGCCGGACGCGTCGGCACTTCCGTGGTCGTGTCGGTCGTGATGCTCGTCCTGCTCACGGCGATCGGCTGGGTCGCCTACGGGGTGAGCATCCCGTGGGACCAGGCGCCGGCAGTGCTCGTCACGCTGGCGGTCGGCGCCACCGCGTTCTGCTGCCTCGGCCTCGCCCTCACGGGCTTCATCCCATCCCAGGGCGCCGCCGCCCCGATCACCAACATCGCGATCTTCCCGCTGTACTTCCTCTCGGGGGTGTTCATTCCCGAGAGCGAGATCCCGGACGGCGTCCTGCACGTCGCTGACGTCTTCCCGGTCCGCCACTTCTTCGAGGCGTTCTTCGCCGCCTGGGAGCCCGGAACGTCGGGTGCGGGGTTCCAGTGGCTCGACCTCGCCATCGTGGCGGCGTGGGGCGTCGCGGGTTTCCTCGTCGGGCTGCGGACATTTCGGTGGACGCCGCAGGCCGCCGGCTGAGTATGGTCCTGGCTGGTCCTTGAGCGCGAACCGAGTCGGAAGATAAGGAGGGAACGGGTTCACATGGCACCAGTGAGAGTCGGGATCAACGGGTTCGGCCGCATCGGCCGGAACCTGTTCCGGGCGGCCCACGAGGCGGAGAGCGACCTCGAGTTCGTGGCGGTCAACGACATCACCGACGCGGCGACCCTGGCGCACCTGGTCAAGTACGACTCGATGTACGGGCGGTTCCCGGGCCGCGTGGAGGCGCGCGACGAGGCGATCGTCGTGGACGACCGGGAGATCAGGGTGCTCGCGGAGCGGGACCCCGGCAAGCTCCCGTGGGCGGACCTCGGGGTGGACGTCGTGATCGAGTCCACCGGCCTCTTCAGCAAGCGGGAGGACGCCGGCAAGCACCTGGACGCCGGCGCGAAGAAGGTGATCATCTCCGCTCCCGCAACCGATCCGGACGTCACGGTCGCGCTGGGCGTCAACTTCGACGACGCCTACGACCCGGAGCGCCACAACATCATCTCCAACGCCTCGTGCACGACGAACTGCCTGGCGCCGGTCGCGAAGGTGCTGAACGAGTCCGTCGGCATCGAGCGGGGGCTGATGACCACCATTCACGCCTACACCGCGGATCAGCGCCTTCAGGACATGCCCCACAAGGACCTGCGGCGCGCTCGGGCGGCGGCGCTCAACCTGATTCCCACGACGACGGGGGCCGCCCGCGCGATCGGCCTCGTCCTGCCCGAGCTCGACGGCAAGCTGAACGGCGTCGCGGTGCGGGCCCCGGTCGCCACCGGGTCGGTCGTCGACCTGGTATGCGACGTGTCCCGCGAGACGACCGAGCGGGAGATCAGGGCGGCGATGAAGGACGCGGCCGACGGCCCGCTGGCCGGCATCCTGTCCTACACGGAGGATCCGATCGTCTCGACGGACATCGTGCAGGACCCGCATTCGTCGATCTTCGACGCGGAGCAGACGATGGTGACCGACGGGCGGATGGTCAAGGTGGTCGCCTGGTACGACAACGAATGGGGCTACTCGAACCGCTGCGTCGAGCTGGCCGCCAAGGTGCTCCAGCCGGCGCTGGCGGCGGCGGACGGCGGCTGATTCCGACTGCCGCCCGCGCCAACCTCGCACCGGTGAGTTGAGCTTCGCAAAGGCAACCGTCCGCGATGCGGAGGTGGACGGGCGGCGCGTCCTGGTCCGCGTCGACTTCAACGTGCCCCTGGCGAACGGGGAGGTGGCCGACGACTCGCGGATCCGCGCGACGCTTCCGACCATCGAGCTGCTGCGCGAGCGGGGCGCGAAGCTGATCCTGGTCTCCCACCTCGGCCGCCCGGAGCGGCCGGACCCCGAGTTGTCGATGGCCCCGGCCGCCGCCTGCCTGGGCACGCTGATCGGCGCCGAGGTCCGGATGGGATCCGCCGTCATCGGGCCGGAGGTCGAGGCGCTCGCCGAGGGGCTCGGGCCGGGGGACGTGCTGATGCTCGAGAACAGCCGCTTCGAGCCGGGGGAGACGAGCAACGACCCCGCGCTCGCCGCCGCACTCGCTCGGCTCGCCGACGTCTACGTGAACGACGCGTTCGGGGCGGCTCACCGTGCCCACGCCACGACCGAGGGGGTGGCCCATCTGCTGCCGGCGTACGCGGGGCTTCTCCTGGAGCGCGAGGTCAGGGAGCTGGAGGGCGTGAGGGACAACCCGAAGCAGCCGCTGCGCCTCGTTCTCGGCGGCGCAAAGGTACGCGACAAGATCGGCGTCATCAGGCGCTTCCTGGACGTGGCCGACCGGATCATGATCGGCGGCGCCATGGCGTTCAGCTTCTTCAAGCGGCGGGGGATCGCCGTGGGCAACTCCCTCGTCGATGACCCCTCCGTGGAGGCCGCCGGGGAGATCCTCGACCGTGCCGCGGCGTCACCATGCGAGCTGTTGCTTCCGTCGGATCTCGTGCTGGGCCGCGAGTTCTCGGCCGAGACCGACCGGCGGGAGCTCGACGGCACCGAGGTGCCCGACCGGTGGATGGGGCTGGACATCGGCGAGCGCACGGCGACGGCGTACGCCGACGAGATCGCGGCGGCCGGGACCGTGTTCTGGAACGGGCCCATGGGCGCCTTCGAGCTCGCCCCGTTCGCCGCCGGGACCCGAGCCGTAGCCGAGGCGATCGCAGACGCGCCGGGGATCACGCTCGCCGGCGGGGGCGACTCGGTGGCGGCCCTGAGGGAGTTCGGGCTGACCGAGCGGATCGACTGGGTCTCGACCGGCGGTGGCGCCTCCCTCGAGCTGCTGGAGGGACGCGAGCTTCCGGGTGTGGCGGCGCTACTGGATGCTCAGGCGGTAGGCAGCAAGCCGTAGGCGGGTAGTACGACCTCCATGCCCGACCGGAAACCACTCTGCGCGGCGAACTGGAAGATGCACAAGACGCGTCCCGAGGCGGCCGCGTTCGTCGACGGGTTCCTGCCGCTCGCCACCGATCTGCTGGAGACCGTCGAGTTGTTCATCTGCCCGCCGTTCACGTCGCTGGCCATCACCGTGGAGCGCCTCGCGACCTCCAGGATCCGCGTCGCCGCTCAGAACATGCACTTCGCCGAAGCGGGCGCCTACACCGGCGAGGTCGCGGCGAGCATGCTCGTGGACCTGGACGTCGACGGCGTGATCCTCGGCCATTCCGAGCGGCGCCAGCTCTTCGGGGAGAGCGACGAGGCCCTCGCGCAGAAGGTGCCGGCGGCGATGGCGGCCGGCCTGCAACCCATCCTGTGCGTTGGCGAGACGCTGGATCAACGCGAGGCGGGGGAGACCGAGCCCGTCCTGCGCCGCCAGCTCGAGGCGGACCTCGCCGGCGTCGCGGGCGAGGATCTGGGTGGACTGGTGATCGCCTATGAGCCCGTCTGGGCGATCGGGACGGGACGCAACGCGACCTCCGAGCAGGCCGCTGATGCCATCGGCTTCATCCGTTCGCTGATCGCGGACCGGAATGAGGCGGCGGCCGGCGCGATTCGGGTTGTCTACGGCGGGTCGGTCAAGCCCGGGAATGCGAACGAGGTTCTCTCGCCGGACGGAATCGATGGGGCCCTGGTCGGTGGGGCGAGCCTCGATCCAGGTGACTTCGCCGCCGTCGCGGCGGCCTGCCGGTGAGCCTCCCCGCCGGGCCGGCCGAGGTGCCCGTGCCCTCGCTCGCGCTGGTCGTGCTCGACGGGTGGGGGCTTGCTCCTGCGGGCCCTGGGAACGCCATCAGCCAGGCGACGACCCCGGTCTTCGATGAGCTCTGGAGCCGGTTTCCGAACAGCACCCTCTCGGCGAGCGGACGCGACGTGGGGCTGCCCGACGGCCAGATGGGCAACTCCGAGGTGGGCCACCTGAACCTCGGGGCCGGCGCAGTGGTCCAGCAGGACCTCACGCGGATCGACGACGCCGTCGCGGACGGCAGCTTCTTCGACAACCCGGTCCTGAAGGCGGCGTGCGAGGCCGCCCGCTCGGGACCGCGCGGCCGCCTGCATCTGATGGGTCTGGTCTCGGACGGTGGCGTCCACTCGGGCTGGGAGCACATCGAGGCATGCATCGAGCTCGCAGCTCGCGAGGGTGTCCCGGACCTGGTGGTCCATGCGTTCACCGACGGTCGCGACACGCCGCCCAGGTCGGGGACCGGCTACCTGGCCGAGGTGGAGAGGTGGCTCAAGCACGCGGGTCGGATCGGCACGGTGAGCGGGCGCTTCTACGCCATGGATCGCGACCGGCGATGGGATCGCATCAAGCAGGCGTCCGACGCGATCGTCCACGCACAGGGTCTGCGGGCCGAGTCCGCGGTCGACGCGGTACGAGAGTCGTACGAGCGCGGCGAGACGGATGAATTCATCCGTCCGACGGTCGTCGGGGACTACGACGGGATGGCGGAGGGGGACGCCGTCCTTCACTTCAACTTCCGTCCGGACCGAGCGCGCGAGCTCGTCCGTGCCCTCGGCGAGCCGGACTTCGACGAGTTCCCGCGCGGGGCGGCCCCGGCGATCCATCTCACCACGCTGACCGAGTACCAGAAGGGCTGGGAGTACCCGGTCGCCTTTCCACCCCAGGTTCCCGAGGTGACGCTCGCCCAGGTGATCGCGGCCGAGGGCGCCGACCAGCTCCACGTCGCCGAGACCGAGAAGTACGCGCACGTCACCTACTTCTTTAACGGTGGGCGCGAGGAGGAGTGGGAGGGGGAGGAGCGCTGCCTCGTTCCGTCGGTCCGGGACGTCCCGACCTACGACCAGAAGCCGGAGATGAGCGCGCGCGCAGCCGCCGACGAGTTCAGCCGGCGGTGGAGCGACGACGGCTTCCGCTTCGGGATCATCAACTTCGCGAACCCGGACATGGTGGGGCACTCGGGCGACATCCCGGCGGCGGTCAGCGCGGTCGAAACTGTGGACGCCTGCCTCGGCGACGTGATCGCCGCCGTTCACGGCTCCGGCGGCGCGTGCATCGTCACGGCAGATCACGGCAACGCCGACAACATGCTCGAGCCGGACGGCTCTCCGAACACCGCCCACTCCACGAACCCGGTGCCGCTCGTCGTCACGGTCGAGGGCCTCGCCCTGACCGACGGTCGCCTCGCGGACGTCGCCCCGACCGCCCTGGCCCTCCTGGGCATCGAACAGCCGGCCGCGATGACGGGGCGGTCGTTGGTGGGGTAGTAGGTCCGGCAGCGGCTACGCCCGGGGCGAATCGGCGCGCCGGGCGTGGGTGGGCTGGGTAGGGGAGCCGCCTATATCCGCCCGCGGTCTCGGGGCCTTTTGCGCGGGGTCAACGCAATCTGGTCCCGGAAACCGGGCATGGATTGCGTTGCCCCGGGGCTAACGCTCGACTCGCCGCCAACCCGGAATCCCCTGCCCCTCGCTGCCCCGCCCGCAGTTCACTACGGGCACTCACGTCAGGCACGAATCCGCCTTGACAAGGTGAGAATATCTGCTATATAGCCGCTAAGATTTTCTATAGAAATCGGGAAGGAGGTGAATGGAATGGCAATCGTACGTTGGGATCCGACTCGCGAGGTGGATTCGCTTCAGTCCGAGGTGAATCGCCTCTTCGACACGTTCGTCGGCGGGCGGCCCGCCAACGGGGCGCTTCGTCGCTGGGTTCCGCCCATGGACCTCGTCGAGACCGACGATCACCTCGTCCTCAAGGCCGATCTTCCGGGCCTCGAGCGGGACGACGTCAACATCGAGGTCAAGGACGGAGTCCTGACCGTTTCCGGCGAGCGCAAGTCCGAGCACGAGGAGCGCGCCGACGGCTACTACCGGGTGGAGCGCGCCTTCGGCGGCTTCTCCCGCTCGCTGTCCCTGCCGGAGCACGTGGATGCGGAGCGCATCAACGCGAGCTTCGACAAGGGCGTGCTGGAGGTGCGCATCCCGAAGCCCGAGGAGCGCAAGCCGCAGCGCGTGGAGATCAGCGCCGGCGACGTCGACGGCACGGCGCAGGAGAAGTAGGCGCGACAGGGCCTCGTAGGCTTCCGGGCCGGTGAGAATCGACCCGGAACGCCTGCGCTTCGAGATCATCGCGCGCGATGGAGCCGCCCGAGCCGGGCGGCTCCACACGTCCTCGGGCGTGATTGGAACGCCCGCCTTCATTCCACTCGCGACTCGGGGGAGCGTCCGCTCGCTCACCGCGGCCGAGGTCGCCGGGCTCGGCTACGAGATGGTGCTCGGCAACACGTTTCACCTGATGCTGTCGCCAGGGGCCGAGCGGATCGCGAGCCTGGGTGGGCTTCACCGGTTCATGGGCTGGGACCGGCCGATCGTCACCGACTCCGGCGGGTTCCAGGTTTTCTCGCTCGCCCACGGGACGGTCGCGGACGAGGTCAAGGGGCGCCGCGGGAGCCGTCAGGGCCGGGGGAGCGTCCTGGAGATCGGCGAGACCGGCGTACGCTTTCGCTCCTACGTGGACGGCTCGGAGCACTTCCTCGGCCCCGAGGAGTCGATGGCGATACAGAGCCGGCTCGGCTCCGACATCGCGCTCGCGTTCGACGAATGCACCCCGTATCACGCGGACCGGGACTACACCGCGCGCTCGACCGAGCGGACCCACCGCTGGCTCGATCGCTGCCTCGATTGGCATCGACGTGAGGGTCCTGCGGCCCAGGCCGTGTTCGGGATCGTCCAGGGCGGCGTACACGAGGACCTCCGAAGGTCCTCCGCGGAATTCGTCTCCCGAGCGGGGGTCGACGGCGTCGCGATCGGCGGCACCCTCGGTCGGGACAAGGAGGAGATGCTGGGGGTGGTTGGGATGACCGTTCCGCACCTCCCGGAGGAGGCGCCCCGCCACCTGCTTGGGATCGGCGAGCCCGACGACCTCGTTCACGGCATCGGGCTCGGGATCGACATGTTCGACTGCGCGGTGCCCACCCGTTTGGCCCGCCACGGAATGGCGCTCGCCCCGCGCCCGGACGGTCGCCACCGGCTGGACATCCGCAAGGCGGAGTTCGCGGAGGATCGGTCGCCGCTCGTCGACGACTGCCCGTGCCCCACGTGCTCGGCGCACACCCGCGCCTACATCCACTATCTCTCGCGGGCGGAGGAGCTGACGGGGGTCCGGCTGTTGGTGCTCCACAACCTTGCCTACCTCGAGCGACTGGTCAGCGGCTGCCGAGACGCCATTGCCGGCCGCCGCTTCGACGCCTACCGCGACGCCATCCTGGCCGGCACGGCCCCGTGGTCGGCGTCCCGCTGAGGGCTACTGCTGCGTGTGACTTCGGATGAAGTCCTCGATCGACTGGATCTGGTCGTGGATCTCGTCCTTGATCAGGTCGCCGGGGCCGGTGTTCTGGCCCGCGTTGGTGGTCACGAGCACGATCGCCGCGATGATCGCGGCGAGGATCGCGATCACGAGCACGAGACCGATGATCCTGCGCACGCGGCTCGCCGTCGAGGGCCTCGGCGCGGCGGCGGCCGGAGCCGGCGCGGGCCTGGGAGCGGGCCGCGGGGCGGGTGCACGGCGTGTCGGGGCCGTGACCGGCTCGTCGGCGGGCAGCCTGCGGGTCGCCTCGGTGGGAGTTTGGGTCATGGCCCGGGTGGCGGCCTCGCTGTCCGGGAGCGGGGGCTCGGCACCGCTGAGGCCCGCCCGTAGCGCCCGTGCCAGCTCGCGCGCGGTCGTGTAACGGAGCGCGGGGTCGCCCTCCAGGGAGCGCAGCACCGCGGTCGACAGCGTCTCGGGCACCCCCGGGTCGTAGGAGCTGGGCGCGAGCGGGCGCTCGTTCTCGCGTCGGATCGCCAGCTCGGCGAGGGTGGTGCCCTCCCACGGCAGGCGCCCCGTGAGCAGCTGGTAGATGACGACGCCCAGCGCGTAGACGTCGGAGGCGGGGGTGGCCTCCTCGCCTCGCGCCTGCTCGGGCGCCAGGTACGCCGCGGTGCCCACGACCGAGCCGACCTGCGTGAGGCGGGTCTGCTCGGCGGCCCGGGCGATCCCGAAGTCCGTGAGCTTGACCGTCATCTCGCCGGTCGGCGGATCCTGGGGACTCGCCGGCGCGCCACGGCGGCCGGCGGGACCCCCGATCACCATCAGGTTCCCGGGCTTGACGTCGCGGTGGATGATCCCCTGGCGGTGCGCGTACTCGAGGCCCGCGCACGACTGCACGCCGATCTCGACCGCAACCTCGGGTCCGAGGCGGCCCCGAGTCTGCAGCAGCTGGGCGCCGGAGCGGCCCTCGACGTACTCCATGACGATGTAGTGGCGGCCGTCGTCGACGCCGGTGTCGTAGACCTGCACGATGTTCGGGTGGATCAGCTTCGCGACGGCGAGCGCCTCGCGACGGAAGCGGGCGACGAACTTCTCGTCGTCGGACAGATGCTCGGCGAGCACCTTGACGGCCACCGTCCGCTCCAGGACCCGGTCGATCGCCTTGTAGACCGTCGACATGCCCCCGGAGCCGAGCCGGTCACCGAGCTGATAGCGGCCTGAGATCACGGTCGCGCCCATCAGCCCGTCCCGCCTCCGGTGCCGCCGGTACCGGTGCCGCCGGTGCCCCCGGTTCCGCCGCCGACCCCACCGCCGGTCTCGCCGCCGCCGGTCTCACCGCCGCCGCCCGTGCCGCTCGGCGGCCCGCCACCGGTCCCGGTCGGCGGCCCGCCGGTACCGCTCGGCGGCCCGCCCTGGTCGGCCTCACCGCCGCCGGTCTCGGGCTGGGGCTCGGTGGTGGTCGTCGAGCTCGTCGTACTCGTCTCCGTGTCGGTGGTTGTCGGAGCGACGGTCGTGCTGGACGTGGACACATCGCCCAGATCCGTGGTTCCCGTTGATGGAGGGGGCTTGCACTGGTTGGGATCGGCGGCGAGCTCCTCGAGGTTCGCGCCGGCGTTCCGCAGCGTTTCCTTGTCCTCGGCGCCCACCGTCTCCGGAAGCTCGTTCACAGCGTCCACGAAGCTCTGAGCCTCCTGCTGCGCCTTCCCACATTCGCCGTTGTCGATGGCGGTTTCCACGGCGGTCAGGGCGCTGTTGAGCTGCTCCGCGTTCGCGGGAGGGATCGTCTTGCTGTCGCTGGATCCGCAGGCCGAGATGGCCACGGCCACCGCCGCGACCGCCAGCGCGCCCGCCAATCGCTTCTGCCCCGGCATCGCGGCGAGTCTAGTAAGGGCGTCTCTGTTTGCACCCGGGTCCACTCGGCGTCCTCGCTCGGCATCACTGGCCCACATAGAGTCGCCGGGCCAGGTGCTCCGGCAGGTCGGTGGCCTCGATCGCCTCGGCCGCGCGGTCGATCTCGTACTCCACGCGGTGGTAGGTCGCCTCCCAGGCGTCCGTGTCCAGCTCGAGCCAGGCGGCGCGAGGGTCACCGTCGCGGGGCTGGCCGACGCTGCCGGGATTCACGAGCCAGCGTCCCTCGGAGAGGTCCAGCCTGGTGCCGGCGCCGGCCTGAGCCCCCCGCGCGGCGTGCTCGACGTCGATCGAGGTCCCGCGGGGGCGTCGGCGATCCTCCCCCATGACGAAGAAGAGCGCCACGTGCGAGTGTCCGATCAGGCTGACCCGAGCCGCCTGGATCGCGATGCATTCCGCCGCCTGGTCGGGCCACAGGACGTACTCCCAGACCGGGTCCCGCGGCGAGGCGTGGTAGAGGGCGACGTCCCGCGTCTCGTCCGCCGGATCGAGGCCGCGCAGGAAATCAACGGTCTCCGGCTTGGCGTTCTGCTGAGTCCACCGGACCGCCGCGGCCGCAGCGGGGGAGAAGGATGAGATGTCGAGATCGCCGAGCACGGCCAGATCGTGGTTGCCGACGAGGCACAGCGCGCAGCGCTCCGCGACCAGGCTCGCGCACTCGTCCGGCTGCGCGCCGTAGCCGACGACGTCGCCGAGGCACCAGAGCTCGCCGACGCCGGCGCCCTCGACGTCGGCCAGGACGGCCTCGAGGGCAGGCAGGTTCGAGTGGATGTCGCTCAGGATGGCCAGTCGCATGCTTAGTGTCTATCCGAAAACCCCCCGCACCCCCGGATGACGCCCAGGACGCCCCCGGGGGCACGCGGAGTTCTCGGATAGTCACTTCGACGAGCGGACTATCGTAGGACGGCGATGGCCGATCCGCTCTCGACGCTCCGAGGAACCATCCGCAGCGCGGCCGATTCGCTGCGCGACGGGACCGCCGAATCCATCGCACCGACGCTGGAGCGGCCGCCGAAGCGCGAGCTTGGCGACTACTCCACCAACGCCGCGATGCTGCTCGCGCCCACGCTTGGGGAGCCACCCCGCGCGGTCGCCGAGCGCCTGCGCGACCACCTGGGCACGCTCCTGGGCTCCACCGTCGACCGAATCGAGGTCGCCGGCCCCGGGTTCGTCAACCTCTTCCTCGCCGATCGCTGGTACCGGGAGAGCGTCGGCGCGCTGCTCGGGGCGGGCGCGGCGTTCGGGGGCGGCAGCGTCGAGTCCCCCGAGCGCGTGCTGATCGAGTTCGTGTCCGCGAATCCGACTGGCCCGCTTCACGCTGCCAGCGGCCGCCATGCGGCCTACGGCGACGCTCTGGCCCGCGTGATGGCGTTCGCCGGTCACGACGTCGAGCGGGAGTACTACCTGAACGACATGGGGCGCCAGGTGCGGCAGTTCGGTCTCTCGATCGCCGCCCGGATGCGGGGCCAGGAGCCACCGGAGGACGGATACCGCGGCGACTACGTCATCGGCCTGGCCGAGGCCCTCGCCGCCGAGGGCGTCGACCCCGAGGATGTCGAGGGGCTCGCGCGCCGGGCCATCGAGGTCATGCGCGAGCGCATCGAGTCCACCCTTGCTCGCTTCGGGGTGCGCTTCGACACCTGGTCGTCGGAGCGGTCCGTGTACGAGCGCGGCGCGGTCGACTCCACCATCGGGGCGCTCCGAGAGGGCGGGCACGTCTACGAGAGCGAGGGGGCCGTCTGGCTGAGGACCACCGCGTTCGGGGACGACAAGGATCGCGTGCTGGTCCGCTCCGACGGCGAGCCGACGTACTTCGCGCCCGACATCGCCTACCACTACGACAAGCTCCAGCGCGGGGCCGAGCGGCTGATCAACGTCCTCGGGGCCGACCACCACGGCTACGTGCCTCGCATGCGCGCGGCGCTCGCCGCGCTCGGGAAGGATCCGAACCGATTCGAGGCGGAGATCATCCAGATGGTCCACCTCGAGCTGCGCGGAGAGCGAACGCAGATGTCGAAGCGCCAGGGGACCTTCGTGACGCTCGACGAGTTGATCGACGACATCGGGACCGATGCGACCCGGTTCTTCCTGCTCCAGCGAAGCCACGAGACGACGGTCGATCTCGACCTGGACCTCGCGCGGAGTCAGTCGCAGGACAACCCGGTCTATTACGTCCAGTATGCGCACGCGCGGATCGCGAGCATCCTGCGCAAGGCGCGGGCCGAGGGAGCCGCTGCCGCCGGCGACGGCGAGGGCGTTGACGAGGAGGTGATCGCGAGCGCCGCGGCGGCCGAGGGAGCGCTCGCCGCTGCCGCCGAGCCCGCCGAGCGGGCGCTCGTGCAGCGCCTCCTCGAGCTCACCGCCGAGGTTCGCACGGCGTCAGATCGCCGCACGCCTCATCGCCTCGCCGCCTACGCGACGGCTACGGCCGCGGACTTCCACGCCTTCTACCGGGACTGCCAGGTGGTTGGAGCGCCGGATGGAGTCCAGGAAGCTCGCCTCGCCCTCGCGGTTGCGGCCAAGCGCGTGATCGCGCGAACGCTGGACCTGCTCGGGGTCAGCGCGCCGGACCGGATGTGAGCACGGCCGCGCGCCGGCGGCCGCCCGTCGCTACATCCCGCGCCGCTTGAACACTACGGTCACGGTGCGGAGCATGAGCTTCAAATCGCCCCACACGGACCAGTTGGCGATGTAGAGATAGTCCAGCTTGACCATCTCCTCCAGCGGGATCCGCGACGATCCCAGGACCTGCCAGTAGCCGGAGACGCCGGGAGGGACCTCGAGCCGGTCACGGTACCAGCCGCGGATCGCCCTGTCCTCGTCGAGCGGGAGGGGACGCGGCCCGACCAGGCTCATCTCTCCCTTCAGCACGTTGATCAGCTGGGGAACCTCGTCGAGATGGGAGCGGCGGAGGAGCCGGCCCACCCGTGTGATGCGCGGGTCGTTCGCGATCTTGAACACGCCCTCGGCCTCGTTTAGGTGGCGCAGCTCGTCCTTCAGCCCATCGGCGCCGTCGATCATGCTGCGGAACTTGAGCATCTGGAACGGCTCGCCTCGCCGCCCGGCGCGGGCCTGCCGGAAGAGGACCGGCCCTCGTGAGTCGAGCTTGATCGCGACGGCGATCAGCGCGAGCAGCGGAGCGAGCACGACGAGGACGGTGGCCGACACGACCAGGTCGAGCGCCCGCTTGATGAGCTGCGAGGATTTGCTGATCTCGAAGCGCTTGACGCCCAGGAGCGTGAGCCCGTTGAGGTAATCGGTCTCAACCGACGTGCCGGCCATCCGCGATGCCTCCGGGAGCACGCTGACCTTGACCCCGTGGGACTTCAGCTCGCGGATGATGTAGAGCAGGTCGTCGCCCGCGCCCTCGGCCGGAGGCGCGAGCACGACTCGATCGATCGACTTTGAGACGAGCACCGGCGCGAGGTCGTCAAACGCGGCGAGCTTCCCGTCCTCGCCCTCGAGGGCGCCGGCCGTCGCCGGGACGTACCCGACCAACTCGGCGCGGGCGGAGGTCGTGAGATGGAGCTTCTCGCGGAACGTCGCGGCTCGCTGGGGATCGCCAACGAGGAGACAGCGCTCGGGGGGAAGGATCCGCGTGACCGTCCACCTGGCCAGCGAGCGCAGGCACACCAGGAGCACGAACATCAGGATCCACGTCACGAGCGCCTCGCCACGACTGAGTCCGGATGCGATGAAGAGCCCGTCCGAGAACACCAGGAGAAGACCCGTGAGGGTCGCGATGCCGAACAGCGCCGGGATCTCGTCCAAGGTCGTCTTGTGGATCAGGTTCTCATCGCGGTCATAGAGCCCGAGGGCCTTGCACAGCAGGACGAAGAGGGGCGGCACGGCGAGCGTCGCCCAGGTGATCCCGCCGCTCGCGAAAAGCAGGCTGGTGATCGACAGCGCGAGGAGGATCGACAGCATGTCGGCGAGTCCGAGCGTGCGGCGAAAGGCCGAGTCGCGGCGGATGAGCTGGCGCCGGCGCCGGAGCAGCCGCGCCTCCGACGATGCGGCAGCGGCCTCCGTGGCGTCGGGGGCGTCGGCGGGGAGGATGGAGGGTCGCCCGGCCGCCTGAGCGGGAGCCCTCGTCGATGTCGGTTCCACCCGTTCCCCTCGTCGCTGTCCACGAGTTGATTCGGCTCGGGTTCCTGGCACCTTTAGTCCCGAGCAGCCCTTGGCGGGGGTTCGTGAGGCTAGGTGACCGGTTGTCGGATATCAACCGGCAACCGTCGAGGGCGGCGCCGTCCTGCCGATCGGCGTTTGCGCCCGAGATGTGCGCCTAGAATGCCCGTTCGATCGTCCCGGCCCGGCCTGACGAGATGCGGCCGCAGGACTCGCAGGTCGCCGGAGGCTCGAGAGAGATGGAAACCCCGGAATCAGACCGCAGCGCGCGGGCGCGTCAGGATGGCGACGTAGCCCGGTACAGCAGCCTCGTGGACTACCTGCGGGTGATCCGTCGTCATCGCCTGCTGATCGTGGTCGTGATCGTGCTCTGCGGCGGGGCGGCGTTCGCATATTCGAAGACGCGCGCGACCACCTACGAGGCCGAGGCGCAGATGTCCTTCGGCGACCCCTTCCAGGACCTCACCCTCTTCAGCAGCAACCAGGTGCCGGAGGAGAGCCCCGCCGTTCGGGCGGCGAACGGGTCCACGCTCGTGACCTCGCCGCGAGTCGAGCGCGAGGCGACCAAGCTGTTCAAGCGGCCGCCGTCCGGATGCTCCGTAGACGCGAGCGTCCTCGTGGAGACGAACAACGTGGCGGTCGATGGGACCTGTCCCGCCGCCCTCGATGCCGCGCTGTTTGCCAACACCTATGCGAAGGCCGCCCGGACTATCGCCAACGACCAGGCGCGTGCCCGCATAGATCGGGTAGCCAAGGCTCTCTCCCACGAGATCGAGGACGCCAAGGGGAATCCGGTGACCGGGATCACCGGGGCACAGGTCGCTGCGCTTCAGCAGGACCTGTCCCGGGTGCAGGCGCTGAAGCAGGCGGCCGCACCGGTCGACATAGTCCAGGCAGCGCAAGCGCCGAGCCAAGCCGCGTCGCCGCGCCCGATCAGGGACACGGGGATCGGGCTCGCGCTGGGGCTCGTGCTCGGGCTGCTCGCGGCGTTCGGACGGGACGCGGTGGATCGCCGGCTGAGGTCCTCGCACGAGGTTTACGAGGAGCTCGGGCTGCCCGTCCTCGGGCGGGTCAGCCGCACGGCGCTCGGCTACGCCGGCCTCGCCCGAAACGGGCGTCCGCCCATGAAGGACGCGGACTTCGAGGCCTTCCGCGTGCTGCGCATGAACCTCGCCTATCTGGCGCAGGGAAACCCCGTGAACTCGGTGCTCATCACCAGCGGGCTGCCGGAGGAGGGGAAGTCGACCGTCAGCGCCGCCCTCGCCAGCGCAGCCGTCCTCGCGGGGCAGCGCACGCTGCTCGTGGAGTGCGACCTCCGCCGGCCGTGCTTCGCTCGCCGGTTCGGCATCCAGGCGGAGCCTGGCCTCACCGATTATCTCCAGGGGAATGCGGACCCTCAGGACATCGTGCAGACGGTCGAGCTCGCCGAACCGGTGCGGGTCAACGGCGCGGCGGGCACCGATCCGAATCGCACCGCCGGAACGCTTGTCTGCATCGCGGGGGGGTCGCGGGTCTCCAATCCCGCCGAGCTCCTGATCACGGATCGCTTCACGGACTTCCTCGAGAAGGTGGGCAGGGCATACGACCTCGTCGTCCTCGATGGGAGCCCGCTGCTGGCGGTGGTGGACTCGATGGAGATCCTGCCGCACGTGGACGCCGCCATCGTTTGCGTCCGGGTCCAGCAGACCACCCGCGACCAGGCGCGGGCGGCCCGAGTGGCGCTGAGCACCCTTCCCGAGCGGCCGATGGGCGTGGTGCTCACCGGCATGCGCCGCGGCGACCCCGACGCGTACGACTATTACGGCTACTGAGGACTCTGGGCCGGTGCCCGGCGGCCTGGCGCTCGCGCTGGTCACGCACGACTCCGACCCCGATCTGAGGGACTGCCTCGCCGGACAGCTCGCCGCCGCCGCATCGATCGAGGCGCCGGTTGTCGTCGTCGACAATGCCTCGATCGACGGCACGCTCGAGCTGCTGCGCGAGGCCGCCCGCGCTCATCCAGGTCTGATCGTCCACGAGATGGGGCGCAACGCGGGCTACTCAGCGGCGGTCAATGCCGCCTTCTCCCGCGTCCCGGGGCGCGACGTCCTGCTCATCAATCCCGATGTTTCGCTCGAGGGCAGCGAGCCCATCGCGGCACTGGCTCGCGTACTCGAGCGCGACCAGGCGGTTGGCATCGCGGCCCCCCGCCTCGTGGGCGAGGACGGCAGGGTTCAGCCCAATGCCCGCCGGTTCCCGAGCCTGGCCGCCATGCTGGGGAGCACCGGCGCCGCCCGGCTCGCCCCACCTCTGAGGCGAAGCTACGCGCGCTTCATCGCGCCCTCGGGCGCCGAGCGAGCGCGCACGGTCGACTGGGTCATCGGCGCCGCGATGCTGATCCGGCGCGCCGCCTTCGAGGAGGTGGGTGGGTGGGACGAGGAGTTCCGCCTCTACATCGAGGACACGGACTTCTGCCGCCGCTGTGCCCGGGCGGGGTGGGACGTCGCCTACGTTCCACAGGTCAGGTTGAGCCATCGCTACCCGCGGGAGAGCCGGATCGGGTCGTTTGCTTCGTCGCGGGCGCGGCGCAACCACGTCGCCGGACTGGCTCGGCTGTGGCGACAGGAACCGCGCCTCCTCCTCGGGCTGGGCGGCGTACCGGTGCGGGACGTCGACGCCGGTGACGAATCGTGAGCGCTCGGGAGCTGCCGTCCGCCGAGGTGCTGATCCCGCACCACGATCGCGCGGAGAGCCTGCGACAGACGCTCGACGCGCTTCGGCGACAGACCCATCCGACGCCGGTGAGGGTGGTGGACAACAACTCGTCCGATGGCACGCGGGAGATGCTGGAGGGCGAGTTCCCCGACGTAGCCTGTACGCCGCTCGATTCGAACCTGGGCTTCGGTGCCGCCCTCAATCGCGGGGTCGAGGAGTGCGATGCGGCGGTCCTCATCTTCCTCAACAACGATGCGGTGCCGGATGAGCGCTTCTGCGAGGAACTGCTCGCGGCGCAGGCTGCGTCGGGCGCCGAGATGATTGCGGCCTGCCTGGGCCGGCCGGACGGGCTCATCGAATCGCTGGGCATCGAGGTCGACCGATCGCTGATCGCGTACGACGTCGCGTTCGGCGAGGAGCGGGAGGGCGCGGTCAAGCGCCATCCGGATCCGCCACTCTCGCCCAGCGGCGGGGCGGCGGCGTTCGCTCGGGAGGCCTTAGTGGCCGCGGGTGGATTCGACGAGGGCTTCTTCGCGTACCTAGAGGACGTCGATCTCGGCATCCGCATGCGCATGCTCGGCATGCGATGCGTCATCGCGCCGGGGGCGATCGCGTGGCACGAGCACTCGGGCACGCTCCGGCCGCGGAGCGAGGCCAAGAACCGCCTGCTCGGAAGCGGCCGGGGCCGCTTGGCGCGCAAGTACGCGGCGAACCTGACCCCAACCGCGCGAGCCCGGGGGATCGTCATCGACGCCGCCGTATACGCCGGGAAGGCGCTCATCGACCGCAATCTGGGCGCTGTGCGCGGGCGCCTGGAGGCTGCCCATCTGACGCCGCGAGGCCCGGTCGACCCGCGATTCGGCCGCGTGCCGCTCGTGGATCGAGGGATCGTCGCGGCCCTCCGGCTGCGGCTCGGGCGTCGGACCCCCTACGCGCCCACGGCCGCGTCGAGCGCCGCCAGATAGGCCTCGTGCATCGCCTCCGCCTGGCGCTCGAGGTTGAACCTGGAGGCAACACGCTCCCGGGCGGCTCTGCCCATCGCCTCGCGCTCGCCGGCGTCGCTCTCCGCGACGGACCTGATGGCCCGGGCCAGCGCGCCGGGGTCCTCCGGCTCGACGAGGACGCCGCAGCCGTCGGTGATCTGTTCGGCGAGCCCGTCCCGGCGGGCCCCGATCACGGGGATTCCCGTTGCCATCGCCTCCAGCATCGCAATCGGGAACGGGTCGGCCCGCGAGGGCAGGACGAAGGCGTCCCAGCTGCGGTAGCACTCGAACGCATCCGCCTGCGGCCGGTGGACGACGCCGATCTCCTCGGCCCGCGCCAGGATTCCCCGCGCCCAGTCGCGCTCGACCGCGTCATTCGGCGCGCCGACCATCTCGAATCTGAACGCGTCCGACTGGGACAGGATCAGCCGGGCGGCCTCCACGTACAGATCGCTGCCCTTTCTGGTCGAGACCACCGCAACCGTGCCGACCGCGAACGGCCGGGGGTCGCTTCGGATGTCGACGGCGCGCTCCGGCACCGGCGTCCCCTCGTACACGATCCGCGGGGCCCGCTCGCGCCAGCGAAGCCGCTCGGCGCTCGCCTGCGATACGGCGACGACCTGCTCCAGGCTCCATGCGGCGCGCCGCAGGAGGCCGCCGCGCGCCCCGCCCGGAAGCATCTCGTGGATGTGGATGAGGATCGCCCTGCCGCGGGCCCGGGCCGCCATCGCCTCGGCGACGGTCATGATCGAGTTGGCGTGGACCAGATCCGGCGAGCGATCCCGTAGGAACTCTCGGAATCGCCGCATGTAGGGCGGAATGCTCCTCGCCCTCGCCCGCGGCCCGGGCGGCGCTCGCCAGGCCCGTACGCTGTACTCGACGTGCCGTGGCGCGCCCGCGACGTCGTAGCCCTGCGCGGCGAGGTGGTCGAACACGGCGCTCGGGCGGGGCACCCAGAAGCAGAACTCCCAACCCCTCGCGGCGAGCGCCGGCACGATCCTCGTGACCGATCGCGTGGCCCCACCCAGATGAGGCTCGTGGAAGACGACCGCGACGCGGCGGCCTGCCGCGTCGCTCATCGGCGCCGCTCAGCCGGGAGTGCGCCGCGCCGCGCCCGCACCGTCACCTGAGCGACGCCCAGCCCGACGATCAACCAGGCGCCCGCGATGTACGCCCCCTCGCTGTAGATCCCCGCATAGAAGAGAACGAGCATCGCGACGAGCGTCCCGCACGCGCCGATGGCGAGGAACGCGCGGCGAGGGTCCGTGATCAGGCTCGCGCGACGGGCCAGGGCCACCAACAGGGCGACCAGCGCGAAGACGTAGAGCAACATGATCATCAGGCCCTGCTGGAGCCCGACGACCAGGTAGGAGCTGTCGATGTACGGCGTGATCACCGGGCCGGTCGGGTTCCGCGCCGAGGCGCCTCCCGACGTGCCGAGCCCGTGGCCCCATGGGTTCTGCTGGATGTCGTCCCACGCCTGCGACCAGCGCTCCTGCCGCAGCGTGAAGGCGAGGTCGATTTCCGGCGAGAGGATGTTGGCGAAGCGGGTCGACTGCTCGCCGGACCCGCCGACGGTGAGGTCGTACGCGCCGGCGCCGATGATCGCCACCGCCAGCAGCGCGACCAGGGCGGCGGCGATCCGCCCGCGGGCGCGGCGCAGGAGGATGGCCAGGAGCAGTACGACCAGGACGCCGGCGGCGACCGCGAGGGCTCCGGTGCGGATCGTGGATCCGAGCATCGGGATCGCCAGCAAGGGAATGGCCGCCGCTGCCACGATGCGCCATCGGCCGCGCCAGCTGATCGCGACCGCCAGGCAGAACGGAATCATCGTCGCGGTCCAGCCGGCGAGCTGGTTGGCGCTCAGGAACGAGCCGAAGAACCGCGCCTGGACCGCGGCCGGAATCCCGGGCTGCGCTTGCCTGGCCGCGACCGTCTCCTTCGCGCTCGGTCCCACGAGCCAGCGGTACGTGCAGTACGCGCCCACCAGGAGGCCGATGAGGGCGATTCCGCGGGCGATGCGCGTGTGGGTGCTCTCGGACCACGGTGCCAGCGCGACCAGCAGGAACGCGGCCATGTACCAGCTCGCGGCGCGGACGGCGTGCACTCCGAGTGATACGGGATGCGTCAGCAGGACCTCGAACGCGGTGATGCCCAGGTAGAGGCCGGGGGCGATCAGCGCCGGCCAGAGCCAAGCGCGACGTTCGGCCCTGCCCGTCAGGTACGTTCCGACGACGCCCAGCCACAGGCCGAGCAGGAGAAAGTCGACGAGGCCCGAGACCGGGATGGGCGTGAACGCCGTGAGCGTCCCAACCAAGCCCGAAAGCGCGAACACGCTCAGCGTGACCACGACCGGCCGTCTTGCGGCGACGACGGCCGCCGCGACCGCCCCGATCAGCCCGACGAGCACGATGGAATCGCCCAGGGTGACGAGGAGGAGCGCCGCCGCCAACACCGCCGCGATCAATGCCGTAATCGCCACGGAGCCGAGCTCGGCGACGCGGCGACCACCGGGTCCGATCGGCCACACCGGAGCTCGCGACGGTGCGTATCTGGTGCTCGCGGGCACGGTCGGTCGCTCAGAGTAACCGGTGATTTCCCCGCGGCCCCCAGTCAGCGTCGTCGTGCCGTTTCGGGGTGAGAGAGGGGCGGCGGAGGCGCTGCTCGAGTGCCTCCTCGAACTGCGGACGAGCTCCGGCGATCAGGTCATCGTCGCCGACAACACCCCCGCTGGCGTTGTCCCGGATCCGGGTGCGAGCGGTTTCGAGGTCGTCCGAGTCCCCGCGCCGCCATCCGCTCGTCGGGCCCGAAACGCGGGTGCCGCCAAAGCGTCCAACCCATGGCTCCTGTTCCTGGACGCGGACTGCCGGCCGGATCCGGAGCTCCTGAACCAGTACTTCTCGCCCGGGCCGGACGAGCGATGCGGGGTCATCGCGGGCGAGGTGATCGGCGACGACTCCCAGTCGGAGAGCCTCGCCCGGTGGGCGCGATCGCGCCGCGGCCGGATGGCCCGCTACCACGTGGAGTCCGACGGCAGGCCGGCGGGGATCGCAGGGAATCTCATGCTGAGGCGCGAGGCGTGGGACGAGGTTGGGGGCTTCGAGGAGGACGCGCGCTCGGAGGCGGACGTCGACCTTTGCTGGCTGGTGCAGTACGCCGGCTGGGCCCTCGAGTACCGGCCGGGCGCCACCGTGGCGCACCGTGACCTGACACGGCTCGCCGACGTCTGGAGGCAGGCGTGGATGTACGGCGTCGGAAAGCGCTGGCTGTGCGATCGGTGGGGGCCCGCCGCCGAACCGCCCCGGATCGCGGCTCCGGTGGTTCGGGCGGTCGGCGGGGCGGTGGTATGGACGGTTGCGGCCCGGTTCGAGCGCGCCCTGTTCAAGCTCGTCGACGGATTGGTGGCAACCGCGGGCTGGCTGGGATACCAGGCGGCGCGCCTCGCTAGGTTCCGCCGGTGACTGCCGTGCCCGACGTGACCGTCGTGCTCGCCACGAGGGACCGGGCGCCGAGGCTGGCGGCGGCGCTCGAGGCGCTTCGTGGCCAGACCATCGACGCCGGGCGGTTCGAGATCGTCATCGTGGACGACGGCTCGAGCGACGCGACACCAGACCTTCTGAGTCGATTGCCCGCCGGTGGCGAGCCGGGGATCCGCGCGATTCGGCTCCCGGGGGACGGTCCCGCGGCGGCCAGGAACGCGGGGTGGAGAGCCGGGCGCGCTCAGTTCGTTGCCTTCACCGACGACGACTGCGAGCCGACGCCGACCTGGCTCGAGGCGATCCTCCGCGCCGCCGGCGAGAGCCCCGGCGCGATCGTCCAGGGATCGACCAGACCGATCCCGCGCGAATCGCAGCTGCTCAGCCGTCCGTTCACCAGGACGCGCCGGATCGAGGCCCCCAGCCCCTGGTTCGCCACTTGCAACATCGCGTATCCGCGCGAGCTACTGGAGCGGCTGGACGGATTCGACGAGCTCTTCCCGGAGGCCCTCGGCGAGGACACCGACCTGGGATGGAGGGCGCTCGAGGCAGGGGCGCGGGTGGAATTTGCCCCCGGCGGGGTCGTGCACCACGCCGTCGAGGACCTCGGGGCGGCGGGCTGCATGCGGCACGCGCTGCGCGGCGCGGACGCCGTCTACGCGTTCCGACGCCACCCTGGCCTTCGCGCCCGCACGCTTCGCTTCGGCGTCTTCCGCAACCCCTCCCTGGCTCGACTCGCGCTTGCGATCGCCGGCCTCCTTCTGGCCCGGCGCAGTCGCGTCGCCGCGCTTTTGATCCTGCCGTATACCCGGAACGTCCTTGGCCGCGCGCTGGCCTCGGACGGAGGGCCATTGCTCGTCCCATACCTGCTGGCCTACGACCTCGTGCAGGCGTATACGTCGCTGAGGGGATCCATGAAGCACCGGACGCTCGTCCTCTGACGGTCCGAAACTTCTTGTGCTCCTCGGTTGTTAGGGGAGCGATGAGAGCGGGGCTGGCGAGCACGATGCGCGGGTACGGCCTCGGTGCGCTTGTGATGACGGTTGCCGTCGGACTCCTCGGGCCTGCACTTGTGGCGACGCCGGCGATGGCGGCACCCGCGCTCTCTTGGTCGCCACCGACGAGGATCGACGGAGGGCATTCGCTGCGCGACGTCTCCTGCGCCTCACCCACGTTCTGCGTCGCGGTCGACGGTGCCGGGAACGTCGTCACCTCCAACGATCCCGACGGGGGGCCTTCGGCGTGGAAGGTCGCGAGCGTGGACGACGACAGCCTGCAGGCGGTCTCGTGCGCCTCGTCCGAGCTATGCGTGGCCGTCAGCCTGCACGGCGACGTCGTGGCGTCAGGCGATCCGACCGGGGGGTCGTCCTCCTGGACTGCGATGAACGTCGACGGGGGCCGCCTCATCATCGGCATCTCCTGTCCCTCCGCTTCCCTCTGCGTGGCGGTCGACTACCGGAGCCGTTTCTTCGTGTCCCGCGATCCGACCGGCGGCGGCGCGGCCTGGAAGCGGACGCAGCTGTCCGAGCACGGGTTCACCGACGTGTCCTGCCGCTCGTCGTCGTGGTGCGCGGCCACTGACTACCGCGGGCGCGTGGGCGTCTCGACCGATCCGACCGGCGGACGGAATGCGTGGAAGTTCAAGCAGGTCGTCCCCAATTCTCGCCACCTTCCGGTCTTCTCGGCTATCTCGTGTCCGCCGGCACCTCTCTGCGTGGGGACGGGCGGCGAGCGCGTCTTTGTCTCCGACCATCCGACGGGCGGCAGACGGGAATGGACCAAGTTCAGGCCCACCGACGAGCGACTCCTGGACATCGGCTGCGCGTCGGGTTTTCTCTGCGCGGCCGTGGGACGCCGAGGAGAGGTGGTGGCGTCCACCGATCCAACCGCCGGCAAGGATGCCTGGGAGCGAAACCGGGAGGCTCCCGGCAACCTCCGGGCCGTCTCGTGCCCGGAGAACTCGTTCTGCGTGGCGGTCGGGGAGGGCGGGACCGCGATCGTGGGCGAGACGACCCTGACGCGCCCTCCCGACACGAAGATCGTCGCCTCGGACATCGAGTCGGGCAAGGGGAAGGCCAAGTTTCGATTCAAAGCCGAGCATGAGGCCGCCGCCGGCTTCCAGTGCAAGCTGAAGACGCATGCGGGCGACATCAGCAGGCCGAAGCCGCGCTTCACCCGCTGCGACTCGCCGAAGATCTATCGCCACCTGCGCCCGGGCGGCTACAGGTTCAAGGTCCGGGCCGTGAACACCTATGGGGCCGACCCGACTCCGTCGCGGCGGCACTTCCGGATCACCGGCTAGATCGAACCGCGGGCATGAAGATTTGACATCCCGTCCAACCGGCGGTTTAGGATCGCTCCCATGGAAGCCACCGCTGCGCCCACAAAGAAGATCAGCGTCGGTGACGTCGTCAACGAGACCTTCTCGATCTACGGGCAGAACTTCCTGCCGCTGATCGGGAGCGCGATTCTGGTGTTCCTCGTCGTCGGGATCATCGCCGGGATCCTCCAGAGCGTCGGGGGGTGGGTGCTGGCGATCCTCGCCGGGGTCGTCGGGTTGGCGGGTCGTGCTCTATACGTCGGCTTCGTGGTCAAGCTGGTGGAGGACGTTCGCGACGGCAGGCGCGACGACACCATCGGGGACCTGTTCTCCTCGGCGGCGCCCGCGATCCTGCCCCTGATCGCGTTCGGGATCCTGTTCGGCATCGGGGTGGTCCTCGGCCTGGTCCTGGTGATCGTCCCCGGCCTCATCCTGCTCACGTTCTGGTCCGTAGGGGCGCCCGCGATCGTGGCGGAGGGCGCCGGGCCGATCGAGGCCTTCGGGCGGAGCTGGCGCCTGGTCCGCGGAAGCGCATGGTCGGTGTTCGGAAGCCTGCTGGTCATCCTGATCATCGTCATCGTCATCCAGTTCGTGCTCGTCGCGATCGCCAATCCGATCGGCGATGCCGCGATCGTGGTCGCCAACGTCCTCGGCGGCGCGGTCACGGCGCCGATCTTCGCCCTCGCCGTGAGCGTGATGTTCTTCGACCTGGGTGGCGGCGGCGCGCCC
>JBKPFQ010000178.1:0-26378 GCA_046728915.1 Actinomycetota bacterium | reverse complement strand
ATCGGGGCGGACGGCGACCACCGGGCGGCCCCCGCGGGGCCGCCTCGTGAACGCGCGCGCTACTTGAAGGCGACCGCGTTCACCGCCTCCGTGATCTTGTGCACGATCAGGTCGGCGAGCTCGGTGCCCTGCTTGCCGTTGAATCCCTTCATCGCGGCGACCATCCCCACCATCAGGAGGGAGACGAGCAAGATGAGGCCGACGTACTCGACCGTCCCCTGCCCGCGCTCACCCTCGAGCGCGGCGACGATCCCGCGAGTGCGGCGCAGGAACTGCGTCTGGATGTATGCAGCGAGCCTTGCGAGCATGGATTCCTCCCGGTTCGTTTCGCCGATGGTCCCGGGCCCGGGGATACGGCTCCAGACGTAGGTGTGCCGCCTTCTTACTGGATCAGTAGAGA
Source organism: Actinomycetota bacterium (assembly GCA_046728915.1). GTDB lineage: Bacteria > Actinomycetota > Thermoleophilia > Solirubrobacterales > 70-9 > AC-56. Next base: position 25,978 of record JBKPFQ010000178.1, on the reverse strand, counting down.
GAGGCGCGCGTTAGCCTTGGCGCTCGCCGCGGCGGGCGCGGCGGGGAAACTGGACGTGAGGACGACGAATACGCAACCCCACGGACGCGCGATGCGGATCGTCCTCGCTGCGGTCGCGCTGTCGATCCTGGCCACTGCAGTCAGTGGGCCCGCCCAGGCTCGCGCGAACGGATTCATCGGGGTGGTCGATCCGTTTGCCACACGCTGCGGAGGCGACCTCGCTAAGAAGCGCGATTGCCTGTCGACGAAGGATCTGCGACGGATGCATCGGGCGCACCTCAAGATCGTGCGCTGGGGCTTTCGATGGGACGACGTCGAGCCGACGAAGGGCGCCTATCAATGGGGGCTGACGGACGCGACCGTGGGGGCCCTCGCCAATCGGGGCATCCAGGTGGTCCCGGTTCTGACCGGGTCGCCCGCGTGGGCGGCACCCACCTTCGGGACCGCCCCGGTCGGGACCGCCGAGGGGCGCGATGGATGGAAGCGGTTTCTGATGGCCGCCGTCGGGCGCTACGGGCCGGGCGGCGAGTACTGGACGGACCCGACCCTATACCGGTCCCAGTTCCCTGGCGGCTCCATCCGACCGATCAAGACGTGGCAGATCTGGAACGAGCAGAACATCCGAGGGGGGCGGCAGCGCGTGAAGCCGCGCAAGTACGCGCGCCTCGTTCGGATCAGCCATGACGCGATCGACGCCGCCGACCCTCACGCGAAGATCCTGCTCGGCGGGATGCCGGGGTACATAAGGACCCCCGCTTGGACCTACCTGAACAAGCTCTACAAGCGCCACGGCCTGAAGCGCGACTTCGATGCCGTCGCGGTTCACCCGTACTCGGGGGACTTCGGGCACGTCTTCGTCCAGATCATCAAGATGCGCCACGTGATGCGAAAGCATCACGATGCCCACGCGGGCCTCTGGGTCACGGAGCTCGGATGGGGCTCCAAGCGCCCGCGCAAGAGCCAGCCGATCAACAAGGGGCCGCGGGGCCAGAAGGTGTTTCTGAGCGCGGTGTTCCCCCTCCTCCAGCGCTACCACCGCCGCTGGAACCTGAGACATGCCTTCTGGTACAAGTGGCGCGATCCAGCCACGGGAAGCGGTGGCTGCACCTTCTGCTCGAGCTCGGGCCTCTTCAAGCACAGTCAAAAGCCCAAGCCTGCCTGGAGGGCTTTCAAGCACATCACCAGGCCGCGCCACTGAGCCCAGCGCGGGGCCGTGCAGGCAGCGCCCGCGGATACGCTGGCCGCCATGCGCGTCCTGGTGGTCACGAACATCACCCCCGACGAGGCGGCGCCCTGGCGGGGACGGTTCGTGCGCGAGCAGGTGGACGCGCTGCGCGAGGCGGAGATCGACGTAAAGCTCTTCTCGTTTCCGGTAGGCAAACGTCGGTACGCGCCGGCCACGCTGGCAATCCGCCGCATCCTTCGCCGCGAGCGCTTCGACGTCGTGCACGCGCACTACGGGCTCGCCGGCTGGTGCGCGGCCCTTGCCGGCGCCCAACCGCTCGTGGTCACCTTCCACGGAACCGACGTGCGACACCCGGTCACCGGCTTTCTGTCGCGCCGCCTCGTGCGGCGCCTCGACCTGATCGCGGCCGCCTCGCGGGCGCTGTTCAATCCGGAGGGAGGACGGCCGGCGCTGCCGCGCCGCGAGGGCGCCACCGCCGTCCTGCCGTGCGGCGCGAACCTCGAGCGCTTCCGCCCCGAGCCCCGAGGCGAAGCGCGCGAGCGCCTGGGGCTGGATCCCGACGGCCGGTACCTCCTCTTCCCGGCCGCGCGCTCCAGCCGTGTGAAGCGCTTCGACCGGGCGCAGGAGCTGGCCCGGTCGCTCGACGCGGAGCTCCTGTCGGGTGACGAGATCGACTCAGAACGGATGCCCACGTTCATGAACGCCGCGAACGCGGTGGTGGTCACCTCCGACAACGAGGGCTTCGGCCTGGTCCCCGTGGAGGCGCTCGCCTGCGACGTGCCGGTTGCCTCGACCCCGGTCGGGATCGCGCCCTTCCTCCTGCACGGCGTCGACGGGTGCCTGGTGGCCCCGTTCGACGCCGGGCGCTGGGTCAGCGCGCTACGCGGGCACCTCGACGCCCGCGATCCACGGGTGGCCGGCCGCGAACGGGCGGAGTGGTTCTCCAGCCAGCTCATGGCCGAGCGCGTCATCGAGGCATATCGGGACCTGCTCGAACCGCGCCGCGCCTAGCCGGCGAGCGCCGGCCAGCGGGCGCGGTGACGCTCGGCGAAGGCAGCGGCCGGCTCGGGCGACGCCTCCGGGGCCCCGCGGTCCGAGCCCAGCGCCTCAACGGTCGCGAGCACCGACGCCGCGAGCGCGCCGGTGTCGTAGCCGCCCTCGAGGCAGACGAGGATGGGCACCTCGAGCTCCGCCGCCAGCATCCGCACCGTGGCCGCCATGTCCGCGTAGCCGTCGGTGTCCACGGTGCAGTCGGCCAGGGGGTCGTCGAGGTGGGCGTCGTAGCCGGCCGAGATCGCGATCAGCCGGGGGCTGAAGTCCCGCGAGATCGGCACCGCGACGTGCTGGACGAGCGACAGGAAGTGCTCCGATCCCGAGCCGGGCGGAACGGGCAGGTTGACCGTGAAGCCCTCGCCCGCCGCCGTGCCCGTGTAGTCGGCCGGGCCGGTGCCCGGATAGAGCGGCCACTCGTGGATGCTCACGTAGAGCAGCTCGTCCGATTCGGCGAAGATCGCCTCCGTGCCGTTGCCGTGGTGGACGTCCCAGTCGAGCACTAGCACCCGGTCGGCCCCATTGGCGGCGATCGCATGCGCCGCCGCCACGGCGACGTTGTTGAAGAGGCAGAACCCCATCGCCCGCGCGGTCTCGGCGTGGTGTCCCGGCGGGCGCAGGCCGCAGAAGGCGAAGCTGTCCTCGCCCGCGAGGAGTCGCTCGACCGCGTTCACGGCGCCCCCGGCCGCGTGCAGCGCGGCGTTGAATGAGCCCTCGCTCGCGATCGTGTCGATGTCGAGCATGCCGCCTCCTCGGGCGCTGAACTCCTCCATCGCCGTGATGTGCTCCTGTGTGTGCACGCGCCCGAGCTGCTCGCGGGTCGCGACCGGCGCCTGGAGTCGCTCGAGGCCTGGCCAGCCGGCACGATCGAGCGCCGCCTCGATCGCGCGGATGCGCGACGCGTTCTCCGGATGGCCACCGGTGTCGTGCTCGAGCGAGCTCGGATGGGCGAGGTAGAGCCCCACGGGCGTGGATACCGTATCCACGCTTGACCGGGCCAGCGGAAAGCGATCCCTCACCGATCGAAACCGAGGTCGCCGTGGTCGGCGGCGGGGCGGCCGGGCTGTACGTGGCCCTGCGCGCGGCGGAGCACGGCGCCCGGGTTACGCTCGTCTCCCGAAAGCCGCTTGCCGAGAGCGCCAGCTACTGGGCCCAGGGAGGACTGGCGGCGGCGCTAGCGCCCGACGACTCCCCGGCGCGACACGCCCAGGACACGCTCAACGCCGGCCGCGGCCTGTGCCGGTCGGCGGCGGTGGAGGTTCTCACCCGCGAGGCGCCGGCGGCCGTGGCGGAGCTCCGCGAGCGCGGGGTTCGCTTCGACCCGGAGTCCGGTGCCGAGGGAGCAAACGACCTCTCCCTCGCGTTGGAGGGCGGCCACTCGGCGCGGCGCATCGTCCACGCCGGCGGCGCCCAGACGGGCCGAGCGATCACTGGCAGGCTCGCCGAGCTGGTCGGCGCCAACGAGCGGGTCCGGGTGATGGAGGAGACGTCGGCGCTCGCGCTGTGGAGCGACGGGGGCGCCTGCGTCGGCGTGATCACGGACGCGGGGGCGATCGAGGCCCGGGCGACGGTGCTGGCGACCGGTGGTGGCGCGGCGCTCTGGAGCCGCACCACCAACCCGTGGGGCGCGATCGGCGCGGGGGCGGTGCTGGCCCATGCCGCGGGCGCCGCGCTCGCGGATCTGGAGTTCTGCCAGTTCCACCCGACTGCCCTCGCCCTTCCCGGCTCCGAGCACGACGGCACCCTCTTGACCGAGGCGCTGCGGGGGGAGGGCGCCGAGCTCCTGGACGCATCGGGCCGGCGCTTCACCGACGAGCTCGCCCCGCGCGACCAGGTCACCGCGGCGATCCTCGACCGAATGGACGCGGACGGCTCCGACCACGTCGAACTGGACCTCCGCTCGATCTCGTCGGAGCGATTTCCGAACGTGTTTGCCGCCTGCCGCGCGGCCGGCCTGGACCCCGTGGCGGAGCCGGTGCCGGTAGCGCCGGCCGCCCACTACCTCATGGGAGGCGTGGTCTGCGGCCTGGACGGGGCAACCACCCTGACTGGTCTCTACGCGGTCGGCGAGTGCGCCTGCACCGGAGTCCATGGCGCGAACCGCCTGGCATCCAACTCGCTCAGCGAATGCTTCGTGTTCGGCGCCCGCGCCGCCGCGGCGGCGGCGGCGGCGCCCGAGCTCCCTGACTCATTCCCGCCCCCTGCGTGGCGATTCGAGCCTCCCACCGCGGAGACTCGCGACGCGGTGTGGCGTCACGCGGGTCCCCGGCGCGACCGCGAAAGGTTGGAGCCGCTCCTGGACGATCCCTACCCGCTCGCCCGGCTGATCGGGCGCGCGGCCCTCGAGCGCCCCGAATCGCGCGGTCCTCACCGTCGCACCGACTACCCGCTTCAAGACCCGGCCCTAGACGGAGTCCACCTCCTCGAAGCCGACGAATTGCTGCGGACCGAACGCTGGCCGTAGGCGCTCAGCTCCACTCGGTGAGTCAGGCAGAGCCGCGAGCCAGCGCTCGATCTGCGGGCCCACGGCGGCCAGGTCAGGCACCGAGATCAGCTCGTGGGTGCTCAGGTTCTCCAGTGTCGACGGGCCGTCGGCATGAACGTGGACTACGAAGGTGTATCGGTTCATCGCCCTCCGCCCCGCTCGAGAGCCGCGAGGCGCGCCTCCAGCCGGTCCATCCGCCTCTCCTGCTGGTGGCGGCGTCGGCGCTCCGCGCGCAGCTCGCGACTCAGCCCCTTGATCGCCGCCAGCGCGACCCCGTCGGCATCGACCGAGGCGATGTGGCGGCGGTCCTCGCCGACCCCTAAGGCGCGGTAGAAGTCCTGGGCCATCGGGCCGATGTGGCGGATCGAGCGATCCTGGGCGCGGTAGCTCCAGGTCGAGACCGGGACCGTGGCGAGCTTTCGCAGCACCTCGCGCCCGGCGACCGGCTCGATCGCCCGCTTCGAGGCCCGATCGGAGAGCGTGGACCAAGAGCCGCCGCCGGGGGCGAGCTCGACGCCCGCCGTCGGTGCGCCAGTGGTTGGGTCGATCCCCGACACGAAGCGCGCGCCACCGACCGAGCGGACGCTGAACTGATTCGCCACCGTGGAGTCGAACTGATGGCCGGTCGCGTCCGCCCACACGAACGCGCCGTTGTGGAGGGCCCGCGCGTTCGTGCCGGCGGCGAGGCTAGCGTTCCCCTGAGCTGTGTTCGTGAAGCCGCCAGGCACGGTGGCGCCGAGACCGGTGGCTTGGTTGTCGAAGCCGCCGCCCACCGTGGCATCCAGCTCGCTGGCCGTGTTGCTGGCGCCGCCGCCCACGGTGGCCTCCTCCGCGGTGGCGTGGTTTTGGTTGCCCCCAGCGACGGTCGCCAAGGTTCCGCTCGCGGTGTTTGCGTCGCCGCCGCCCACGGTTGCCCTGTCCCCGCTCGCGGTGTTGTCCTCGCCGCCAGCTACGGTGGCCCGCGGTCCGGTGGCATGATCGAAGAAGCCGCCGCCCACCGTGGCGGCCTCGCCGCTTGCAACGTTGTTCCCGCCGCCGCCGACGGTGCCTAGGGTGGCATCACCGACGTTGCCGGCATCATCGCCGGCCTGGTTGTTGGCGCCGCCCCCGACCGTGCCTTGGTGATCAGTGACCCGGTTCGCGGTGGCTGGATTCGACGGCGTGCCACGGCCCCCGCCCCCGATCACCGCCGAGTGAACGCCCGGGGTGACCGAGTTGTCGGCGGTGCCGCCGATCACGTTGGGGCTCTGGCTGGTGCCGTCGGATGCGGGGTCGATCCGCAGTCCGCGGGCGCCGTTGACGCTCAAGTCGAAGGGCTGGCCGCTGACAAGTGTCGACCAGCCGCTTCCGCCCGCGGGGAGCTCGAGGCCGGAGGTCGGGCTTCCGGACCCGTTGACCCCGGACACGAGGCGGGCGCCGCCAGTGGAGCGCACGCTGAATTGGTTGTTGCCCGTGGAGGGGAAGGGGAGATTGTTCGAGTCCGCCCAGACGAACGCGCCGTCGTGGTTGGCCTGCGCACCGTTGCCGCCGGCGAGGCTGTAGAAACCCTGCGCGGTGTTCGAGGAGCCGCCGGGCACTGTGGCCCAGAAGCCGCTGGCGGTGTTGCCCTGTCCGCCGCCGACGCTCGACATGAAGCCGGTGGCGTTGTTCAAGCCGCCGCCGGACACAGTGGCGTTTTCCCCCGCAGCGGTGTTGAAGCGGCCACCGCCCACGGTGGCGAATTGCGCGCCGTCGACCGCGCCGGCGTCGTCGCCGGCCTGGTTGCGCGCGCCGCCGCCAACCGTCCCGTAGTTGTCGGTGACCTTGTTGGCGGTTCCCGAATCGAACGGATCGCTGCGACCGCCTCCCGCGATCGTCCCCGCGTAGACGCCCGGCGTGACCGCGTTGTCGGCGATCCCGCCGATCACGTTCGGGCTCTGGTTCGTGCCGTCCGACGCCGGCTCGAGCCGCAGGCCGCGGGCGCCGTTTACGCGCAGGTTGAGGGGGTTGTTGTCGCTGGTGCCGAGGAAGTCGGAGGCGCCGGTGCCCGAGTTGCCACCGAGCTTCCACAGGCCGGCGAGGGTCGACTCGTCGATCTGGGTCCCCGTGAGGGTGTTGTTCATCACGTCGATGCCCTGGATGCCGTGGTCGGCGATCGTGTTCGAGGAGGAGGCGCCGAGACCGAGGTCGGCGTTCTTCACCGAGCGGTCGACGATCTTGTTGCCGCCGAGGGAGTCCGGGGCGACGTTGTTGGCCTTCACCTCGGAGGTGCCGATGTCGCCGTTCTTCACCTCGCCGTTGATGATGTCGTCCGATCCGACCTGGTTTTGGCCCGGCAGCGGGCCGTCGAGCGCGTAGGCGCCGCCCGTCAGGGTGAAGAACAGCGCCGCGAAGGCGACGACGTTCGATCGGATGTGGCGACCGATGCGGTTCTGCATGACTACTCCCCCTTTGTCACCGGGACCTGACCCGCTCCCTCAAGGCCGCGAGCTCCCGCTCGAGGCGCTCTACCTTCTGATTCAGCCTCCGATTCAGGCCCTTGATCGCGGCCAGCGCAACCCCGTCGGCGTCGACCGAGGCGATGTGGCGGCGATCCTCGCCAACCCCGAAGGCCCGGTAGAAGTCCTGCGCCATCGGCCCGATGTGGCGGATCGAGTCCTTCTGGGAGCGGTAGCTCCAGGTCGAGACCGGGACCGAGGAGAGCCTTCGGAGCACCTTTCTCCCGGAGGCCGGCTCGACCGCCCGCTTCGATGCCCGATCGGAGAGCGAGGACCACGAGCCGCCACCCGGGGCGAGCTCGACGCCGGCGTTCGGGTTGCCGCTGCCGTCGAGCCCCGAAACGAATCGCACACCGCCGGTCGCACGGACGCTGAACTGGTTGGGTGCCGTCGAGGCGAAATTGGCGTTGAGTGGGTCCGCCCACACGAACGTCCCGTTGTGGTTGGCCTTCGCGCCCGCACCGGCGGCGAGGCTGAACGCACCCTGCGCGGTGTTGGCCTGGCCGCCGGGTACGGTGGCGGCGAACCCGCTCGCAGTGTTCAGGTTGCCGCCGCCCACGGTGGCAACCAGCGTGCTCGCGGCATTGGACAAGCCGCCGCCCACGGTTGCGCTGGGCCCACTCGCGGTGTTGCCCTGGCCGCCGCCCACGGTCGCCGTTTCTGCGCTGGCGGCGTTGGTCCGGCCGCCCCCGACGGTGGCCCACCGCTGGTCGGAGACCGTGCCAGCCCCGTCGCCGGCCTTGTTGTCGGCGCCGCCGCCGACCGTGCCGTAGCTGTCCGTCACCCTGTTGGCGGCGGACAAGCTCCCTCCGCCACCGATCGTCGCCGAGTGAGCGCCCGCGGTGACCGAGTTGTCGGCGATGCCGCCGATCAGGTTGGGGCTCTGGTTGGTGCCGTCGGTGGCGGGCTCGATCCGAAGGCCGCGGGCACCGTTCACCCTGATGTCGAATGGCTGGCCGTTGACGAGTGTCGACCAGCCGCTCGTTCCCGCGGGCAGCTCGAGGCCCGAGGTCGGGTTGCCGGAGCCGTCGATCCCGGAGACCAGCCGGGCGCCGCCGGTGGAGCGGACGTTGAACTGGTCCTGAGCCGTCGAGGCGAAGTTGAACGGGTTCGAGTCCGCCCACACGAAGGCGCCGTTGTCGCTGGCCTGCGCGCGCTGGCCGGCGGCGAGGCTGAAGTCACCCTGGGCGGTGTTGGATCGCCCGCCCGGCACGGTGGCCGCTTGCCCGCCGGCGGTGTTGAACTGGCCACCGCCCGTGGCGGCAAAGCCCCCAGTCGCAGTGTTCCCGTCGCCGCCGGCGACGGTGTCACCGGCCGAGCTGGAGGTGTTGTTGTGGCCCCCGCCGACGGTGGCCCAGAATCCGCTCGCCGTGTTGCTCTCGCCGCCGCCCACCGTCGCCCTGCTCCCGGTGGCGTGGTCGAAGAAGCCGCCGCCCACGGTCGAGAGCTCGCCGCTTGCGACGTTGTTGCCGCCGCCGCCGACGGTGGCGAGCGTCGCGTCGCCGACGGTGCCGACGTCGTCGCCGGCCTGGTTGTTGGCGCCGCCGCCGATCGTGCCCTGGTTGTCGGTGACCCGGTTCGCGGTCGCCGGATCGGCCGGAACGCCGCGCCCGCCGCCGCCGATCGTCGCCGAGTGGACTCCCGCGGTGACCGTGTTGTCCGCGATCCCGCCGATCACGTTCGGGCTCTGGTTGGTGCCGTCGGAGGCGGGGTCGATCCGCAGGCCGCGGACCCCGTTTGCGCCCAGGTTGAGCGGCTGGTTGTCGGCGGTGCCGAGGAGGTCGGTCCCGCTTGTCCCGGAATTGCCGCCGAGCTTCCACACCCCGGTGACAGTGGGATTGGGATAGGTGCCGGAGAGGTCCCCGCCCGCCGGCCCGGTGGGGACCGAGGGGACGCCGGAGAGGGTCGACTCGTCGATCTGGGTCCCGGTGAGGGTGTTTGCCTTCACGTCTACGCCCTGGATTCCGCCGTCGGCAATCGTGTTCGACGAGGATGCGCCGAGACCGAGGTCAGCGTTCTTTACCGAGCGGTCGGCGATCTTGGCGCCGCCGAGGGAGTCGGGGGCGATGTTGTTTGCCTTTACCTCGAAGGCGCCGATGTCGCCGTTCTTCACCTCGCCGGTGCCGATGTCGGCGGTCTTTACCTCGCCGTTGATGATGTCGTCGGATCCGACCTGGTTTTGACCGGGTAGCGGGCCGTCCAGGGCGTACGCGCTGCCGCCCATCGCGAAGCAGAACAGGGCGATGTAGCCGATGACGTTCGAGCGGATGTGGTTGGCGATCCGGCCGCTCACCCAGATCCCGCTCTCTTCAGGGACGCGACCTTGCGCTGCAGGCGCTCCACCTTCCGGCTCAGCCCCTTGATCGCCGCCAGGGCGACGCCGTCGGCGTCGACTGTCGCGATGTGCTTGTTGTCCTCGCCGACGTGGAATGCGCGGTAGAAGTCCTGAGCGACGGGCCCGATGTGGCGAACTGAGGGTTCGGCCTTGTAGTGCCAGCTGCCCACGTGCAGCGCTTCCACCCGCTTCAGGACCCGCTTCGGATCGACCCGCTCAAACCCGGCCTTCAGGTGCTTGTCAGACGCGTTCGTCCACGCCCCCCCGGTGGAGAGGAAGGCGCCGGTCGAGGTGTTGAGGAATCCGCTCTGGTTGTCGAGCGTGCTGTCGGACTGCAGGAAGAAGTGGCCCTGGGCGCGGGCGATGAACTGGTCCGCTGCGGAGGACGCCATGTCGGCGTTCTGAGAGTCAGCCCACACGAACGCGCCTTGGTGGTTGGCCTTCGCCCGGGTGCCGGCGGCGAAGCTTCTGGCCGCCGTGGCGTCGTTGAGGAGGCCGCCGGGCACGGTGGCAAAGCCTTGGGTGGCGGTGTTGCTGCTGCCGCCGCCCACGGTGGCGAACTGGTTGCTGGCCGTGTTGCCGAGGCCGCCCGCCACGGTGCTCCAGAGATCAGTCGCGTGGTTGGTATCGCCGCCGCCGACGGTCGCCCTGTTGGCGGTCGCGAGGTTGGAGAACCCCCCGGCGACGGTGGCGGCCTCGCCGGTGGCGCTGTTGTTGCCGCCGCCGGCGACGGTGGCGAGCGTTGCGTCCCCGACCGTGCCGGCATTGTTGCCGGCCTGGTTGTTGGCGCCGCCGCCGACCGTGCCCTGGTGGTCGGTGACGCGGTTGGCGCTCGTCGGGTCAGCCGGCGTGCCTCGCCCGCCGCCGCCGATCACCGCCGAGTGAACGCCAGCGGTGACTGCGTTGTCCGCGATCCCGCCGATCACGTTCGGGCTCTGGTTGGTGCCGTCCGATGCCGGGTCGATTCGAAGGCCGCGAGAGTTGTTAACCCGAATGTCGAAGGGCTGGCCGTTGACCAGGGTCGACCAGCCGCTCGTATTCGCGGGGAGTTCGAGGCCAGAGGTCGGGTTCCCGGGGCCGTCGATCCCCGAGACCAGCCGCGCGCCGCCGGTGGAGCGGACGTTGAACTGGTCCTGGGCGGTGGAGCCGAAGAAGACCGGGTTCGAGTCCGCCCACACGAAGGCGCCGTTTTGGTTGGCCTGCGCGCCGAGGCCGCCCGCAAGGCTGAAATCGCCCTGGGCCGTGTTGAACGCGCCGCCGACCACGCTCGCCTCGTTGCCGTTCGCGTTGTTGGTCTGCCCGCCGACGACGGCGGCCCAGTCGCCGATGGCGGTATTGGTGACACCGCCGCCAATAGCAGCGCCGTCCCCGCTTGCGGTATTCGAGCCGCCGCCACTCACGCTGGCAGCGCTCCCGCTCGCTGTGTTGTTGGAGCCGCCGGCAATGGTGGCACTGGCCTGGTTGGCAAAGTTGAGGGCGCCGCCGGCAACGGTGGCGTTGCTCCCGCCGGCACTGTTGTTGTTGCCGCCGCCCACAGTCGCGGCCTGGCCGGTGGCGTCGTTGTCGCCGCCCCCGCCCACAGTGGCGAACGAGGCGTCGGACGGGCTCCCGTCGCTGTCGCCAGCCCGGTTGGCCGCGCCGCCGCCGATGGCGCCGTAGCTGTCGGTCACCGTGTTCGCAGTTGCTGGATTGGAGGGGTCGCCCCGACCCCCTCCGGAGATCACCGCCGAGTGAACGCCCGCGGTGACCTGGTTGTCCGCGATCCCGCCGATCACGTTCGGGCTCTGGTTGGTGCCGTCGGAGGCGGGCTCGATCCGCAGCCCGCGGGCGTTGTTGACCCGCAGGTTGAGCGGCTGGTTGTCGGTGGTGCCGAGGAAGTCGGCGCCGGTGGTGCCGGCATTGCCGGCGAGCAACCAGGACGCTCCGCCGCCCCCGCCGACCGTCTCGCAGGTGACGGTGCCGTTCTGGGCCACCTCGCGGATCGCCTGGCCGGCGGCGCAGGTGGCGCTGATCCGCCGCTGGAGCACGTTGGGGTCGAGCGACAGCTCGTCGATCTGTCCGCCGGTCAGGGTGTTCGCCTTGACGTCGATCGCCTCGATGCCGCCGTCGCGGATCGTGTTCGAGGAGGAGGCGCCGAGCCCGAGGTCGGCGTTCTTTACCTGACGGTCGGCGATCTTGGTGCCGCCGAGGGAGTCGGGGGCGATGTTGTTTGCGTTGATCTCAAAGGCCCCGATGTCGCCGTTCTTCACCTCGCCGGTGCCGATGTCGGCGGTCTTCACCTCGCCGTTGATGATGTCGTCGGAGCCGACCTGGTTTTGACCCGGCAGCGGTCCGTCGAGGGCGTAGGCGCTGCCGCCCATCGCGAACAGAAACAGCGCGATGTAGCCGACGATGTTGGAGCGGATGTGGTTGCTGATCCGGTTCTGCACGGGCCCCCCTTGTGGTCGACGCGTGCCGAACGTACGCCGGGCCGCTTATCAAGCACTTATCGCGGCGCCGGTTGGTGCGCGAACGCCGTGCTCAGACGCTCTCGCCAGCGAGGATGCGTGCCTGGAGCTGCGAGGTCGCCTCCGACGGCTCTACCCCCAAGCCCTCGACGAGTGCTCGCCGACACTCCAGGTACTGGCGCAACGCGTGGCCCGTGCGCCCGGCGCGGGCGTAGGCGAGCATCAGGGCTCGGTGTGCGCCCTCGTTGAGCCGGTCGATTTCGACCAGCTCCCGCGCGAGGTCCGCGGCGTCCGCGTGCTCTCCGGCCCGCTCGTGAAGCTCGATCAGGGCGGTCAGCACCGCGATGTAGCGGTCGATCAGCCGCTCACGGTAGGCCGTCGCCCAGTCGGAGTAGCGCTCCTGCGGCAGCGGTTCGCCTCCCCACATCGAGCGAGCGCGCTCCAGCAGTGCCCTCTCACCCCCGCGTCCCCCGGCGAGCGCGACCTCGGTCGCGGCGAGGAACTCATCAGCATCGACCGCGGCGCGCTCGCCCAGGGCGAGACGGTACGCATGGCCCTCGCTCTCGATCATCGTTCCCTCCACGCCGGGCAGATCCAGGACGCTACGCGCGCGAGAGACGGCCACGTGCAGGCTCCGCCGAGCGCTCGAAACGGATCGCCCCGGCCACATCGCCTCGAAGATCAGGTCCTCAGGGACGAGTTCGCCGTCGTGAACGAGCAGGAAGCGAACGAGACGGGCGTCCATGGGGCGGCCCCAGCTACCGCTGCCGATCTCCCAACCCCCGCGCGTGACGCGGAAGCGGCCCAGCAGCGCGAATCTCAGCGGGGGAGGTGCGCGCCGCAGGCGCTCGCGCGTCGAAGCAGCCGCCGACGCGACCTGCTCGTCGGGGTCGCCGGCGAGTTCGCCGAGTCGAGAGATCACGGTCGGGTGATTCGTCGCGAGCGCTCCCGACAGTGCCGCGCGCCGGACGGTTGGCTCGCGATGGTCCACGAATGCGACCAGCCCCTCGCCGGGCAGGGCCCGGTCAACGGCGCCCAGCACGGCTATGGGATCGATTGCCCCGTCCGCGAGCGCCTGCCACAGGATCGGTCTGAGCTGGCGCCAATGCGCGCGCACGACCTGGTGCGCGTTGTCGCCGGCCTCCTCCGAGCATCGCCTCAGGCCGCCGTAGGCCGCCTCCCGCTCGCCTGACTCGAAGTCGAGCCACGCTCGCGCAGCGATCAGGCGGGCGCGGTGATAGTGGCCCGATTCACCCGGATACTGCTCGTCGAGCGCCGACCGCGCATCGGTGATCACCCTCCGCGCGAGCTTGGGCGATCCGCTCTCCGCCAGGGCAACCGCCATGTCCAGGGCGACCCAGACGCGGAAGCACGCCGGCCCTGGTCGCACCTGTGCCAGCGCGCGCTCGGCCGCCAATGCCGCTTCCGGTCCGTCCCCGGCAGATGCTGCGATGAATGCGTCCAGCGTGTGGTGGCTGACGCTGCGCCACCCGGTCCCCTCGTGCGGACCCGCCCGGGCCAGCTCAAGCTCGGCACCCGCCAGCTCTCCCCGCTGCACGAGGAGGACGGCGCGCCGGAGCTCGGCGTCCCGCGCGACGAACCCGAGACCGCGTCGCTCCGCCTCGCGTTGGCTGCGTTCGAACCATTGGATGGCCTCGGCGACCTCGCCGATGTCGAGGTGCGCCAATCCGGCGAACGTTTGCGAGATGGCGAGTCTCCCGTGCGGATCGTGGCGCGCGAACTCGCGGATCGCCGCGTGCGGGTCGGTCAGCGCCACCTCGGCACGGCCCGCCGGGAGCTGTGCCAGCAGTTTCGCCATGTCGCTGAGGTGCGTGGACCGGGCGGCCGTCTTCGGATCTCGCCTCAGCCGGGACGCGAGGCGCTCGGCCTCCTCGCGGCGGCCCGATGCCGTAAGCGCAACCACTTTGTACCAGGCAACCCCCGCCGCCCTCATGCGCCCCTTCGGTGCGTTCGGGCCGTCCCAGCCGTCGGCCAGGCCGAGCATCTCCTCGAATTGCCCCGCGGAGAACATCGCCTGGGCGAGGAAGAAGCGCGCCAGCCATTCGCGTTCCGGATCCCCGGCCTCGCGGTAGCCCGCAACGGCATCCCGCAGAGGTCCGACGGCGCGTTCGTGCTGGCCCGCGCCCCACTCGAGCTGTCCCTCCAGCATCCGGATGCTCGGCAGGTCTTGCGCGTCGGTCGGCAGCAGGGAGATCCAGTGCGATAACAGGTCGGGCGAGGTCCTGAGCAGCCTTGGGCCCTCGCGCTCGATTGCGGAGACGGCCTCGGCCCACCTCTCGGCCTCGAACCAGTGGCCGATGGCACCAATCGCATCGCCGGCGTCCGCTGCCGCGGACGCGGCGGCCGCGTGCAGGCGCCTCTGCTCATCCTCCGGACGCTGCTGACGAAGTCGCTCCAGCAGGAGCTCCCGAAGCAGCGGGTGGTAGGCGAATCCCTCGCCGCCGTTCTGGCCCCGCACCAGCACGCCTGCCCGCTCGATGCGATCCGGTAGATCCCCGGGCAGGTCGAGCGCGCGGATCAGTTCCGGCGTGACGGCGCGCGCGATGCTCGAGTCGATCGCCGCCTCGCGGAGCTCCGCGTCGAGCGAATCGAGGAGCTCCTCGGAGAGATATGAACGCACGTCCGGTGCCGAGCCCAGATCGTCGAGCCGCCCGACGCCGCCCGCGTCACGCCGCTGCTCCGCCAACGCGGCGGCGAGTGCGATCCCGAGGGGCCACCCCTCGGTCGCCCGCATGACCTCGTCCACGTCGTTCGGCGCCGGGTCGACCCCGGTCCGCCCGCGCAGGAAGTCCGCGCACTCCTCCGTGGAAAAGGCGAGATCCGCGGCCGAGACCTCCCTCAACCGGCCGGCGGCGCGGGGTCTCGCAACTCGAAGGGTGAGCGATCGCCTTGTCGCAACCGCGACGTGCAGCGAGGTCCGCTCGGCCCTGAGCAGCGCGCCGAGCAGGCGCAGCGACTCATCGGCGCCCTCCAGGTGCTCGGCGTCGTCGATTACCAGCACGAGCGGCTCGATCAGTAGACGAGATGACTCCGAGATCAGCTCGTGGGTGGCCGCGAGCGGGTCGAACTGCTGGGCGCCCGTGGCGAGGCGCTCCGCGAGCGCGTCGGAGGCACCCGGCGCCGCGTCGGCGATCGCGTGGAGGATCCGGATCAGAAGCGCTCCCGGCGCTCGCTCGTTGTCCGAGCAACCGATCCAAGCTGCCGGGGTCGCTGATCCCTCGAGCGCAAGCTCGAGAATCGTCGTCTTGCCACAGCCGCCCCCCGCGGTGAGGATGACCCCGCCCGAGTCCAGTGCATCGCGGACGCGATCCGCGAGCCTCGGCCGCGAAATTCTTCCTCCCGTTCCCCCCACGCCCCGTTCCGTCGGGCGCGCTGCTTTCGCTGTGTGAGGCGTACGCCGATCATAGGCGCCGCCGGCCCACCGGGCAAGTGATCGCTAAGTACTACTCGCCCCCGACCCGCTGTGCGAACTGACCAGTTGCCCAGGCGTGAGGTCGGCGTCCTTAACACCTACTTAATCCAAAACCCCTTGCGCTTAAACGCACATTGGGATAGTGCCGCCCGCCTCAAGGACGTCAGTTGCGCAGGGAACGCCCGGGGCACGGAAAGGGAACGGAAACCACAGGGGGTCGAGAAGAGGATGTATCGATTCAGCCGCTCTATGTACCGGGAGCTGGGGCCGCTCGTCGTCGAGGATGATTGGGATCCCACGCAATGCCGGAACAAGCAGAAGGTGCTGGATGCGTGCGAGGGCGCGATTCGTCGTTTGACCTACGACCGCCGCTACTTCGCGCGACCGGCGCGGTCGCTCTTCAACGAGGTGCGGCCCTACTTCAAGATTCAGGATCAGCTGTACGTCTGGCGCGTGGTCGAGACAAACATCCACCTCGCCATCGAGTTTCTGGCTCAGCTCCCCGAGGGTGTCGGCCTCGACGGCCGGCCACCCCAGTGCCATGCTCATACGAGGAAGGGCACACCTTGTCAGCGCACGCCGCTGCCGGGCCGCGACTACTGCCCTTCCCACAAGCATCTCGAGGAGACGTTCGAGAGCGCGGAGATTCCAGCTCCAGCCGGCGAGGTGGTCGACCAGGAGCTCGAATCGCTCGCCGCGGCTTAGACCGAGCCTAGAACAGGGTTGCCGACACCGGAGGGTCCCGGGGATGGACCGGGACCTTTCGCGCTGCCCGACCGCGCCAAGGCGGCCCGTGGTTCCTGCCTTCTGAGAGCCTTCCGACATGCTCCTCGGGATCGACGTCGGCGGGACCTTCACGGACGCCGTCGTCTTCGATGGGGCCGAGGTCCATACGGCCAAGGCGCCGTCGACGCCCGACGAGGTGTCGCGCGGGGTCCTGGCCGCCATCGAGGCGGCCCTTGACCTAATCGGCTCCGACGCGACCGATGTGGAGGTCTTCGCGCACGGCATGACCGTGGGCACAAACGCGCTGCTCACGGAGAGCGGCGCCAAGACAGCCCTGGTCGCCACCGACGGCTTCACGGACGTGCTGGACCTCGCTCGCCAGAACCGGCCCGACCTGTACCGGCTCTGCGCTCCGAAGCCGGTCGCGCTCGTCCCTCCGGAGCTGCGATTCGGCGCTCGGGAGCGAACGGGGCCGGAGGGCGAGATCGACCCACTCGACGACGGCGAGGTCGACGGCATCGTCGCTCGGGTCCGCGACTCGGGGGCCGCGTCAGTGGCCGTCTGCCTGCTCTTCTCCTTCCTCGACCCGCGGCACGAGCGGGCGATCGCCGAGCGCCTCCGAGCCGAGCTGCCGGACACCCACGTCTCGGCTTCCCACGAGGTCCTGCCGCAGTTCAGGGAGTACGAACGCGCCTCGACGACCGTGATCGACGCATACCTCTCCCCTCTTCTGGGCCGCTACCTGGCCCGCCTGTCGGAGTCCGGCGATGAGCTCGGGCTGCCCGAGCCGCTGATCATGATGTCCTCGGGCGGGGTTGCGCCGGCCGCGGAGGCCGCGACGGCGGGTGCCTGGAGCGTGCTGTCCGGACCTGCCGGCGGTGCCGTCGGCGCGGCGCTCGTCGCGACCCTGTCCGGCGACGGGGATGTCGTCGGGATCGACATGGGAGGCACGTCGTGCGACGTCTGCGTCGTGGAGGGGGGCCGGGTCCGGAGAACCGACTCGCGCGAGATCGCCGGCCGTGTGATCCAGCTGCCGATGGTGGACGTCCACACCGTTGGCGCCGGTGGCGGCTCCATCGGCTGGCGGGACCACGGCGGTGCGCTTCGGGTGGGCCCGTGGTCCGCGGGTGCCGAGCCGGGGCCAGCCTGCTACGGACGCGGCGGGACCGAGCCCGCCGTGACCGACGCGAACCTCCTGCTGGGTTACCTGGACGCATCCTCGACGCTCGCGGGCGGGGTCGAGCTGGACATCGACGCTTCCCGAGAGGCGGTGGAGGACCTCGGAGCCCAGCTCGGGCTCGACGCCCTGGAGACCGCCGAGGGAATCGTCCGGGTCGCGAACCAGGAGATGGTGCGGGCGCTGAGGGTCGTAACTGTCGACCGCGGCATCGACCCGCGCGACTTCGCCCTGATGCCGTTCGGCGGCGCGGGACCGATGCACGCGGCGGCGCTGGCCGACGAGCTCGGCATGGACCGGATCCTGTGTCCACGCGCAAGCGGCGTCCTGTCGGCGCTGGGGCTGATCGCGTCGGATCGCCGCCGCGATACCGCACGGACGGTGATGCTCTCGGGGGACGAGCTCACCGCCGACCGGGTGGCGACCGAGGTGGAGGCGCTTCGCGACTCGCTGGCCGCCGGGCTCGAGGACGCAGACGTGGACATGGAGGTCGTCTACGGCCTTCGCTACGCGGGTCAGTCATTCGAGCTGCCGGTCCCCGGCTCGGCGCGTCCCGAGCGGGCCGACCTCGCGGAGCGCTTCGCCGCCGAGCACGAGCGCCGCTACGGGTATCGCGACCCGGAGTCCGCGATCGAGCTCGTGACCGTACGCGTCGCGCTGACCGTTCCGGGTCCGTCCCCGGAGCCGCGGGCCGCCGAGTCGGGCGGGTTGGAGCGCCGGACTCGCAAGGCGCGCTTCGGCGGGGAGTGGATCGACGCGACGGTCCTGCGGGGCGAGCCGGAAGCCGGGGCCGAGGCCGACGGACCATGCATCTTCGAGCTCCCGGAGGCGACGCTGGTGCTGCCTCCCGGCTGGCGGGCGAGGGTGGACAAGCGGGGCACGATCGCGGCGGAGCGCGCCTAGCGGTGACTCCTCCCACGACAGCACGCCTCAGCCGCCTGCGAACCGGCGCCAGGCGGCGTCATCGCCCGCTCGCGTGCTTTGCAAGCACGCCACGCTCGCTGCTTCCTTGCCTGGCTTGGCTTTCGCCGGCTGAGCCGCACTGCCGCGGAAGGAGGCACCGCCCATGAGCGATTCACCGCGGAGGGGCCTCGATCCGGTCACGCTCCAGGTGCTCGTCGGCGCCCTTCGCGCAGCTTGCGACGAGATGGGCGCCGTGCTGATCCGCTCCGCGCACTCGGCCAACATCAAGGAGCGCCGCGATTGCTCGACGGCCCTGTTCGACGCCGCGGGCGAGCTCGTCATGCAGGCCGAGCACATCCCCGTGCACCTGGGGTCGATGCCCGACGCGGTGGCGGCGGTGCTCGACGAGGATCACCGCCCCGGCCTCGCGTGGATCCTCAACGATCCCTTCCGCGGGGGGACGCATCTGCCCGACATCACCCTGATCTCGCCGATCTTCGCACCGGGAGCCGAGGAGAACGGCCGGGATCGCCTCCTGGGCTTCGCCGCCAGCCGCGCCCACCACGCCGACATCGGCGGGCCGACACCCGGCGGGATGCCCGCTGACTCCAGGCGCCTGGAGGACGAGGGCGTCGTCATCCCGCCCACTCCCGCGACCGATGAGGTCCTCGAGCAGCTGGCGCACGAGATGAGGAATCCTCCGCAGCGCCTCGCGGACCTCAGGGCGCAGCGTGCGGCCAACCTCACGGGCGAGCGGCGGCTCCTGGAGCTCAGCGAGCGAAACGGGATCGACGAGCTGCGGGCGGGCATGGCGGAGATCCTCGACTACGCCGAGCGTCGCACTCGGGCCAAGCTCACCGAGCTCCCGGACGGGACCTACGAGGCCGAAGACGTGCTGGAGGACGACGCCGGCGGAGGCTCGGAACGCGATATTCACCTGCGGGTCACCGCGCATGTCGAGGGCGACCGCCTGACGCTCGACTTCACGGGCACCGATCCTCAGGTCGACGGCAACCTGAACTGCCCGCTCTCGGTGACGAAGTCGGCGGCGTTCTTCTCCGTACGGGTGATGACCGACCCGGACGCGCCCCCCTCGGCGGGAGCGTTCCGGCCGATCGATGTGGTCGCGCCAGAGGGCTGTCTGCTCAACGCCAGTCCGCCGGCCGCGGTCGTGGCCGGAAACGTCGAGACCTCCAGCCGGGTCGCCGATCTGGTGCTCGCGGCGCTGGCCGGGGCGACCCCCGTGCCCGCACAGGGCCAGGGAACGATGAACAACTTGACGTTTGCGGGCGAGGGCTTCACCTACTACGAGACGCTGGGCGGCGGCCAGGGCGCGTGCCCGAACGCCGACGGGCCAGATGCGATCCACGTCGCGATGTCGAACACGCTGAACACGCCCACGGAGGCGCTTGAGACGGAGTTCCCGATCCGGGTTCGCGAGCACAGCGTTCGGCGCGGCAGCGGTGGCGAGGGCCACCACTGCGGCGGCGAGGGCGTGGTCCGCGAGCTGGAGGCGCTGGCACCGCTTGCCTTCACCCTGATCACCGAGCGGCGCGCCCACGCCCCCGGGGGGCGGAACGGCGGCGGCGATGGAGCACCGGGCCGCAACCTCCTGAATGGCGAGCAGCTGCCCTCCAAGGCCGCGGGGAGGCTCAACCCCGGCGACCGCCTGCGGCTGGAGACGCCCGGCGGCGGTGGCTACGGCTCGCCGGGTGAATAGGCGAGCCGCTCAGGCCGTCCGGTCGCGCCAGGTGCGGAAGGCGTCGAGGAGCTCCTCCTCGGCCTCGGGCGAGATCGTCTCGGCCGGGATGTGACCGAGCGCCACGATCGTCTGGCGCATCTGCTCGATGTAGAGGGTGCAGGCGTCGCACTCGGCGACATGCGCTTCGAACCGCTCCCGCTGGACATCGTCGAGGCGCCCCTCGAGATAGTCGGTCACGAGCTCGACCATCTCCTGGCAGGTCAGCATTCCCTCTCGGTGGCCTCTCATCAAGCGGCTTCCTCGGTTTCCGGTTTCAGGTGCTCCTCGAGCGCCGCGCGCACCTTGGAGCGTGCTCGGTGCAGGAGCACTCTCTGATTGGTCTCGCTGAGGTCCAGGGCGTTGCGGACCTCCTCGGCGTCCCAGCCACTGATGTCGCGCAGCGCGATCACCTCGCGTTGGCGCGGGGGCAGATCCCTGATCGCGCGCAGCATGACATCACGGGTCTCGGCGACCTCGAGCTGGTGCTCCGGATCCTGCCAGGCGACCGGGGGACTGGCCCACCAGCCCGGCCGCTCGCCGCGACGGCCCTGGAACTGATCTGGATCCACCGCCGGGCCTCCGCCCTCCTCGTAGCGCCGTCGCAGCAGCGCGAACGGCACGATCCGCCCCTCGCGCTTGCCCCTCGTGCGTGCCTTGTTGAGGGCGATGCTGGCGAGCCACGTCCGAAGCGAGGACCGACCCTCGAACCGGTCGAGGCCGTTCAGGACGGCGAGCCAGGTGTCGCCGACGACCTCCTCGGCGACCGAGCGGCTGGGCACGTGCATCATCACCAGCCGCATGAGAAACGGCCCGTGCTCGGTGACCAGGCTCCGAAACGCGTCCTCGTCCCCCCGGCGCAGCCTCGCCACGAGCTCCGCATCGGGGTCGGTCGGGGCGCCCGTCGCCGGGGTGCCGCGGCGCGCGCCTTCCTCCTCTGGCATCGGCGCCGATTCTCTCATGCGCCGCGAAGCGGCTTCGGCGTAGGCTCCGGCCATGGCCGAGCGCGTCGAGCTCGAGGACGTGACCCTCGCCTATGAGGATCGCCCCGGCCAAGCAGATGCGGTGACGGTCGTATTCGTCCACGGGCTGGGCGGGTCCTTTCACTCGTGGTGGGCGCAGCTCGCGGCGTGCGAGGAGCGTGGCCTTCGCGCAATCGCCTACGACCAGCGCGGCGCCGGGCTGAGCTCAAAACCGGCCGGGCCCTACTCGGTCGAGCTCTGGGCCGCGGATCTGGGCCGCTTGCTCGACGCGCTTGACGTCGAGCGGCCGATGCTGGTCGGGCATTCCGTCGGCTGCATGGTCGGCCAGCACGCGGCCGTGATGCTGGGGGACCGCGCCGCCGGGCTCGTGACGATCGGCGGCGCGCTTCGGTGGCGAGACGAGGCGGCGCCGGTGTTCGAGGAGCGGGTGAGACAGGCGCGGGCGGGGCGGATGGACGAGATCGCGGCCACGGTCGTGGGGACCGGGCTCAGCGAATCGTGCCGGCGCGGGGATCCCGTCCTGGCGGGCCTGTTCCGCGCCCTGATCGCCTCAAACGATCCGGCCGCCTACGCCGACTGCAGCGCCGCGACGGCGGCGGGCCGAATGGAGGAGCCGGATCGGGTTGTCTGCCCCGCCCTGGCCTGCTGCGGCGAGCACGACCCCGTAACGCCACCGGCCTTCGCCGAGGCGATCGCCGCCGCGATCCCCGACGCCCGCACCGCGGTGGTGAGCGGGGCGGCCCACTGGTGCCATCTCGAGGCCCCCGAGAGCGTGAATGAGATCCTGCTCGCGTTTGCTGACGAACTCGCAACATAGAACACAAATTTTGCGATTTCGCCGACCTCCTCTAAAATGGCCCGCCTTGGCCGGTCAGCCAGAGTCCGTGTTGCGGGCGACGCCGGCGATAGAAGCTCGCTTTACCACGATCCGAACGACTTAAGCAATGCCGATTGCCTTCAAAGAGTGGGCTGTGACGGTGCGCGCCCTGGCAGAGGGTGAGCAGCTCGTCACCCTCCGCAAGGGCGGAATCCGCGAGGACAACAAGCACTTCGAGGTCGAGCACGACCGGTTCTTCCTCTACCCCACCTTCGACCACCAGCGCAACGACCTGGTGCGCGAGTCGCACCACCCGGAGCTTCGGCGGGCTCTCGAGGAGGGCGTGTGGCCTGACGAGGAGCCGCCGCCGAGGGCGCTGCTCCAGGACGGCGGCATCGCGCAGCCCGACCGCGTTCGGATCCGCTCCTGGGCCGAGGTGGCCGACCACTTCGAGACGAGCGATCCGCGCATCGTCGACAGCCTCTCCCCGTTCCACGTGTGGACGCAGGACTACGCGCACAAGCGTCTGCAGTGGAAGCGGCGCCATCCGCTCCACGTCCTCCTGCTGCGGGTCTATCGCATCCCGCGACCCGTCACCGTGCGCGTTCGCGACGAGTACCACGGCTGCAGGTCGTGGGTGGAGATCGATCGCGAGCTTCCCTTCGAGGGGACACCGGTGATGGCGGACGAGGAGTTCGAGCGAGCCACGGCCGAGATCCGCAACATCTGCGGCGAGGCCGAGCCCGTCCCCGCCTGACGACCTGATCTCGCGAATTCAAGCCGCCCGGCGGGCGCTCGTCCTTGGAATCGGGGGAGGCGGCGACGTGGTCGGCGCGCTGGCGGCGGCGCGACTCTGTGATTCGCTGGGGACGCCGTTCGCGCTTGGAGGCGTCGCCTGGGAGCGCTTCGCGGTGGACCCGCATCCCGGACCGCGGTCGATGGACCAGATCCGCGGAGGCGAGCCGATCGGCGAGCACGCGGTGTTCGCGGGACCCGGGACGGCGACCGCCGATGGAATCGCCTTCGCCGAGGCGGGCGTCGCCGAACACCTGGGGACCGGCACGGCGCTCATCGACGTCACCGGCGGAGCGACCGGGGCCGCGCGCGGCATCGCGGACGCGATGGAGCACCTGGAGTGCGACCTCCTGCTCGGGGTCGACGTGGGCGGGGACGTCCTGGCGCGAGGTGAGGAGGAGGGGCTCGCCAGTCCGCTCTGCGACGCCGTGATGGTGGCCGCCGCGCTTCGGGCCGCCCGGGAATCAGCACCGCTCCTGACCGTGATCGGCGCCGGGTGCGACGGCGAGCTGTCGCCGTCGCAGGTCCTGGATCGGGTCGCGGCGTTGGGACGAGCCGGAGCATGGCTCGGCACCTGGGGGGTCTCACCCGAGGTCGGGCGCGAGATCGAGCGGGCGGCCCAGCGGGTCCCCACGGAGGCGAGCCTCCAGGTCGCGCGGTGTGCCCGCGGCGAGACCGGGCGGGTGCCGATCCGGGGCGGGCGCCGAGAGGTCGAGCTCGGGCCGGTGGGCGCGCTGATCTTCGTCTTCGATACCGCCGCGGCCGCCGCAGAGCTACCCCTGGTCGGCGCGGTGGCAGGGACGAAGAGCATCGAGGATGCTCGGGCGGCGCTGGGCGCTCGCGGCGTTCGAACGGAACTGGACTACGAGCGCGACCGGGCGGCCGAGCGACGCGACGAGTAGGGCCTCCCGCGGTGCGGCCGTCGTCGGGGAACTGGCGCATGGAGCCGGCTTCCCGTCTACATTCGCGACGAATGAAGAGACAGGAGGAGGCTCTCTTCGGATCTGGCCAGCCGCCGCCCTCAGCGCGGCGGCTTGCTTGTGGGGTACTCGCCGCCGCGGCGCTCGTCCTCCCGGCGGGGGCGATGGCGGCAGCTTCGCCCGCGTCTTACGGCAAGCACGACGCCGGGGGATTCCGCAACGTGCTGCCGCCGGCTCAGGGCACGAACGCCAGTCTCGGCGACATCACCGCATTCGAGGCGACCGGGAAGAAGCCGCCCCACAGCGACGATCAGCTCGGCATGTACACGAACCTCGCGTATGCGGTTCCCGGGCTCAAGCGATCCGACATCCCGGGCTACTACAAGGACGCCACGTTCGGCGTCAAGCCCGGAAAGGTCGAGAGCACCGAGAGCCCCCGCGACGACGTCACGATCGTCCGCGACGACTTCGGTGTCCCCCACATCTACGGGAAGACGCGGACGGGCGCGATGTTCGGCACGGGCTACGCCACCGCAGAGGACCGGCTGTTCTTCATGGATGCGCTGCGGCACGCGGGGCGTGCCGAGCTGTCGAGCTTCGCGGGCGGATCCAACGCCGCCATGGACGAGTCGGTCTGGGCGGACACGCCCTACCTGGAGGCGGACCTCCGGGAACAGTACGAGCGCGCACCCTCCCTCTACGGCCGGCGGGGCGTCCTGATCCAGCGCGATGTCCAGAACTACGTCGCGGGCATCAACCGGTTCATCGCCGAGGCGTGCGTCAATCAGACGCGCCTGCCGGGCGAGTACAACCTCATCGCACCCGACCAGAACATCTGCCTGCCAGGGCATCAGTGGACGGTCAACGACGTGATCTCCACCGCGTCACTCGTGGCCGGCATCTTCGGCAAAGGCGGTGGAGGCGAGCTCGACAACGCCCTCATGCTCCAGGCGGCGCAGAAGCGCTTCGGCAACCGGAAGGGCAGGAAGGTTTTCGCCGACTTCGCGTCGTTCAACGACCCCGAGGCGCCGACGACCGTACACGGGAAGAGCTTCCCCTACGGTCAGCCGCCCAAGCACGCCCGGGGAGTTGCGATGCCCGACCCCGACTCGGTCGTCTTGGCGGACGCGAGCGCGCCGGGGGGCTTCACGCAGTCCGGCGGCAATCCATCGGCGACGAGCGCCGCGTCAACCGCGGCCCGCGGAAGGTTCCCGGACCTGCTCGACCCGCTGGCTCACCCGCACGGCGCCTCGAACGCCCTGCTGGTCTCCGGGCGTGAGGCCAAGGGCGGCCACCCAGTCGCCGTCATGGGCCCCCAGGTCTCCTACTTCTCGCCCGAGATCCTGCTCGAGCAGGACATCCACGCTCCGGCGAAGGGCGGGCCGCCGCTGGACGCCCGGGGTGCCGCGTTCCCCGGCACCAACCTCTACGTGCAGCTGGGCCACGGCCGCAACTACGCCTGGAGCGCGACCTCCGCCGGGCAGGACATCACTGACACCTATGCGGTCAAGCTCTGCGAGCCCGACGGCGGCACGCCCACCATGGACTCCGACCATTACGAGTTCCTAGGCCAATGCCTGCCCTTCGAGGTCCTCACCCGCACCAACGCCTGGGCGCCGACGCCGGCCGACCAGACGCCGGCGGGGTCCGAGACCCTCACGGCCCTTCGCACCAAGGTCGGCATCGTGATCGCCAAGGCCACCATCGACGGCAAGCCTTACGCGTACACCGAGCTTCGCGACACCTACTTCCACGAGGTGGACCCGTCGGCGTTCGGCTTCGCGAGCTTCAACAACCCGCGCAAGATGCGCACGCCGCACAAGTTCTTCCGCTCGGCGTGCCAGATCTCCTACACCTTCAACTGGTTCTACATCAACCGGCACCACATCGCGTACTTCAACTCGGGGCAGAACCCGGTGCGGCCGAAGGGGGTCGACCCGAACCTGCCGACGCTCGCGCGCAAGCCGTTCCTCTGGCGGAATTTCGACCCCGACGCGCTGACCGAGGACTCCACGCGCTGTCGCGCGCACCCGCACGTCGTGGATCAGCGCTATCTGACGAGCTGGAACAACCGCCAGGCCCCCGACTACAACGTCGGCTTCTCCTCCATCTTCCGCTCCGACATGCTGGACGAGCGGATCAGGCCGGATATCCGCGGGGACAGGAAGATCAGCCTGAAGCAGCTGATCGCCGACATGGAGGACGCCGGAGCCGTCGACCTGCGCGGGGACCGCACGCTCCCGTGGCTCCTGCGGGTCATCCGCAGGAAACCGGTGGAGGATCCGGCGTTGAAGCACGCCGTGAACGTGTTGGCGAAATGGCGGCGTTCGGGTGCGCATCGGATCGATCGCGACCGGGACGGCAACTACGACGATGCCGAGGCGGTCCGGATCATGGACGCGTGGTGGCCCCGCCTCGTCCAGGCGCAGTTCGAGCCGGAGCTGGGCGATGAGCTGTACGACCGGGTCGCCGGCACTCTCGCCGACGATCACAACCGCACCGATCA
>JBKPFQ010000177.1:0-17126 GCA_046728915.1 Actinomycetota bacterium | reverse complement strand
CGTTGTCGGCATCGAACGCTCCCCAACCCCCGTTTCGGCTCTGCATGCCGAGCGTCCACGCGACGCCGCGCCGAACGGCGGCCGCGACGCGCTCCGGCTGGGGGTGGCGAACCCGTCGCAGCGCCATGACGACCTCGGCGGTGTCGTCGATGTCGGGGTAGTTGTCGTTCTCGAACTCGAACGCCCAGCCGCCCGGCTCGAGGTTGGGACGGCGGACCGTCCAGTCGCCCTTGACCCTGACCTCCTCGGCGAGGAGCCAATCCGCTGCGCTGACGAGCGCCGGATCGTCCGGGGGGGCGCCGGCATCGGTGAGCGCGATGATCGCGAGAGCGGTGTCCCAAACCGGCGACTGGCAGGCCTCCAGGCGCCGCACGTCTCCCTCGTTGACGAGGAAGCGCTCGACTCCCTCGAGGCCCTTCGAGATCGCCGGACCGTCGACCTCGTGCCCGCGGAGCGCCAGCGCCATCAGGGAATACACCCAGGGCGGCTGGATGCCGCCCCATGAGCCGTCGGTCTCCTGGCGATCGAGTACCCACCGCTCCACTCGCTCCATGGCCCGGCGCCGAAGCGGCCTCACCGGCCGGCGCTCGTACAGCCGAGCGGCGGCGTCGAGCCAGAGGAGCACGCGCCCGCGGAACGTCCGAGGCCGCGGCTTGACCGGACGCCCCGTTCGGAGCTCGCGGAGGTCGAAGGGCAACGGGCGGATCGGCCGCTCGGCCCTGACGATCGTGAGCGCCGCGATCGTCTGGCGCGCCCAGCACGCGAAGTCGTAGATGTTCAGGGGGAACCAGCGGGGGAGGAAGATGAGCTCGGGGGGCAGGGCAGGGACGTCCCCCCATGACCACAGGCCGAACAGCGCGAGCCAGATGTGAGTGAAGACGCGGGCGTCCTCGACGCCACCGGCCTCGAGCACGTACTCCCGGGCGGCGACCATGTGGGGTGCATCGACGGGATCACCCGCGAGCCGCAGCGCGGCGTAGGCCTCGACGGTAGTGGAGAGGTTGGCGGGGGCGCCGTAGAAGTTGGCCCACGTCCCGTCGTCGCGCTGCTGCGAGCGGATCCAGGTCGCGGCCCGCTGGACCGCCTCCTCGTCGCGAACGCCTAGGAACTCGCGAAGCAGGAGATCCTCGGCGTCCATGGTGACGTTGGTCTCGAGCTCGGCCTTCCACCACCCAGCGCGATCCTGAAGCGAGAGCAGGTGCTCGGTGCCGCGCTCCAGAGCGGCCTCGAGGACATCCCGGGAGAGGGTGCTGGTGGCCGCCTCGTCGGCCTGATTGGCTTTGGCTTGAGCTGTGGACGCAGGTTGCACGCGATGCCCCTCGGGCGATGCGACAGCCTACCCGTCGCCGGGGCCGAAAGCCCGCTCGCAGCGCGGGAACTAGGCGCCCAGAACGTACAGCCGGTAGCGGCCGATCTCCAACTCGTCGCCGTCGGTGAGCGGCGTCCACTCGACGCGCTCGCCGTTCACGAACAGCCCGTTCAGGCTGCGGTCGTCGAGAGCCCGCAGCTCGTCCTCGGGCGTTCGCACGACCAGGGCGTGCCGGCGGGACACGGTGGCGTCGTCGAGGCGAACGTCAGCTGCGCTGCTGCGACCGATGCGCGTCCAGCCGGTCGGCAACTCGACGAGGATCGGCTCGCCGTCCTCCTCATAGGCGAGGTAGCGGTTGGCCGGGTCCACTCGCGAGCGAACCTCGTCGATCCAGGTGGGTGGAGCGGCGGCCGGCGAGATCGCCTCGGTGTCGAGAGTTCGCGATTCGAACAGCGATGCCCGGCGGAAGCGGGATTCCCCGCAGGCCGGGCACAGCGGCAACTCGTCATCGACCTCCAGCGAGATCGAGTACCCGCAGCCCACGCATACGAGCGATCCGGCCGCCAATTGTCCCGATTCGCGAACGTCGAATCCTTCGTCAACCAGCAAGTCCATCCCCTCGGCTCGTTGCAATTCTAACGATGGCCTCTGGGTGCCCGGCCGATTGTTGGCCGAAACGGTCGCAAATTGGAAGAATGCTGACGCGACTCGGGCAATAGAATCGCGCCGCTGATGGGCCCGGTCTCCGTGACGAAGGCGATCGACGCACCTCGGGAGCGGGTTTTCGACTTCGTCTGCGACCTCGCCAACCGTCCCGCGTTCACCGATCACTTCCTTCGCGACTTGAGGCTCGAGCGCTTCGAGTCCGCGGGAGTGGGGGCGGCGGCGCGGATGCGGATCCACAAGCCGGGGCTCTGGATGGAGACGGTCATCGTCGAGGCGTCGCGGCCATTCCGGATCATGGAGCAGGGCAAGGGCGGTCGCCTCGACCGCATCCCGATCCTCACGGGGTGGGAGATCGTGGAGGGCCCGGGCGCAGCGACCTCGGAGGTCACCGTCCGATTCGGGACCGAGCCCACCCATCCCGTGGATCGCATGCGGGAGCTCCGCTGGGGCGAGCGGTTCTACAGGCGGCAGTGGTCGACGGCGCTCTCACGGCTGAAGGACCTCGTTGAGTCGGGGCGCCCGGGCGACCGTGTCGTCATCGCGGGCGGCGCGCGGCTCCCCGTGACTTAGGCGATCGATGAGCACTTACACTTCCGCCGCCATGCAGCGCGCCCCGGGTTCCATCATGCGGCTTGGCGTCGTTCTCGCAGCCGTTGCCGCGATCGGGCTTGGCGTGCTCGTGTCCGGTTGCAACACCGCGCCCGAGAACGCGAACCAGGTCACCGAGGGTCAGGCGATCAAGCTCGGCGACCTGCTCTACAACGTCCAGATCACGCGCATCCTCAATCCCGACGATCCGGAGGACAAGGCGTACCTCGTGGGCCAAAAGTCCCTCCCGGGCGACGAGTACTACCTCGGGGTCTTCATGAGGATCGACAACGAGGGGAGCTCCTCCGCGCAGGTCGCGACCGATTTCAAGGTGGTCGACACCGTGGGCACCACATTCGAGCCCCTTCCGAGCGAGAGCCTGTTCGCGCTGAAGCCGGGCGAGGAGGTCCACGGCGGCGACGAGCTTCCGGAGCCGGAATCGACTGCTGCGAACGGCCCGATCGAGGGCTCGATGGTGCTGTTCCGGATCACCGAGTCCGCGATCCAGGATCGCCCACTGACGCTCGAGATCCCCTCGTCCGATGGCTCGACCGGCGAAGTCGAGCTTGATATCTGACGCAGCTCTCCGGGGCCCCCTGCTGGTAGCGGCGGTCGGCGCCGCGATCGTGGTCTTCGGCATCTTCGGTACACCGGTCCGCATCGCCTGTCTGGTCCTCATGGGCGTGGCGGCCGTCGCCGCCGCGCCGCGCCGCGCGACCAGTGGCGGCGGCGACCCTCGGAGGCGTGATCGCCCTCATCGGCGGCCTGGCTGTGATCGTGGGGGCGGCGATCGGGTTTCCCACGGAGGAGGGGTCGAGCTAAAACGACCCGTACTTGATCTCGGCACCGGTTCGGTAAGTGGCCGCGATCACTCCGCTGGGAGTGACCTGCGAGCTTGCGAGCTCGAGGCCGGCGGGCACCGCGCCGCCGTCGAAAAGACGCCTTCCCGTGCCGAGCACGAGGGGGAAGATCTTGAGGCGGAACTCGTCGATCAGCCCGTGCTCGAGCAGGGTCTGGATCAGGTTCGCGCTGCCGTGCACCTGAAGCTCGGGGCCGTCCTCCTCCTTGAGGGCGCGGATCCCCTCGGGCACCTCGCCCTCGATCAGCGTCGAGTTCTCCCATTCGAGCACCTTCAGCGTCGTCGAGGCCACGTGCTTGGTCGCGCTGTTGAGCAGCTCCGCGCCGGGCTCGTCTGCGTGGGGCCAGTAGGCGGCGAAGATCTCGTAGGTCTTGCGGCCGAGTACGAGGTCGAAGGGGGGCGACATCGACTCCGCCATGGCCGTCTCCATCTGCTGGTCCCAGTAGCCGACCGACCAGCCGCCGTGTTCGAAGCCGCCGCTCGGGTCCTCCTCGGGGCCGCCCGGCGCCTGCATGACGCCGTCGAGGGTCAGGAAGGTGAGCACGACTAGGTCTCGCATACGCAGGTTCCTTTCCGTGGGTTTGATCTAGTGACCGGCTCAGGTCGAGGAATTCATCGTGTCTCGTTTCGCTGGCCTATCCCACCCCGAACGCCGAGGCCATCACCTGGCGGACGATCGGGGCCGCCACCGTGCCCCCGTCGCCGCTCGCGTTTACGACCATGGCGGCGACGGCGAGCTTCGGATCGGTCGCCGGAGCGAAGGCCGTGAACCACGCGTCGAGCTGCTGGGCTTCCTCCGAGCCGGTCACGTGACCGGTCACCGGCCCAAGCTCGGCCGTCCCCGTCTTTCCCGCGACCTGAATCCCCGGGAGGGCCGCGGCGGTCCCGGTGCCGCTCGTGACCACTCCGATCATCAGCGTCCGGAGCGTCGATGCGATCTCGCTGGAGCTGACCCGAACCGGCTTCGCGCTGGACCGCAGCGACCGGTCCGTGACCAGCGATGTCGGCTCGCGGACGCCGCCATTGCCGATCGCCTGGGCCACGGAGGCCAGCTCCAGGGGGGTGGCAAGGACCTCTCCCTGTCCGATCGCCGTGACCGCCAGGTCCAGATCGCTGGAGATGTGTTCCGGGAGCGTGCTGCTCGGCACGTCGGCCGCCTTGATCGCGCGCTCCTCATAGAGGCTCGGCGGCGAGTTGAATCCATAGCTCTCGGCGGCGTCGACGAGGCGACTGGATCCCACCTTCGGGCCCAGCGGGGCGAAGACGCTGTTGCACGACTCGGCGAAGGCCTCGGTGAAGCTGCCCCCGCAGGCCTCGTCGTGGGCGTTTGCGATCTCCCTTCCCTCCACGGTCGTGGACGTCTCGATCGGAAACTGGTCGCTGACCTTGACGGCGCCGCTCTCGAGGGCGGCGGTCGTCGTGATGAGCTTGAACGTGGAGCCTGGCGGCTGCGGCCCTGAGAACGCGATGCCGGCCACCGCCTTCACCGAGCCATCGCCCGCGTCGAGCACCGCCACGCCGCCGTAGGTGCTGCCCAGCGCGGCGACCGCGGCCTGCTGGAGGTCGGGATCGATCGTCGTATGCACCGGCTTTCCGGGAATCGGATCGCTGGCGGCGAGGGTGCGCCCCCCGGCGGCCGGCTTTTCGCCGCTCGTCGGTACGGCGACCAGCTCGCCCCCGGGATGACCTGCGAGCCGGGTGTCGAAGGCGAGCTCGAGTCCGCTCGTGCCCGTCGGGGTTCCCGGCGGAAAGCCGAGCCGCTGAAGCGCCGCATCCTGCTTGCGATGGGGGGTGGAGACGCTTCCGGCGACCGCGGTGGCGGCCGTGCCCAGAGGAGATGACCGAGCGGTGGCCGGGCCCTGGGCGAGGGGAGTTCCATCGTCGGCCAGGATGGGGGCGCGGCGCGGGACGGCGGTGTGGCGAACCAGACGCTCGTCAGCAGCCAACCCGGGAAAGACCAGGTTGGGCGCCCAGTCGACCTTGTCGCCGTCGAGCGGGAGCACGAGGTCGCGGCTGATCGTGCCGAAGGCGTGGGTCTCGAGGGTCACCGGCACGACCGCGCCTGAGCCCGACTCCGATACCTCCCCCGTATCGACGCGCTTGACCGTCGCGGTCATCTCGGCCCTCTCGTAGTCGGAGGTGAAGTCGTCGCGGGAGTACCGGCGCGCCGACGCCTTCGAGATCTGCGCGTACATCGCCGAGAAGCTCTGGCCCTCCCAAGCGTCGGCGAACCGCTCCGCGCTGCCCAGGTCCGTGCCCTCGGCACCTCGGATCAGGCCGGCCGCGAACGCCGCCAAGCCAAGGAGGGCGATGGGAAGCGCTCGTGTAAGAAGGCGTCGCCGCCGCGTCGCCCGGGAACCAATGGAGCTCAAGCGGGTACAAAGTTAGCCGCCGTGAACTACGTCGATCTCATCATCGCCGTCTTTGCGGTCGCCTTCGCGGCGATCGGATACGAGCGCGGATTGGTTGCGAGCGCGCTGCCCCTCGCCGGATTCGTCCTCGGGGCGATCGTCGGCGGTCGGCTCGGCCCGGCGCTCCTCACGGAGGGCGGCGAGTCCCCCTACGCGCCCCTCGTGACGGTGGTCTGCGGGCTCCTAGTCGGCACCGCCCTCGCCGTGTTGATGGAGGGCGTGGCCGAGGCTGTGCGCGTTGGCTTCCTGCCGCGGGGAGGCGTAATCGGGCAGATCGAGGGGCTCGCCGGAGCGATCCTCCTGGGGGCGCTCGGCCTGCTGCTGGCATGGGCCTTCGGCGCGGCGGCGCTGAACGTCCCGGGCCCCGGCGAGCGCAGCCTGCGAAACGCCCTTCAGCAATCGACGATCCTCGGCGCCCTGAACGACGCCCTGCCGCCGAGCGGGCCGATTCTCAACCTCCTGCGCCACGTCGATCCGGTACCCGCCGTGACCGGACCTGAACCGAAGGTGGGGGCACCCCAGCCGGCGATCGCCGGCGATCCGGACGTGCGCCGCGCGGGCGACAGCACGGTGAAGATCCTCGGCTCGGCGTGCGGGCTGGGGATCGAGGGGTCGGGCTGGGTGGCGGCCCAGGGCCTGGTCGTTACCAACGCCCACGTGGTGGCCGGCGAGGACAGCACCACGGTGACGACGCGAGACGGCGATGAGCTCGACGCGACCGCGGTGCACTACGACCCCCACGACGACCTGGCGATCCTCCGCGTCAGCGGCCTGGATCTCCGGCCGCTCGACTTCGCTCCCGATCCGGCCGCCGGGACGGCGGCGGCGATACTCGGCTATCCGGAGAACGGCCCATTCCAGGTCGCGCCGGCACGGCTCGGAAGCACTGAGACCGTGATCAGTCAGGACTCCTACGGCCGGGGCCCGGTGCAGCGCCAGATGACGCCGTTCCGGGGCGAGGTGAGAAGCGGGAACTCGGGCGGCCCCCTCGTCGACGCCTCGGGCGACGTGCTGACGACGGTCTTCGCGGAGGCGAAGAACAAGGGCCCGCCGGGCGGCCTCGGCGTGCCCAACGACGTCGTCGGCGACGCGCTCTCGGGCCCGCTGCGCCCGAGCGGAACCGGCCCGTGCGCGGTGTAGCGGAGCCCGTCATGCCCGCCCGCCCCCTTCTGTACCCTGAATCGAGGGTGGAATCAGGGCCTTCCCAAGCCGAACGCCACAGGCCACGGCCGCGGGGGAAGCCGGTGCGCGTGTCCCCGGACTTCCATCAGGCGGTCGAGCTGATCGGCAAGCGTTGGACCGGGGCGATCGTCTGGGCGCTTTCCGAGCGCGCCCACTACTACGCCGAGCTGACCCAGGTCGTGCCGGGCCTCTCCGATCGGCTCCTCTCGCGGCGATTGCGCGAGCTCGAGTCCGAGGGCCTCGTCGAGCGATGCGTTCACGACGGCACGCCGGCGCGCGTCTCCTACGCGCTCACGGAGAAGGGAAGGGATCTGCGTCCGGCGATTCGCGAGCTGCGCTCCTGGGCGCGGCGGTGGAACGGAACCCCCGGCTAGACGGCGAGTTGGGTCACGAGGCCGATGCCCACTGGGGCTTCCAGGCGGGGTTCCCGCACAGCCGGGCCGCCGCGGGGCAGCCATGGCACAGCGATCGGTGCGGCGACGCGGTCCGGGTGAAGTCGCCCTCCCCGATCCGCCGGATCAGCGTCTCCAGCCGCTCGCGGGCGGCGCGCAGCCCGGCTTCGTCATAGGCCTCCAGCACGGTCCGTTCGGGCGCCTCCAGGAAGCAGTAGGCGGCCCTCACCGCCGCTGACCCCGATGCTCGGTGGACGGCGAGCGCGTACAGGTCGCGCTGCGTCTCGTAGCGACCCGCGAGCTCGGCCGGGTCGGCGCCCCCGAGGGCGTCCGTCTTGTAGTCCACCACCAGTGGCCCGTCGGGCGTGTCGGCGTGCAGGTCGATCTTCCCCCGCACGATCGCGCCCCCGAGCTCCAGGACGAAGGGAACCTCCGGGCGCAGCCTTGCCTCGCCCTCGACGAGCTCCTGCCGGAGCTCGGAGCCGACCCAGCCGTCCACGAGCGCCTCGATACGCTCGCCCGCCTGCGCGTCGCCGCCGAGCCCCTCGCGCGCGAGGATCCGCTCGAGCTCGTCGCCTCGGAGGGGCGCCCACGCACGTCGCGCGCTGGCCTCCAGGATGGCGTGAACGCAGTTGCCGATCGCGAGCGCTCGGGCTCGCGGGCCGAGCAGCGGATCCAGCAACTCGTCGCCCTCGGCGGGTTCCGGCCCGCCGGGCTCCCCGTCCTCGGCGCCGACCTCGAGGGGGGATGCGAGGCCGAGGATCCGCTCAACGTAGAACCGGTAGCCGCACCCGGCATAGCTGGACAGTGCCGAGTACGAGAGGTGGCCCGCTCCGGGTGGCGGCGGCGGCTCGGGGAGCAGCGGGCCGGCCGGCTCGACCGAGACCAAGGGGGGCTGGACACCGCCGCCGACTCGGGCGCGAAGCCGCTCCGCTCGTTCGACGCTCGGCCGCTGGATCGTGACCCTCATTCGGGGGCTCGGCCCGTCCGCCTCGCCCCCCTCTACCACAGGGGCGCGCGGAAGCTCGACCTCGCCGTCCTCGCCGGACCACCCGCGCCCTCGCAGAGCGGGAAGCAGGACGTGGAGCGCCGTGTGAGAGCGCCGCAGCGACTCCGGAGGCTCGTCCGCCGGCAGGCTGCACGTCCCGCTGAGGATCAGCCGGTCTTGTGCTCGCGTGGCCGCCACGTACACCAGGCGAAGCGCCTCCTCCACCTCCGCCGCCGACTCCTCCTCGCTCAACTCCGCGAGCTCCCAGAGGCGCAGCGACTCGGCGGCCGCCACTGGCAGCCGCATCCCGAATCGCGCACCCGCCGGATCGCCCACGGGTCCCGGCAGCCGGCCGACGAGGAGATTCGGATTGGCGAATCCGGCCCCGAGCGAGCGACCCATGTCGGCGACCGCGACGACCGGGAACTCGAGGCCCTTCGCCGCGTGGACGGTCATCACGCGCACGCCGTCGTGACCCTCGACCTGGACGGCCGCCATGCCCTCGCGCTCGTCGCGGAGCGTTCGCTCCTCGGCGAAGTCGAGGAATCCGCGGAGGTCGCGGCCGTCGTGCGCCTCGTACTCGGCGGCGAGCCGCATGAGCTTGCGCAGGTTGGCCATTCGGCGGGGGCCGCCCTTCATCGCGAGGATGGCCAGGTCGTAGTCGAACGCCGAGACCACGCGATCGATCAGCCCGTCCAGCGGACGCAGGGGCGCCTCGGCGCGAAGCGCGGTGAGCACCTCGCGAAACCGCTCCAGCCGGCGCGCGTCGTCCGCCGACATCCCGTCCGGCCACTCGCCCTCGGCGACGGTCGGCCACACGTGGCGGGGATGTCCGTCACCGTCGCGCGCCGCCCGGCGCAGCAGCCACAGCGCGTCGGCGGTCACGCCGCACGCCGGCGAGGCGAGCGCTCCGAACAGGAGCTCGTCGTCGAGCGGATTGGCGACCACCCCAAGGAGGCGTAGTGCGTCCTCGACCTGCTGCTGCGACCAGTAGCCGCGCCCGCCGACGACGTACGGGGCGAGGTCCACGCGCTCCAGCGCCTCCTCGAACGCGTCCACGTGCGTGAAGGCCCGAAGGAGCACGACCATATCGCCGCGATCCGTGCCCAGCTCGCGAAGCTCCGCGAGGCGCTGCGCCAGGAACCGGGCTTCGGCGACGCACGCGGGGCCGTTCTCGCCAGGCGGAGGGTCGAGGTCGATGTCCTCCGCCCGCCAGCCGCCGTCGCCCCGGTCCTCGGCGGTGTCGGTGATCAGGAGCTCGGTCACGGGGCGGCCGCCCCGGGGCTCCTCGGCGGCGTCCAGACCCGCTTCGAGCGGCGCGAACGATTCGCCGAACATCGCCTCGCCCATGAAGTCGACCGCGGCCAGGACCTCCGGACGCGAGCGGAAGTTCCCGCGCAGGGGAAGCTCGTCGACCTCTGGGTCGGCCGCGGCGGCCGTTCGCCGCTGGCGGAACACCTCGAGGTCGGCGTGGCGGAACCGGTAGATCGACTGAAGCTCGTCGCCGACCACGAACAGGCGGGTCTGCGACCCGCGCAGCGCGTCGATCAACGCCAGCTGGACGCGGTTGGTGTCCTGGAACTCGTCGACCATCAGGTGGGCGAACCGCTCCCGCCAGGAGTCGGCGATGGCACCCGGGCCGCGCAGCAACTCGAGCGCCCGAAGCTCGAGGTCGGCGAAGTCCGCCCCCGAGCGCTCCGCCTTGAGGCGCGTGTACTCGCGGCCGTACGCTGCCAGCAGGGCCTCGAGGGCGTTGAGTCCCTCGGCCGCCTGGCGTGCCTCCGCGGGCGTGAGCTCGGACGTCTCACCTTCCTTCTTCACCGAGCGCACCGGCGGCCCCGGATCGGGGAGTCGCGGCGGGTCTACGCCCTGGCTCCGAAGGCGCTCGTGGGCGTCGATCACCATCTCCCGCAGCCGGGGCCCTGAGAACCCCGCGGCGAAGCGTGCCGCCGCCGGGCCACCGGCCTCGACCACCTCGTCGAGCGCCGCGGCGAAGGCGCGCTCGCGGAGACGCGAGGACTCCGCCTCGTCGAGGACCCGAAACCGCGGGTCCATCCGCGCGGCCACGGGATGCGCGGCGAGGAGACGGCGGCAGAACCCGTGGATGGTCGTGATCCAGGCTCGCTCCCCCTCGCGGGCCGCGCGGGCGATGTCCCGCGCCCGCTCCAGATCGCAGCCGTCGGCGGCCGCGTGGGCGCGCCTCATCAGGCGGCGCCTGACGCGTTGGCGCAGCTCGGCCGCCGCCCGCTCGGTGAACGTGAACGCGAGGATGGCGTCCGGCGCCACGCCGTCCTCGGTAACGCAGTCGCAGTAGCGCTCCACCAGCACCCCGGTCTTGCCGGACCCGGCGCCCGCCTCGGTGAAGACGTCGCGCCGGCGGAACTCGATCGCCGCCCGCTGGGCCACCGTGGGCGTGAAGTCCGAGCTCGCCTCAGGCGCGGGCTCGCTCGGCACCAGGGCCAGCTGCTGCGGGGCGCCGGCGGTCACAATCCGTTCCCGCCGTTCCCGTTGCCGCCCTCCTCGTCGGCCGCGATCGAGCGCTCCAGCCTGCAGATCGGCTGATAGCGACACCAGGTCGGACACCGCCCCCGGTTCGGGTCGCGCCCGATGGCGCCGCTCCGCATCGACGCCGCCCGTTCGCGCGCCGTCTCGACGCCCGCGTCCACTGTCGCCTGCACCTCGTCGGGGTCCAGCACGTCAGTTCGCGTGAGGTCGAGCCCCTCGGTCGCCTCGTCGATATCGGCGACGAACCCGCGGGGCTTGGGATTCCCTGAACCACCCAGCTGGTAGTACAGGCCGCCCAGGGGCTCGATTCCCCACTGCTCGCGGATCGCCTGCGCGTAGAGCTGGAGCTGAAGCTTGCCCTGCTCCGCCAGCTTCGCCCCCGACGTCACCCTCGACGAGGTCTTGTAGTCGTAGACGAGACCCGCCCTTCCGTCGAGTGTCACGTCGACGCGGTCGATCATTCCGTGCAGGGAGAGATCGCCGAGCGCCAGGGCCGGGCGATCGGCCTCCTCGCCGCCACCGAACGACGCCTCGATCAGCGCCGGTCGCAGGTCGGTCTCGCTGCGGCTCTCGCGCTCCAGAAGGCGATCGATCTGGGCGCGCATCCGCTCGAGCGCGACCCCCGAGAGGGGCCGATCCGCGGTGAGCCCGCGGCGCTCGGCCGCCTCCGCCAGCAGTTCGCGCGCTCGCCGCCGCCAGCGCTCCACGTCGCCGGGACGCGGGATGCGGTCGCTGCCCGGCGGGTCGCGATAGAGGCCTTCCAGGACCTCGTGCACGATCGACCCGGTGGTGAGGGCCTCCGGCTGGGGATCGAGCCGCTGTGGCTTCAGCTCGTGGTCCACGAACCAGCGGTAGGGGCATTCGATCCACTGCTCGATGGTTCCGGCGCCGACGGGGTTGCGTCCCGCAAGCTCGGCGAGGACCTCCGGGGCGGCGAGCGGTCCCGGCAGCACGGGGTCGGATCGTGGGCCGATCGCGGCGAGCGCGCGCGCAAGCGCGCGCTCGCTCGGGGCGCCCTGCGGCTCGAACACCACCTGGTCGAGCCCGTGGACCAGCTTCAGGCGCTCTTCCGCTCGCTCGGGGGTCGGTCCAAGCAGGTCGAGGACGTCGTCCACGAACGGCGACCGCGCGGTCGGACGGCCCTCCTCGTCGGAGCTTCGCCACGAAAGCCAGAGGCGCTCGGTGGGGCGCGCGGCGCAGGCGTGGAACAGGTAGCGCTCCTCGAGCGCCGGATCCCGTCGCGCCAGCGCCGGAATTTGAAGGCGCCTCCGCCGCTCGTCGCCCAGCAGCGGATCGACGGCGTCGGGTCCTGGGAACTCGCCATCCTGAAGCGACGCGACGAACAGGTGGCGAGCGCGCGCCGGGCGCACGCGGTAGGCGCTGAGGACCCGAACCCGTCCCTCCGTCGGGCCCCGCCACAGCGGCACGCGGACGTCGTCCAGCGCCGCGAGCGCCTCGGTGGGGGAGGGGGCCGCGCATCCGGGCAGCGCCTCCAGGGCCGCCAGCTCCTCCAGGGTCGAGGCGGCGGCCTCGGCGGCTCGCGCCTCCAGGGGGTCGAAGGGCACGCCGTCGTCGCCCCGGGTCCAGCCGGGCGCATCGAGGGGCTCGAGGCCCCGGTGCGGGTCCTCCGCCAGGCGGCGCGCCTCCGCCGCCAGCTCACGAAGCCAGGCCGCTGTGCCGCCGGCCTGGCGGAGCCTCGCCAACGCCGCCGGAGGCCCCTTCCAGCCTTCGACCGCCTCCTCGGTGGTGCGTATGCCCTCGCGGCGGGCCCTCCGCTCGACCCAATCGGCCATCGACTGCGGCGTGGCGCCGGGGGTGGAGCGCAGGTAGTCGAGGAGATCCTTGACCGGGGCGTCCGGCTCCGCGCAACGGCCGAGCGCGACGATCCCCCTGCCGACCGCGGTGTCCGCGAGCGGGACCGCAGCCTCCACGGCCACCGGTATCCCGAGGCCGCCGAGCACCTGGTGGTACAGGGGTCCACGCGCATCCGGCCGGCGAAGGACCACGACGACGTCGTCCGGCCTCACGCGCTCCGCGAGCAGCCGCGCGATCTCCCCGCCCACTGCCTCGACCTCGCCGCGCTCGCCCCCGCACTCGATGAGGGCGAGCCCTCCATCGGGCTCGACGCGCGAATCGGCGACCCCGAACAGGCCGCGGTCGAGCTCGCGCAGCGTCGCGCTCGCCGTATAGGAGGGATCGAACGGAAGCTCCTTGACGACATCCGCCGCCAGCTCGTCGCGAAGGCGCGCGAGGAGCCTGGCCCGCGCGGCGAGGGCGTCGTTGTCCTCGTAGTTGACGGCCACGGTGACCTCGCCCGCGGCCCCGAGGGCGTCGAGCAGGGCGAGCTGTTCCTCGGTCAGGTCGTCGAAGCCGTAGACGAGCACCGGTCGCGAGGCCCAGGCCTCGGGACGCTCGCGGAGGCTCCGCGCGACCGCGGCGGCGGCGGAATGAGCGTCGTCGCGCCCGGCCGCCTCGCGGCGCTGGAGGTAGCCCTGATAGAGCCGCGCGAGCTCGGCCTCGTACTCGCCCCCGTCGAGCCCAGCCGCGGCCGCGGCAAGCTCATCGGGACCGACGAGCGCCGCCTGGAGCTCGGAGATCAGGCGCTCGAGGGCCGGCGGGAAGCCCGGCTGCCGGCGGGATGCGGCCAGCAGCCGGAGGTCCGTGTCCCTCGCCACGAAGCGAATCACCGCGAGCCGCTGGGCATCGCTCAGCAGCGGACGCACGTCCGCGCCGGTGGCCGCGGCGATCTCGTCGGTCAGCCGGCTGAAGGTGTTGATGGACGCGCCGAGCAGCCCGCCGCCGGGGCCGCACAGCTCGCGCTCGAAGCGGCTCGCGTCGTCGGCGGTGGGCACGACGAGCACGGGCTCGCGGTCCAGCCCCTCCTTGAGGCGCGCCTGTATCTCACCTGCCCGACCCGAGTTCGGGGGTCCGACGATCACTGAAATCGGCATCCCGCCCAGCATAGGTCCGCACACGGCGTGTGCCGCCCGGGTAGGTGATTGTTCCGTCGGGGGCCGGCTCTATCTTCGCGAGGTCATGGCACTGTGCTTCATCGACCCCGCCGACGCTATCCGGGCGATCGCCGACTCAGTCGGCAGAGAGGCGCGCCGCCAGCTCCTCGGAGAGGCCGTGCGGGCGTGGGTGGACGAGATCCCCGACGACGAGCTTGAGGCCCACTACGCCCGCGCGATTGCCGAGCTCGATGACCACGACATCTCGATGCTCGCCGCCTGGCACGCCTCGATGGACGTGGGCCACCCGGTGCCCAACCGCGACTTCCTCATGGGCGCGTTCCCGTCGCTGGGTCAGCACCGGCGCGAGGCCCTGAAGCTCGCTGCCGGGTTCCGCGGCGAGGAGGCGGTGGATCGCGGCGTGACCGAGGAGCGCGCGCTGGAGACCGTGCTCGACTGGCTTTCCCCGCCCCGCCTGATGGAGCTCGCAGCCGAGGCGGTCGAGCTCTACGTCTGGGACCGCGCCGGCTCGGACAACTAGCCCGGGCTCAAGGTCGCCCGTCCAGCGCCGCCTCGATCTCCGGGATCGCCTGCTCGTTCGATTGGAAGTGGACGGTATGCATCCCCAGCCGCTGCGCCGCATCGACGTTGACCTCGACGTCGTCCACGAACAGACAGTCGGATGGGCCGATCCCGTCGTTCAACCGCTCGACCGTGAGCTCGTAGATCCGGGGCTCCGGCTTTCGCAACCCGACATTGGCCGAGTCGACGATCACATCGAAGATCTCGTCCACGGGGATCATCGCGCGCCAGTGTGGCTCCCACTCGCGCACGTTGTTGGTGAGCAGGGCGGTCCTGTACCCCCGGGACCGCGCGTCTCGCATGACGCCGATCATCGGCTCGTTCACGTCGAGGGCATCGAAGTAGACGTCGCCGAACCGGTTGAGCTCCGGCCCGTGTCCGAGGTCGGGGGTGAGCTCGCGACGCAGCTGGCCCAGGAAGTCGGCCTCTGTGATCCTCCCGCGCTCGAGCTCGAAGAGGGGATGTTCGCCCTCGCGCTCGGCGATGCGCTGCATCGCGCGACCCAGCGTCCCGGCCTCGATGCCGATCTCGTCCTGAATCGCCGCGAATGCATGCAGGAGCGGCGTCGTCAGGACGCCGCCGAAGTCGGAGATCACCGCCCTGATGGCCACGGCCGCGCTCAACCGCTCCGGAGGACCTCGTAGAGGCCGGTTCCGGGGGTCCCTTGGAGTCGGAAGCTCATCGCCACCGCCTCGCGTCCGTCCGCCCTGGGAGACGCTGCCTTTACGTCGCGATCGGCCGCGACCCGAAGCGGAGCGGCGTCCGGCTCGGGCCACACCTCGAGCCCCAGCCGGCGGGGCGTGCCGGCGGCGTTGTACTCGACCGACAGGAACGCGTCGGAGGTCGTGGTCTCCTCGCCCTCGGCGTCGATGAACCTGGCGATCACGACGTCTTCTCCATGGCCGCGAGCGGCCCGGGGGCGCAGCGCCGCGACGGCCAGCAGGCCCCCGTCGTCGAAGTGGGCGGAGATCAGCCGGATGCCATCGAGGCGGCCCCAGTCGGGCTCCGATTGAAGCTCCCAGGGCGACTCCGCCGCGGCCCCTCCCTCGTCCTCGGTGTCGGTCGGGTCCCATCGAAGCCGGACCGCCTCCTCGCCGGCCGTGAGCTCCATCGAGATGACCGTCGGCTCAGGTCTCGCCATTGCCCCTTGGTCGCGGAAGCTCGTGCTCGGGCTCGTTCACCTCGCGAGCGCTCCCCTCGTAGTCGTAGCCCGTCGGCGGTCTCGAGCGTTGGCGATATCGATCGCGAGCCCTCGATCCCCACTGCACGGATCGCACCGCGAAGGCGGCGCGCCCGGTGGCGACTCGAGTCACCAGTCCGCGGAACATCGCCCGGCTAAGAGGGATCAGCAGCAGGAGGCCGATGACGTCGGTGATGAACCCCGGCGTGATCAGGAAGGCGCCTCCCATGATCACCATCGCGCCGTCGAAGACCTCACGGGCGGGGACCTTGCCCGCGGCGAGCGCCTCGTTGAAGCGCCGCCAGGCCGCCCGTCCCTGGTGACGCAGGAGCGCGGCGCCGAGGAATCCATCGAGGATCAGAAGCGCGATCGTCGGCCAGACGCCGATCGCCTCACCGACCTTGATGATCACGTAGATCTCGGCGACCGGGAGGACGATGAATATGAGCACCAACAGGAGGGCCATCGGGGTGAAGCGTAGTGAGGCCCTCTCGCTACGATGAGCGCATGACCACCGAGGACACCGCGACGATCACGCAGGACGACGTCTACGAGGCCCTGGAGGAGGTGATCGACCCCGAGCTCGGGCTCGACTTCGTCTCCTTGGGGCTGGTCTACGACGTCGAGGTGAAGGACTCCGACGTCTACGTCACCTTCACCCTGACGTACCCCGGCTGTCCCATCGGCCCCCAGGTCTCCGAGCAGATGAAGGAGTTCGTCGGCGAGCTCGAGGGGGTGGAGAGCGTCTATCCGAAGATGGTCTTCGACCCGCCGTGGACCCCGGACATGATGTCCGAGGACGCGAAGTTCGCGCTGGGGTACTGAGGTAACGTCCAGGCGTCAATCGGGGTCAGTCGGGTACCCATCCCGTACCCACGGCGTACCCACGAAAGTCTTGGCCCGCGCGGGGCTCGCGCAGCCGAAATGGGCTGGCGCTGCGGAGAGAGAGACCGCCCTAGGAGACGCGCGGGATCGAACAAGCGGTCCGGCCGAAGTCCCTTTGGACATCGCCATTGACCGGGCCGCACTACAGAGGCCGCTATCCGAGGCCGCAAGCCGCGAGGCAAGCCCGCTGCTGGCGGGCAGGAGGTTGGCGGATTCACCATCAAGGGTCTCGGCTGGGAACACCTATCGCCTGCCGAGCTAAGAACGCCTGTCCCGTCGTGGGACAGGGATGGGAACGTGGTAGCGGTTTCGGCTGACGCCCCCTTCCGCGATGAAACGGCCCTAGGCACGCACCGCATACGTCAAACCGTGGGGGTGTCGTCCTACTCCATTTCTCTGACCAGGACTAGGACTAGCCCGCGCCGTCGCCCATGGGGGTGTAGGCAGGCAGGCGGAGCGAAGCGGAGCCCAACAAAGAGCGGCAGGGTCGCGGGTTCAGGTCCGAGCGGAGCGAGTGGCCGACTCACGGGCCGTCGGAACGGCTTTTCTTGTGACCCGTTAGGTAGAGAGGCAATTGAGCTACAGCACCGAACTTGCGGCAGCCGCGCGCCGAGTCCGCGCGCTTGTC
>JBKPFQ010000176.1:0-33563 GCA_046728915.1 Actinomycetota bacterium | reverse complement strand
CTCTTTCGGTACGGGCTCGACCGCGAGTCGCTGAGCGGGGGCCTCGCGGCCGGGGTGCTCCTCGCGACCGTGCTGTTCGCCGCGATCCTCGCCGTGAACCGCCTGTTCGTGGCCGAGC
Source organism: Actinomycetota bacterium (assembly GCA_046728915.1). Classification (GTDB taxonomy): domain Bacteria; phylum Actinomycetota; class Thermoleophilia; order Solirubrobacterales; family 70-9; genus AC-56. Next base: position 33,445 of record JBKPFQ010000176.1, on the reverse strand, counting down.
GCGACGAGGGCGGATTCGACGCGATCCGGCTCGCCCCCGTCGACGCAACGGCGCTGCTCGGCGCCAAGGCCGCCGCCCTCGTGATCTACCTGGTCGTTCTGGAGACGATCACCGTGCCGGTCTTCGGGCTCTTCTTCCTGGACTCGTGGGCCGGCCTGGCGCCGCTCGCGGGCGTGCTGCTCCTCGCCGATCTCGGGCTCGCGGCCACCGGCGTGCTCATCTCCACGCTCGCGGCTAACTCCCGGGCTCGCGATCTGCTCGTGCCGCTGGTGCTGCTGCCGCTCCTCGTGCCCGTCATGATCGCCGCGGCCAACGCCTCGCAGGAGCTGCTCGCGGCAGGCGGTCCGTCATACCACGGCGTGGCCAAATGGCTGGCGGTGCTGGCCTTCTACGATATGACCTTCGCGGCGGTCGGCTTCGCCGTCTACGACTATCTCCTCGAGGACTGACCACTGACCCGCCGCTGACGAGTCGAGCATGAAGGTCCCCAGCCTCCGAACGAACGCAATCGCCGCCACACTGCTGCTGTCCGCCGGCTTCGCGCTGGTCTTCTTCTACGCGCCGCTCGACGCCGACCAGGGATTCATCCAGAAGATCTTCTACCTGCACGTCCCGCTCGCCACGTGCTCGCTCGTGGGCTTCATCGTCGGGGGCATCTTCGGCATCGCGCACCTGCGGACAGGGAACGCGATTCACGACGTCCGCTCGTACGTGTCGATCCACCTGTCCGTCATCTTCGGCGTGGGCGTCTTGATCACCGGTTCGATCTGGGCGCACGCCTCGTGGGGCAAGTGGTGGGTCTGGGACGAGCCCACGCTGGTGAGCTTCCTGATCGTGTTCCTCCTCTACGCGACCTACTACCCGCTGCGCTACGCGATCGAGGACCGGGACCGCCAGGCGCGCTACGCGTCCGTGTTCGCGATCACCGCGGGAGCCTTCGTCCCCCTCAACTTCATCGCCGTTCGCATGGCCCAGTCGCTGGTCCATCCGCGGGTGTTCGCGACGGCGAACGGCGGCCTGCCCGGGTCGATGCTCCTCACCTTTCTCGTCTGCCTCGCCGGGATGGCGCTGCTCTGGGTCGCGCTGGTGCGCTTCGAGCTCGCCGCGAAGTCGGCGTCGGCCAGCCTCTCGCGGCTCCGGCGCGCGCTCGAGGGCGAGGCGCAGGCGCCCCCGTCCGGATCGAGAATCGCGCCCGGGGTCCCGTCGAGCGCGACCTCCGCGAGCTGATGCCCGCCCTTCCGCTGGACGAGGCCGGCAAGTACGTCGCCGCGGCGTACGTGGTCTTCCTCGCGCTGATCCTCACCTACGTCGCGATCATGGCGGCCAAGCTGGCGCGCATCGACCGCGAGCTGGACGAGCTCGCCGATCTGGCGGAACGGAAACCTCGTCCTGGAACAGACCCTCCCGGCGCGGACGCGGGAGCAGATCAAGAATCCCGAGGCGGAGCCGAGGCCAATATGTTCGAGCAAGAGCGGAGCAGCCGGGAGGAACTGGTTTGACGGAACTACTGGCTCTCGGCATCTCGCACAAGACCGCGCCGCTCGAGCTGCGCGAGCGCGTGGCGCTGACCGAGGGGCGGGCCGCGGGCGTCATGCGTGAGCTCGTCGAGGCGCCCGAGATCCAGGAGGTCGCCGCGATCTCGACCTGCAACCGCACCGAGCTCTACATGGCGGCTCCGGACCCGGTCGGCGCGGAGGCCGTCGCCCTCGGTGTACTGGCGCGGGAGGCGGGCACGCCGCCGACCGAGCTCGTGGGTCACCTCTACTCGCCGCGAGCCGCGGATGCGGCGCTGCACCTGTTCCGGGTGACGGCAGGCCTCGACTCGATGATCGTGGGCGAGGCCGAGGTGCAGGGGCAGGTGAAGCGCGCCTACGAGCTCGCGCTGGTCGAGGGGGCCACCGGCCCGATCCTCAATCGGCTCTTTCGCGGCGCGCTCGCCGCGGGCAAGCGGGCGCGGTCGCAGACCGGGATCACGGAGCGCGGAGTGTCGGTTCCCTCGGTGGCCGTCGAGCTCGCGCAGCGGGCCCTGGGCGACCTTTCGAGCAGGCTCGTGCTGGTCGTGGGGGCCGGGGAGACCGCCGAGCTGACGGCGCGGGCTCTGGCGGCCCGTGGCGTGGAGCCGGCCTTCATCGCCAATCGCCGCTACGACAGGGCGATCGGGCTGGCTCAGCGCTTCGGCGGACGGGCCATCAGGTTCGAGGAGCTTCCCGAGCAGATGGCCAACGCGGACATCGTCGTCGCGTCCACCGGCTCACCCCACCATGTGATCGAGCGCGAGGAGCTCGCCGAGGTGATGGCGGCGCGCCGAGGACGCCTGCTCCTGCTCATCGACCTGGCCGTGCCTCGCGATGTCCACCCGGACTGCCGTGCCGTGGAGGGCGTTGGCCTGTTCGACATGGACGATCTGCAGACCCAGGTCGAGCGCAACGCCTCCGGTCGCGAGGCGGAGGGCCGCCGGGCGGAGAGCATCCTGCGCACCGAGCTCGCGAGCTTCGAGCGCTGGCGCGCCTCTCAGGACGTGGTGCCGACGATCGCAGCCCTTCGCGCGCGGGCCGACGAGATCACGGCCAGCGTGCTGGCCGAGAACGATCAACGCTGGGAGTCGCTGAGCGATGCCGACCGCGAGCGAGTTCGCGCGATGGCGCGGGCCATCGCGAGCAGACTTCTGCACGAGCCGACGCTGCGGCTCAAGCGCTCGTCCGGCGAGGAGGACGCATACGTCTTCGTGAACGCCCTCCGCGAGCTCTTCGGCCTCGATCCCGGAAGCGCGCCGGTCCAGGGCACGGATGCCGAGGTGCGCTCCCTGCGCGACGCGCGCCGCGGCCGCTCGGCCAGTTGACCGACGCCCGTGTCCTCAGGATCGGCACGCGAGGCAGCGCCCTCGCACTCGCGCAGGCGCAGTCCGTCGCCGATGCCCTTGACGGCGCGGAGGTGGTCGCGGTGCGCTCCACCGACTCCGATCCGGGCGACAAGGAGCGCTTCGTTCGCGGCATCGAGCGGGCGCTCCTCGCGGGCGAGGTGGATCTCGGCGTCCACTCGGCCAAGGACGTGCCGGGCAGGCGTCCCGACGAGCTGCGGCTCGCGGGAGTCGCGGGGCGTCAGGATCCCCTCGATGCCTACGTGGGCGAAGCGTCCTCGCTCGCCGAGGTCGCGGAGGGCGCTCGCGTGGGCACCTCCAGCCTCAGGCGGCGCTCCCAGCTCATGGCGTCGCGCGAGGATCTGGAGGTCGTCGAGCTGCGCGGCAACGTGGACACGCGTCTTCGCAAGCTCGGCGAGGGCTCCTACGACGGCATCGTGCTCGCCGCCGCCGGCCTGCGTCGGCTGGGGCGCGAGTCGGAGATCGCCTTCACCTTCGCCATCGACGAGCTCACGCCAGCGCCGGGCCAGGGCTCGCTCGCGATCGAGGCGAGGCGCGACGACGACGAGGCGGCCGCCGAGGCCGCCCGGATCTCCGATCACGACGCCCTGGTGGAGCTGACCGCGGAGCGCGCCGCCGTGGTCGCCCTGGACGCCACCTGCCAGACGCCGGTGGGCGTCTGCGCGCGCCTCGAAGGCGGCGAGCTCGTGCTGTACGGCTACGCCGGTCTCCCCGACGGCTCGGAGTGGGTGCGCGATCGCGTGGCGGGCGATCCCGAGCAACCCGCCGCCATCGGCGAGTCGCTCGCGGAGCGCATGCTCGGGGCGGGGGCGCGGGACATCCTCCAGCGCGCGGAGGCGTCGGTCTGATGGGCGCCCGGGGCGGGGTCGTCTATCTGGTCGGGGCCGGGCCCGGCGATCCCGGGCTGATGACCGTGCGCGGCGCCGGGCTGATCGCGAGCGCCGACGTGATCCTGTATGACCGTTTGATTCCGGCGGCGGCGCTCCGGGGCGCCCGAGAGGACGCCGAGCTCACGTACGTGGGCAAGCGGCCCGGCGAGCCGGAGCTGCCGCAACCCGACATCGAGCAGCTGATGGTCGGGCACTCGCGGGCCGGACGAAGCGTCGTTCGCCTGAAGGGAGGCGATCCGTTCGTCTTCGGGCGCGGAGGCGAGGAAGCCGAGGCGCTCGCCGACGCCGGGGTTCCGTTCGAGGTGGTGCCGGGCGTCACGGCGGGCGTCGCCGCCCCCGCCTACGCCGGGATTCCAGTTACCCACCGCGACGATGCATCGGCCGTCGCCTTCGTGACCGGACACGAGGACCCGTCCAAGGACGGTTCGGCGATCGACTGGGAGGATCTGGCGCGCTTTCCGGGAACGCTCGTGCTCTACATGGGCGTGAGGCGTCTGGGGGACATCGTCACTCACCTGGTGGCCGCCGGTCGCAACGCGGATGAGCCCGCGGCCGTGGTGGAGCGGGGCACGACGCCGGCGCAGCGGACGGTGACGGCGCCCCTGGCGGAGCTGCCGGAGGCCGTCGCGGAAGCGGGGATCGCTCCCCCGGCGATCATCCTCACCGGGGCTGTCGCGGCGCGGCGCGAGACGATCGCGTGGCTCGAGCGGCGCCCGCTGTTCGGCCTGCGGGTGGTGGTCACCCGCGCTCGCGCCCAGGCCAGCGGCATGGCGGCGACGCTGACCGCGCTCGGGGCGGACGTCCTGGAGCTGCCCGCGATCCGGGTCGTTCCCAGGGTCGACTCCGCCGAGGTGCGCGACGCGATCGGCGCGATCCACTCCTACGCCCTGATCTGCCTGACGAGCCCTAACGGCGTGCGCCTGCTGTTCGAGGCGCTCGTTGCGACAGGACTGGATGCCAGAGCGCTCGCAAACGCGACCGTCGCCGCGATCGGCCCGGGAACCGCGGCTGCCCTGGCCGAGCGCGGGATCCGCGCGGATGTCGTGCCCGAGCGCTCGATCGCGGAGGCCCTGGTCGAATCTCTCGCCGGGGTCGACGTGACCGACCGGCCGGTCCTCGTCGCCCGGGCGGCGGAGGCTCGAGATCTGCTGCCCGATGCCCTGAGGGAGCGCGGTGCCAAGGTGGACGTCGTGGCGCTGTACGGGATCGTCGCCGAGGAGCCCGACCCGCCGGCGGTGGAGGCGGCCCGGTCCGCCGATTACGTGACCTTGACGTCCTCCTCGACCGTGCGGAACTTCGTGGCAGCGCTGGGGGACAGCCTCCCCGAACGGGCCAGGGTCGCCTCGATCGGCCCCGTGACGAGCGAGGCGGCCCGCGCCGCGGGCCTGGAAGTCGCCGTCGAGGCGAAGCGCCACGATCCGGAGGGTCTGGTCGAGGCGCTGTTGCTCGATGCCGCCGGCAGAGCGGTTCCCGGTTGACAGCGGCCCCAGGGCCTCCCTAGCCTCATGGGAGGCCGTGGAGTCCGTCCTCGGGCTCGGAGCCGCGTAGGGAGTCAGTGGCTGGGAGAAAATTCGGAAAGGACGCTCGGGCCGGCGAGTTCGGCTTCCACATCGAGCGGGACCTGCTCTGCACGGTCAACTCCGACGGCTACTTCACGTCGCTGAACACCGGCTGGGAGCGGGTCCTCGGCTGGACGCGGGACGAGCTGATGTCGCGTCCCATAACCGACTTCATCCACCCTGCGGATCGCGACCGGACGGTTGCGGAGATGTCAAAGGTGACGCACGCGGACTACGAGGTCGTGAACTTCGAGAACCGCTACCGGTCCCGCGGGGGCGGCTGGCGGTGGCTGCGGTGGAGCGCCCGCGCCGACGGTGAGACCTGGTTCGCGGTCGCGTTCGACATCACCCACGAGAAGGAGATCGAGACCCGGCTCCGGGGCGTGCTGACCGACGAGCACCTGCTCGCCTACAGCCAGCCGATCCTGGACCACCGGCGCGGGAAGATCGTGCAGGAGGAGCTTCTCGTCCGGATGCGAGGCACCAACGGGTCGAAGGACGTCCTCCTGCCTGCCGAGTTCCTGCCGGACGCCGAGCGCTGCGGCCTGATCGGGCTCGTCGACCGATGGATGGCCGCGCATGCCGTTGCGCTGTCGCGCCGGGGCAGGCGAGCCGAGGTGAACCTCTCAGCGGTCTCGATCGGGGACGAGGAGTTCACCTCCAGGCTCGAGGGCTGGATCGATCGCGCCGGGGTCAACCCAGCCAATCTGGTCTTCGAGATCACCGAGACGGCGGCCCTGGAGCAGCTCGACGCCGCGGTCGACTTCGCGGAGCGACTGACTCGGCTCGGCTGCCAGTTCGCCCTGGACGACTTCGGGACGGGATTCGGTTCGCTCACGCATCTGCGCTTGCTGCCCGTCCACTACCTCAAGATCGACACCAGCTTCGTCCGCGACGTCGCCTCGAGCCGCGAGGATCAGGCGATGGTTCGCGGGATCGTAGCGATCGCGCGCGAGCTCGATGTCCTCACCGTCGCCGAGGGCATCGAGGATGGCCCGACGCTGGAGCTCGTCACGGAGCTCGGGGTCGACTACGCGCAGGGCTTCCACATCGCCCGTCCCGCGCCGGTCGCCTAGGTCACCTCGTACTCGGGGAAACCGAGCCATCGCGGCGGCTTCGCCGCCTGACATCACCTGCCTCTGCGCGACGAAGTCGCCGCCCTCTAATACCTTGGGTCCGTGGGTGCGCGGCCGATCACCTTCCTGTCCGACTACGGATACGAGGACGAGTTCGCCGGCGTCTGCCGGGCGGTGATCGCGCGGATCGCCCCCGATGCGCTCGTCGTCGATCTCACACACGGGATCGAGCGCCACGCCGTCCATCGCGGCGCCTCCGTGCTGGCCAACGCGCTGCTCTACGCGCCCGCGGGAATCCACCTGGCCGTGGTCGATCCCGGCGTGGGCTCGCCGCGCCGCGCGGTCGCCGTCCGTACGGCGACCGAGGACCGAACCCTCGTGGGACCTGACAACGGCCTGCTGTGGCCGGCGATCGACCGGCTCGGCGGGCCGGTCGAGACGGTCGACATCTCGCTGTCGGACTTCCGGCTCGAGCCGATCTCCGCCACCTTTCACGGCCGCGACATCTTCGCCCCCGTGGCCGCGCACCTGGCCCGCGGGACGTCACTTGCGGAAGCGGGGGAGGAGATCGAGGGCGAATCTCTCGTCCGGATCGAGGCGCCCAAGCCGACCATCGAGGAGGGCCGCGTGATCGCGCACGTCGTGTCGCTCGACCGCTTCGGCAATGCGGCCCTCGACCTGATCGGCGCACAGCTGCCCGAGACCGGCCTGCGGATGGGACGGCCGATCACGGTCGAGACCGCCGGCGCCACGCACCAGGCCGTCTTCACCCTCACCTTCGCCGACGTCCCGGACGGGGGCCTGATCCTCTACGAGAACTCCTACGGCAGCCTCGCGCTGGCGGTCAACCGAGGCGACGCCGCCGCCCATCTCGGCCTCGGAGCTGGCTCGGAGGTCGTCCTGCGCCCGGCCGGCTAGTGGCGCCCACCGCCGGTCGCCACTTCGGTTTCCCCCGCCGCCACTTCCGGATCGTCGATTCCACCAACGAGCGGGCCCGCGAGCTGGCGGCCGGCCGGGCGCCAAGCGGCACCCTCGTGACGGCGAGCGAGCAGACCGCCGGCCGCGGGCGGCGCGGGCGCCAGTGGTCGGCGCCGGCCGGCAAGGCGCTCCTGTGCTCGGCCATCCTGGCGCCGCTCAGGACCGAGCATGCGCTGCTGCCCCTCGCCGTCCCGCTGGCCGTTTGCGAGGCGGTCGAGGCGCTCGCCCCGCTCCGCTGTCAGGTGAAGTGGCCGAACGACGTGTGGAGCGAGGGACGCAAGCTGGCCGGGATCCTGATCGAGGCGGAGCCGCCCTCGTGGGCGGTCATCGGGATCGGGTTGAACGTCGCCATCGAGTCGGACGAATTCCCGGCGGACCTACGCCACCCAGCCGTCTCGGTGGATCACGGGGTGGGTACCGAGGAGGCGCTCGATGCCGTCTGCGACCGGCTCGGGGAGTGGGTGGGCGCCGAGCCGCAGCGAGTGGTGACGGGGTTTGGGAAGCGGGACGCGTTGCGCGGGCGAGAGATCCGATGGACCGGGGCAGGTGTGGAGGGGGGCATGGGCGCCGGCGTCGCCGACGGGATCGACGATCGCGGCAACCTCGTTGTGATCGGCGGCGAGGGAGAGCGGTTGAGCCTCGGCTCGGGCGAGGTGACCCTCAGCGTGCCCCCTCAGGAGGTCGAGTGAGCGATTGGGGGTGGTATTTCCCCCCAATTCCGCACTCGATCTGAATCGCTAGTCCGAAGCGGCCTCGGGCGCGCTCTCGGCGCCGGAAGCCTCGGGGGCGGCCACGTCGCCACCCTCATCGCCGCCGTTTTTCACGTTGTCGGCACCGTTGGCGTCACCACCGTTTCCACCGTTCCCGCCCGAGCGCCTACCCCGCCGCCTGCGCCGCTTCCCACTGGAGCGCGGGAAGTTCCGCAGCAGCTCGCGGGCGACGGCCGACGGCTTGCGGGCCATGCGCATCCGGGCGCCGCGCAGCACCTCCTCGGCCTCGGGCGTGTGGGCCACCGCCGCCGCCAGCAGCGAGATCGCCAGGCGGCGGTCCTGCTGGCGGGCGGCGTGGACGATGCGGCGGGCGTTGCGCCCATGAGCGCGGCCCGAGGAGTTCACGAAGAGGCCCAGGAGCCGCTTCGTCTCCGGCCATCGCTGGACGGCGTACTCCTCGTGCAGCTCCCGGGTGATCGCCGCCAGGCGCCAGACCCAGGCCTGAGCCTGGTCGCGCCGGCCGATGCGCCGCTCGGCGAGCGCCTGCAGCAGAACCTTGGCCCCGGCCCGGCGCTCCTCTCGCGGCCACGTCGCCACGACCTCCAGCGAGTCATCGAAGGCGTCGGCGTCGCGGAGGGCCGCGATCTCCGACAGCGCCTTCAGCCGCAGCTGGTGGTTACGGTTGCGCTGCACGCACGTGAGCAGGAACCGCCGTCGCAGCTCCTTCGCCTGGTCGTGCTGGAGCATCGCCTTCGCACGCCGCCAGTTGTTGGTGGTGACGCGGGCGCCGGCAAGCGCGGCCCAGGCGTGCTGCTCGGAGTAGTTCAGGTTCTCGACCGCGATCCGCCAGAGCTCTCGCTCGAGGACCGCAAGCCGGCGCTCCGGATCCGCCGACACCGGAACGACGCGCCGCTCCACCCGGATGCGACGGCCACGGCCGCGCCGCACCGGCCCGACGACGATCGCCCCGCCTCGGTACACGTCGCGGTCCAGGAGGCTGTGCAGGGTGACGATCGTCTCGTCGCTGGTGGTCGCCGGGTGTACGAAGTCGATGATGATGCCGGCCTCCTTCTCGGGGGCACGGCGGGTGACCCGTCCCACCCGCTGCTGGTACACGCGCCGCGACGCGGTCGGCGCCAGGTGCATGCAGATCGTCGCCCGCGGTGAGTTCCACCCCTCCGCGAGCAGCATCGCGTTGCACAGCACATCCACCTCGCCGCGCTCGAACGCGGCGAGGATCTCGGCCAGCTCGCGCTTGGGCGTCTCACCGGATACGGCGCGCGCCTTGATCCCGGCGGCCCGGAACGAGGCGGCCACGTTGGTCGCGTGGCGCACGCCGGCCGTGTACACGACCCCCGGAATCTTGCGGAAGCGGGAGCGATACAGGTCGGCGACAGCGACGTTGAACGGCTCCTGGTCCAGGAGGGCGGCCAGCTCTTCCTGGTCGAAGTCCTGGTCCACCTCTCCTCGTCGAAGGGGAACCTTGGCGATCGTCCGCACTCCGGGCCCGGGCGGGATCCGGATGTCGCGAAGCGGGGCGATGACGCCGCGCCGCGCCGCCTGGGCGAGATCGAAGCGGGAGGTCTGGGTGGGGAACAGGTCGGCGACGTGCCGGGCGATCAGCGCGCCCGTGGCCGTCATCCCGATGAACACCGGCCCGGTCCACTGGCGGATGCAGGAACTCGTCTTCTCGCCGAGCGCCGTGTGCGCCTCGTCGCAGATGACGATCGCGTAGGCGTCGGAGATGCGATTCGGGTTGCGGACGAACCACTGATAGGTCTCGACCGTGACCGGCCCGTACGGATGGTCCGCGCTCCCGAGCAACGGCGGCGAGAGGCGATCCTTGTAGCCGCGATCCGAGATCTCGCCGATGAACTGGTCGACCAGGTTTCGACGGTGGGTCAGGATGAGGACCCCCCCGGTTCGCGATCCCTCGATGAACCCGAGCGCGGCGACCGTCTTCCCCGAACCGGTGGCGTGCTCGAACCAGAAGCGTCGGCTCGCACCCGGATCCTCGGGCGCCTCGGTGAGGAGATCCTCCTCGGCCGGCTCCTCCCAGTCCTGCGGCTCCTCCTCGTCCGGGACGACTTCGTCCTCCGCGAGATCCTCGACGACCCCGTTGCCGCCCGCCTCGCCGTCGGTCGCGAGTCCGCCGTTGGACCCCCTGCGAGTCGCCCGAGCCCCGTTTGAGCGGCCTTCGCGGTCGGATTCCTCGAGCTCGGCGGTCAGGGCGGCGAGCGTTCCCGACAGTACGTCGACCTGGTGCTCGGTGAGCTCGGTGTCCTTCGCGAGCCGCACCGGCTCGGTCGAGAGGAGCCGCTCGAGGCCGAGCAGCAGCGAGTACCGCTGCCGCCATTCCGGCGACGGGGTCTCCCGGCCCTGGTCCAGCTCGGCGAGCGCGGCGTCGACCGCGCGCCGCCGAGCGGTTCCGGGCGCGACGTCGGCGATCGTCTCGCCCTCGAGCAGAATCGGCTCGCGCGTGAACTCGCGCACGCGCTCTAGCTGATCCTCTTGGATCGCCCCGGCCGCGCTGGCGGCGACTTCGAGTGACTTGGTCATGAAGGTTCTCTCCACGCCCGAAATCCCACTGGCCGTGGGTGGGCGCGCTGTAAGCTCGCTGGAGGCGCGCCGGCCCGCTCGTGGTTTACCCCTCTTGACGAGTCGGCGGTTCCCCCGCGGTCCAGGTTGATGCGTGGACCGAGTCCTTATTAAACCATCCCACGCTCCAGTTAAGGGCATGAGCGGTGTTTTTCCGATGATCGGCAAGCTCGCAACAGGCGTCCTCTGCCTCGCGGCACTGGGGCTCGCGGCGTGCGGCGGGTCGGGCGACAGCGCGCCGACGGCAAGGGCACCTGACTACGAGGCCGCCCTCGCGGGCGCCCCCAGGCCGCTGGCGAAGCTCTACGACGGAGGCGACCGCCTCGTTGATGGCGGAACGGACGCCTTCCAGGCGCAGCTCGACGCCCTCGACGGATTCCCGGTGGTCGTGAACAAGTGGGCGTCGTGGTGCGAGCCTTGCCGAAGGGAATTCCCCTACCTGCAGCGGCTCTCCGCCCGCTACGGGAAGCGGGTCGCGTTCCTGGGCGTGGATGCAAACGACTCGGAGGCGGCCGCCCGGACCTTTCTCCGCGAGTTCCCCCTTCCGTACCCCAGCTTCAGCGATCCGGACCAGGACATCTCTCGACTCCTGGGGGCGACCGCCGGTTTTCCCGAGACCGCCTTCTATGACGCCAGCGGCGAGCGCGTCTTCGTCAAGCCGGGCCAGTATCCGAGCCAGGCTGACCTCGCCGCCGACATCCGGCGCTATGCGGTGGGCGGTCAATGAGCGCGCGGGCGTGGGCGATCTTCGGGGCGGTGTCGGTGCTCTGGGGAATCCCGTATCTGTTCATCAAGGTGGCGGTCGACGACGGCGTCCCGCCAGCCTTCCTGGCCTGGGTCCGTGTCATCCTCGCGGCCGCGCTCCTGCTCGCCATCGCCTGGCGCGCGGGAACGCTCGCCTCCGTGCGCGGGCACTGGCGCTGGCTGGCGGTGTTCGCGGTCGCCGAGATCACCGTGCCGTTTCCGCTCATCGCCGCCGGCGAGCAGCACGTCGCCTCCTCGCTCGCCGCGATCATCATCGCGACGGCGCCGCTGTTCGTCGCGGTTCTGGCAATCCGCTTCGACGCGAGCGAGCGAGTGACCGGACGCCGGCTGGTCGGGCTCCTGATCGGGCTCTCGGGGGTCGTCGCCCTGGTGGGCATCGACGTGGCCGGCCGCGGCGACGAGTTGCTCGGCGCGCTCGCCGTCCTGGTCGCTGCCTTCTGCTACGCCGTCGGCCCGATGGTGCTGAAGCGACACCTCGCGGAGCTCGACCAGCGCGCCTCGATGGGCGCGAGCCTCGCGCTCGCCGCGATCTTCCTGACCCCCGCCGTCGCGCTGGACCCGCCGAGCGTGCCACTGACGGGCGAGGCGGCCGCATCCCTGATCATCCTCGGCCTGCTCTGCACCGCGGCGGCCTTCGTGCTCTACGGCATGCTGATCGCCGAGGTCGGGGCGGGCCGGGCGCTCGTGATCACCTACATCAACCCGGTCGTCGCGGTCGGGCTGGGCGTGGCGATCCTCGGCGAGCGGCCAGGCGCCGGCGCGATCGCCGGGCTCCTCCTCATCCTGGCCGGATCGTGGCTCTCGACCGACGGCAGGCTGCCGCCGGGCCCGACGGCGGTCGTGACGCGGGTCCGCGCCGGCCGCCGCGCCCGCGCCGTGGAAGTTTCCCCGACGGGGCCCATCCGGAGCGGATAATGGGTGCATGAGGGGTCCGAGGCTTCGCACCCGGGTCTTTATCTGGACCGCGATCGCGCTGGTGGGAGCGGCCCTTGCCGTCACGCCGGCGATCGGCCAGCAGGCTCCCTCATCCGGCTCAACCGGGATCGCCTACTCCATCCAGCTCCAGGCGACGATCGACCCGGCGACGCAGAAGTGGGTCGGGAGCGCCCTCGACGACGCCGCGAGCCAGGACGCGAAGCTGGTGATCATCCGGCTCGACACCCCGGGTGGGCTGGTCGACTCGATGCGCTCGATCATCCAGGATATGGCCGCGGCGCCAATGCCCGTAGTCGTCTACGTCGAGCCCAATGGCGCGCGCGCCGCGTCAGCCGGCGCCTACATCACCCAAGCGGCGGACGTCGCGGCGATGGCGCCGGAGACCAACATCGGCTCGGCGACGCCGATCGCGATCGGCCCCACCGGAGGCAGCGAGGACCTCTCGCGGAAGATCAAGAACGACGCCGCCGCCTCGATGCGGGCCCTGGCGGCGGCCCACGGTCGCAACGCCCACCTCGCCCAGCTGCTCGTGACCCAGGCCAAGAACCTCACCGCCCGGGAGGCCAAGCAGGACGACCTAATCGACGTGATCGCGCCCAGCCAGGAGGCGCTGCTTCAGAAGCTGGACGGCTTTCACGTGCAGGGACCCAACAAGGGGATTCTGCACACCAAGGGACTGGAGATCCAAAACCACGATCTGCCGTTCACGTACCAGCTCCTCGAGATCCTGGTGAACCCCAACGTCGCCTATCTCCTGATCCTCCTGGGGCTCATCGGCCTCGGGATCGAGGTGTTCAGCCCCGGGCTGATCGCGCCCGGCACCCTTGGGGTCATCTCGCTGCTGCTCGGCCTCTACGGATCCGCGCAGCTGCCGGTGACCCTGACCGGGGTCCTGCTCCTCGTCGTCGGGGTGGCGATGATCATCGCGGAGGCCCACCTGGCAACGCACGGCATCCTCGGCGCGTCGGGCGTGGCCGCCCTCATCGCCTCCGGGCTCCTGCTCTACGACACGAACACGAGCGCGTTCGAGGTCTCGCCGGTGGTGATCGTCTTCGTGGGCCTGCTCCTGGGCGGATCGCTGGCCTTCGCCGTCGAGCGGGCCGTACGAGCCCGCCGCCAGCCGAAGCGAACCGGCTGGGAGGAGATGGTCGGGGCGATCGGGGAGGTTCGCGAGCCGCTCGACCCGGTCGGACAGGTCTTCGTGGAGGGCGCCCTGTGGCGGGCGCAGCTCGTGGGCGCGAACGGCGACGGGCGGCCGCTCGAGCGCGGCAGTAGAGTGCGCGTGGAGTCCGTGGAGGGATTGACGCTTCACGTCTCACCGGTCGGCGCGGCGGAACCAGCCGAGCCAAGCCGGGTTGGTTCATAGGAAAGGAGCCCGACGTGGCTGTCGTCATCGCGATCGTCGTCCTCTTGATCATCTTCCTCGCGCTCGTCCTCGCCTCCGGGGTGCGGATTCTGCGCGAGTACGAGCGCGGTGTCATCTTCCGCCTCGGCCGGCTGATCGCGCAGAAGGGACCGGGGCTGATCTTCCTGATCCCGATCGTGGACCGGATGGTGCGCGTCGACCTGCGGACGGTCACCCTGACGGTCCCTCCGCAGGAGGTGATCTCCAAGGACAACGTGACCGTCCGCGTGAACGCGGTCGCCTACTTCCGCGTGATCGATCCCAATCGCGCCGTCACCGAGGTCGAGAACTTCCTGCTGGCGACGTCGCAGATCTCCCAGACGACGCTTCGGTCCGTGCTCGGCAAGGCGGAGCTCGACTCGCTCCTATCGGAGCGCGAGCGCCTAAACGTCGAGCTCCAGCAGATCATCGACGAGCAGACGGAGCCGTGGGGAGTGAAGGTCACCACCGTCGAGGTGAAGGACGTCGAGCTGCCCGCCGACATGCAGCGGGCCATCGCGCGTCAGGCGGAGGCCGAGCGCGAGCGCCGCGCGAAGATCATCTCGGCGGACGGCGAGTTCCAGGCCGCCGAGAAGCTCTCGCAGGCGGCGAACATCATCAGCGCCAACCCGGCCACGCTCCAGCTGCGCTATCTGCAGACGCTCCTGGATATCGGCGTGAACCAGAACTCGACGATCATCTTCCCGCTGCCGCTCGACATGGTGAAGCCGTTCCTTGGCTTTACCGCCGATGGCGGGGAAGGGGCTCGCGAGCCCCGGGGTTCCTAGCGACTGCCCGCACCCGAGATCCGCATAGACCAGCTCACCGGGCTGCGGTCGATCCTCGCCCCTGCCCGCGCCGACCGCCCGGACGCGTTCGCCCCGACCGAGCCCCGGACGCGCGAGGACGCGGCGGACTCGTGTCCGTTCTGCGAGGGCCGCGAGGCCCGCACCCCGCCGGAGGTGTGGGCGGCCCGGCCGGGAGACGGGCCACCGGACTCTCCAGGCTGGACGGCGCGTGCGGTGCCCAACCTGTATCCCGTCCTCGGGGACGAGCGAGCAGCGGGCAGCGAGCAGCGAGGAGCTCTGGAGAGCGGGCTATCGAGCTCCGTTGACCCGCTGCGAGCCTCGTCCAGGACACGCGAGCCCGATCTGTTCGCCTCCCAGCCGGCGACCGGCGCCCATGAGGTGATCATCCACGCGCCGGAGCACGCCACGGCGATGGTCGACCTGAGCCAGGAGCGCTTCGCGGGCGCCGTCTCCGCGTGGCGGGAGCGCATGCGCGCCCACGCCGAGAGCGCCTCGTTCGTTCACCTGATCGTGAACGAGGGTCCCGACGCTGGAGCCTCGCTGCCCCACTCCCACGCGCAGCTCTACGCGCTCGGATTCGTCCCGGCGGAGGTGGCGCGGGAGCGCGAGCGCGCGGGCGCCTACCACGAGCGCACCATGGGCGGACATCTCCTGTCGGACGTCGCGGTGGAGGAGGTTCGCCGCTCCGAGCGCTTGGTCGCGGTGGACGACGAGGCGCTCCTGATCTGCCCCTGGGCGTCGCGGTCGCCCTTCGCGCTCCGGGTCATCCCGCGCCGGACCACGCCGGCGT
This sequence comes from Actinomycetota bacterium, assembly GCA_046728915.1. Classification (GTDB taxonomy): domain Bacteria; phylum Actinomycetota; class Thermoleophilia; order Solirubrobacterales; family 70-9; genus AC-56. The sequence continues at coordinate 18,072 of JBKPFQ010000176.1, read as the reverse complement.
TCGAGTCCGACGGCGAGACCGGCACGGCGATGATCCGCCAGGCGCTCGCGGGACTGGCGAAGCTGTTCGGCGCCCCGCCTCAGCTCAACCTGTGGGTCCGGACCGCTCCGCGCGGCACGGAGGAGTTCTGCTGGCACGTGGACATCGTCCCCAGGCTCACCATCCGCGCCGGATTCGAGCTGGGCACGGGCGTCGACGTGAACGTCTACCCGCCGGAGCGCGCGGCCGCCGACCTGCGGGAGGCGCTGAGCTCCTAGCGGCGACGGCTGACGGGGCACCCAAGCTCCTCAACATCGAGCGGTGCAATAACCGGCCTCAGCCCGGTTAATGCACCTTTCGATGGGCATTAGGCTCCCGGGCCAATGCCGCCCCTCCCGCGCCCCTATCCGAGGTTCATCGCCGATTCGCCCCAGGAGGGCAAGCCATACGGCCGCTGGGAGGAGCGGCTGCGTGGGGAGTTCGCCGATGCGTGCTCGCCTCACGCCGAGGAGGCCGGCGCTTCGCTCGATCCCGAGACGCTCAGGTGGTTCCCCGAGCGGGCCTGGGGTGGCCGCGTGTACGTGCCCGCGACGGGCCGCGCCGCCGAGGCGCAACCGGCGGAGGGGGATGTCGATGGATCCGACGGGGAGGCCTCCCCGGCCGCCATCGAGTACTTCGGGTGGGTCTCGTTCGAGCGGCCGGAGGATGGGGAGCCGGAGGATCTGCGCGCCAGCGCCGACTTCACCGACGTCACGGCCGAGGACAACCCGGACTGGCGGATCGATCTCTCCGACGACGTGATCGGCGCGTGGCGGGCGGAGGGCGAGCGGGGCGGGGACATCACCCTCGTCTGGGGCCTGCCGCTCGTGCGCGGCGCCGTGGCCGCGACGGCCGAGCTCGACGGCGAGGTCCTCGACCAGGCGGCCGTGACCGACGGCCGCTTCACTCTCGTGGCCGTCGACGCAGTGCGCGGGTTCGGCGACGACATGTACCTCGAGGTCAAGCTCTGGGACCGTACGCTGCGGCCGATCGCGGCCGAGAGCCTCTACGCCGAGAGCGACTAGCTTCCGGCTGGCGCTGGCTTCAGCGCGCGGGCCTACATCAGGGCTCGCGCTCGAGCCCGACCGAGCTCCGCAGCTCCTCGATGTGACGCTGCAGGACCTCCCGGTCGCCATCCGCCTGGTGCTCCATCAGATCGGCCGTCGCCGCGGCGAGGGCGTCGATCTTCTGGTGCAGCGCCTCGTCGTAGCGGCGCTCCGAGTTCTGGAGCAGGGCGATGAGCAGGAAGGCGAGGACGGAGGTCAGCGTGTTGATCACGAGCTGCCATGTGTCGATGTCGTGAAAGACGAAGATCGTCGGCATCCAGATGGCGACGACGACGACGGAGATCGTGAAGAAGACGCCCTTGCTCACGAACTGCGAAACGCCCTCCGCGAAGCGGTCGAAGGGGTGACGGTGCGGTTGGCGCGGGATCCGGACCTGAGGCCGCTTGCCGCTCATCGCCCCGTTTCCGGATCGATTGGGGTCTCGCGAGGCCATTCCCTCCACGGGTACCTCGTGCCGAGAGGGGGTAAACACATGCATGCGGCCGTCGCCCCCGGGTAACCCAACCGTGACATGAGCGTATGTATCATCGAACAATGACGCGGCTGGCAGAGGGAACGAGCGATTTCACGACCGCGCAGCATCTGGAGCTGCACGGTCACCGCGTGAGCTACCGGACGGCCGGCTCGGGTCCGGTCGTGCTCCTGATCCACGGCATCGCCGGGACCTCCGAGCAGTGGGCGGACGTCGCTCCGGTGCTGGCCGAGGACTACACGGTCGTGGCACCGGATCTGCTCGGCCACGGCAATTCGGCCAAGCCCATCGGCGACTACTCGCTGGGCGCGTACGCGGTCAGCCTGCGCGACCTCCTGATCGTTCTCGGCCAGCGGCGGGCGACGGTCGTCGGGCACTCGCTCGGCGGTGGCATCGCGATGCAATTCGCCTACGAGTACCCCGTGTTCTGCGAGCGGCTGGTCGTTGTCTCGAGCGGCGGCCTGGGCCGCGAGGTTCACCCGCTGCTCCGGGCCGCCACGCTGCCCGGCGCGGAGATCGTCCTCCCGCTGATCGCGAGTCAGCGGGTGCTCGGGTGGGGTGGCGCGGTCGGGCAGGCGCTCGCTCGCATCGGCCTGCGCGCCGGGCCGGACATCGCGGAGATGGCCCGGGGCTATGCCTCGCTGGCGGACGCCGAGGCCCGAAGCGCCTTCCTGCACACCGTGCGTGCCGTCATCGACCACAGCGGTCAGCGCGTCAGCGCCGCCGACCGGCTCTACCTGTCGAGCATGCTCCCTTCGCTGATCGTGTGGGGGCGTCGAGATCCCTTGATCCCAGCGGCCCACGGCGAGTCAGCGCATCGCCTCATGCCCGGGAGCTGGCTCGAGATCTTCGAGGACGCCGGGCACTTCCCGCACCTCGACGACCCGATCCGGTTCGCCGCGGTCCTCCGCGAATTCCTGGACGAGACCGAGCCGGCGGAGTTCGACTTCACCGACGAGGACTTCGACGAGCTACGCCACCGAATCCTCGAGCACTAGCGGGGTGTCTGGCGCCCGGCGGCGGGGATGACCGCCTCGGCCTCCTCGATCGGGACGATCTCGCGTCCGAACGGCCACAGCGAGATGGGAATCATCTTGAAGTTGCCGAGGCCGAGCGGGATCCCGATGATCGTGATGCAGAGCAGGACGCCGGTGATGACGTGCCCGAGCGCGAGCCACCAGCCCGCGAGCACGAGCCACAGGATGTTGCCGATCAGCGAGGGGGCTCCGGCGTCCGGGCGCTTGACCACCGTGCGGCCGAAGGGCCAGAGTGCGAACACCGCGAGCTTCACGGCCTGAAGCGCGAACGGGATCGTGATGATCAGGATGAACATCAGGAGCGCCGCGGACAGGTAGCCGATCGCCAGCCACAGGCCGGCGAGCACGAACCACAGGACGTTTCCGATCAGCCTCATGGGCCGAGTATCTCCGATACCGGCTAGCGGTGCCCGTTGAACGAGATGACCTGCTGGATGCCGCTCGGGCGGTTCGTGTAGCGCATCGTGGTCGGCAGGAGCCCGGGAACGAAGTGGATGCGCTCCGCGTTGGCGTCGGCTCGCCACTTGCTTGGGTCCGATGTCCCCTGCTGGCTCGTGAGCTCCTGGCCGGCCGCGGCGATCGCCTCCCAGATCGAGCTGCGGCAACGCTGGAGGTTGCCTCCGCCGCAGTAGCGGTTCTCGAACGGCTGCTTCTGGTTCTTGCCCAGGAGTCTGCGGATGTCGCGGTCGAAGTACTGGTACCAGCCCCTCTCCTGACCGCTGGGCGGACCGCTCCATCGCGGGAATAGCGAATCGAGCTCGTCGAGCTGCGGTCCGAGCTGCGGGCGCATGAAGGCGTCAGCGATCTTGGGCCAGGCGGCGTCCATGATCGCCGCGCCCGGATCGTCGATCAGGCCGTCGTCGTTCAGGTCGAGCCGGTTGCCGCCGTGACGCCGCCAGGCGATCATCAGGTCCAGCATCTGCCTCGCCTGCGCGTTCGGCGCCTTGGTTCCCTTCAGCAGCTGCTTGAGCAGCGGGACCGTGTCGATCGCCCGCACGTCCTGGGTCGCGGCGGCGTTCATTGCCGCGGTGACCGAGGCGAGCGACCACTTGCCGTTCTCCCGCGTCCGCCGAAGCATGCGATTGAGCATGTCGACGCGCATCGCGGAGCCGGCTCCCTGCCAGGCGTCGTCGGCGGCGCGCTCCGGCCTCAGCGTGTAGCTCACCAGAGGGATCTCGGCGAGGACGAACATGATCAGGTTGAAGCCCACGATCTCGAGCACCTGGGTCGTCGTGCTCTGGTCGGCGGCCGCGATGTCCTTCAGCGCGACCAGGTAGCTGGCGCCGGGAAGGTTCAGCACCACGCCGAGGAGGAACGTGAGCCGCACCGAGTCGCGCTCGAGGACCCTCCGGGACCAGGGATCCCTGCCGTCGGCCTTCTCGGCCCGCCGCCGGGCCCGGCGCTCTCTCAACTGCCGGTCCCGGTCGGTGAGCAGGATCCAGGCGACGAAATAGGCGCCCAGCCCGGCGGCGATGTCGACTGTCGGGTTGACGGTGCGGTCGGAGCCTCCGACGGCGTTGCCGGCGTTGAGGGCGGCCACGATCCCAAGCCCGACGGCGATGCTGACGAGCAGCGCCCCCAGTACATACGCGAGCAACAGGTTCCGCGGACTGGGTCTCGCGAGGATCACGACGACCATCGCCAGGATCGGCGAGTAGAGGGCGGCCGCGAGCGCGAGTGGAAGCAGCTCAGCCACCGGACGCTCGTACGGCGACGACGCCGATCACGCTCGGCGAACTACCACCTGGGAAAGCGACGGCAGCAGGCGGAGTGGCGCCTCAGGAGCCGAGCAGCTTGGCCTTCTGGGCTGCGAACTCCTCCTCGGTGAGCACGCCCTTGTCCCTGAGCTCGCCGAGCTCCTTCAACCGGTCGATCGGGTCGGGCTCGGCCGCAGGAGGAGCCGCCTGCGGCGGTGCCTCGTAATAGCCGCCCGGTTGCGCGTCCTGCTGCGCCCAGCGCTCCGCCTGTCGACGCGAGACGCGGTTGCTGACCGCGGTGGCGGTTCCGGCGACGACGGCGGTTCGTGCAACGCCTCGAAGCAGCATTCCTGGCATGACGTGACTCCTTCCGATCAGGAACTGGCGGGCGCGGCCTCGGACTGCTCGAGCGCGTCGAGCGCGGCGAGGACCGCTTGGACTGGGATGCGACCGTTGGCGACAAGCTGGCCACCGGAGCGGCGGACCGCGGTGGCGAACGGCGCGGCCCATCTGTTCTCGAACACGAGCAGCGCCCCGGTGCACCCCGGGTCGAGCGCCTCGCCTGCATCGGCCACATCCTCGTCGCCGACCAGTCCTGACGCTGCGCCCTCGAACACCTTCAGCTCCTCCACTTCCTCGCCGAGGTCGGCGATCGTCAGTCTCGTCACCGAGCCGTCTTCGCTCTTTGCGATGAAGGCCAGGTCGAGGACGCGAATGATTCCGCGGTCCACCAGGTCGACGACGATCCCCGCGATCTCGCCGGTGGGTTGGGGACGCGGCCATTCGATCAACAGGTAGTCGATCGGGCCCATGTCTTCGAGCTCGTCCGCACTCACGGGAACTCCTTTCTCCGAAATCCGCTTCCTCCGCCTACCCTAGAGCGCGGCGGTGCTCGGCGCCTAGACTGACACTCGGCCCCGATAGCTCAGCTGGACAGAGCGACTCCCTCCTAAGGAGTAGGCCGCAGGTTCGAATCCTGCTCGGGGCGTGATGGTCTCGGAGGCTCCCCTCGAACAGACCGAGAGCGGGATTGTGCCCGCCGGCGAGGGTTGGTTCGTCCTCAACGCGCGAGACGCGCGCTGGCGCCATGCGGAGGGGCGTGGAGCGCGTTTGGACTTCGACGGCGAGACGGAGTTCCCGCAGGTGGGCATCAACCTCTTCGTGCTCGCTCCCGGTGAGCCGATGGGGATGTACCACTGGGAGGCCGACCAGGAGGATTTCCTCGTGCTCTCCGGCGATGCGCTCCTGATCATCGAGGGCGAGGAGCGGCCGTTACGGCAATGGGACTTCGTCCACTGCCCTCCCGAGACGAAGCACATCATCGTCGGCGCCAGCGAGGCGCCCTGCGCCGTCCTCGCGATCGGCGGACGCGAGCACCAAACGGGCGCCGATTGGGGTGGCTATCCGGTGGACCAGGCGGCGCTCCGGCACGGTGCCGGCGTTGACCGGGAGACCACCGACGCCGAGGAGGCATACGCCGGACTCGCGACTCGCGAGCCGACGAGCTACCGCGACGGCAGGCTTCCTGATCTCCGCTAGCTTCGGACCCTGGCCTCGAGCCGGCGACGAGCTTTCAGGACGGCCTGTACCGAGCAGCCGAGGGAGTTGGCGATCTGGCCATTGGTGCGCTCTGGCGCACGCTCGACCTCGAATTCGATCCGTCCCTTGGCCCGGAGCTTGGCCCGTGCCTCGAGATCGAGACCCGGGCCCGCGCCCTCGAACGCGGCCTGGGCGGCAAGCTCGCGCCGGCACAGCAGGCAATGGGTGCCGCGGTCCCCGATGCTCCAACCGATTGGCGGGCCGCTGGGCTCGTGGCCGGGCAGATAGCGGATCGCGACGCCGCAGCGCTCGCAGGTCCAGCTGCGATCCCTGCTGGCGGTGGCGGTCATCGGTACGCCCTTCGCGCCGTTGCGCGCCTGTGATTGCGGCCGCGATGTGGACGCCGTACAGCGGAAGCCGTCTGACGCCCAACGTGGGCTGGTCGGCCGTGCTCGAACTCCCGTGAGAGACCGAGGCCGGCGGCGATCTTTCTCATCTCGCTCGCCTGCTCGGGAAGGATGAAGCTGATGCCGGTGCCGTCGCGTCCTGCACGGGCGGTGCGTCCGACCCGGTGTACATAGGCATCGCGGTCACTCGGTGCATCGAAGTTGACCACGTGAGTGACGTCCTCGACGTCGATCCCGCGCGCGGCGACGTCCGTGGCCACGAGGGTGTCAACCTCGCCATTCGCGAAGCGACCGAGGGCCTTTTGGCGCTGCGCCTGGGATTTGTTTCCGTGCATTGCGAGCGCCGTCACACGGTTCTTGTTGAGCCGCTTGACCAGCCGATCGGCGCCATGCTTGGTTCGCACGAACACGAGCGTTCGCCCGCGCTCGGAATCGCGCAGCTCCGCGACGAGCGCGTCGACCTTCGCATCGTGGGCCAGGTGGATGAAGCGGTGACGGACCTCGCCGACGTCGGCCGCCATTGGCTCGTGGACGTGGCGGCGGGCGTCGCGAGTGTACGCGCGCGCCTGCTTTCCCGCGGCTGCCTCGAGAGTGGCCGAGCAGAACAGCGTCTGGCGGTCGCGCGGCGTGCGCGCAACGATCCGGTCGACGGCGGGCTTGAACCCCATGTCGAACATCCGATCCGCTTCGTCGATCACGAGGATCCGGATGTGGTCGAGGTCCAGGGTGCGGCGCCGGAGCAGGTCCTCGAGGCGCCCGGGGGTCGCGACGACGATATGAGCGTTGGCGGCACGCTTGGCCTGCTTCTCGATCCCGACACCGCCGTAGGTGGGGGCGATGCTCAGCCCGCGGCATCGGCAGAGCTCACCAAGCTCGTCCACGATCTGGATCGCGAGCTCGCGGGTGGGAACGAGGACGAGGGCCCCCGGCTTACGGTCGCCGGACTCGAGCCGGTCGACGATCGGCACGCCGAAGGCGAGCGTCTTGCCAGAGCCGGTCGGCGACTGGACGAGGACGTCGTGTCCGGCGAGCACGTCGCCGGTCACGAGCTTCTGAACCGGGAACGGCGCGACGACGCCGCGCTTCCTGAGTACGTCCGCGACGGGACGCGATACGCCGAGATCGGCGAAAGACATGTGGTGCAACTCCTTTGTGAGTGGTGGGAATCCTGAAACCCGGACGCACTCAGAGTGCACGGAAGAAACGGAACTCCTCGGGGGCCCTTGCGGCATCCCGACGAGACCACGGTAGCAGGGCGAAACCGAGGAGCCCTGGCGGAGGCCGAAAGTTGGGTGCCGATTACCCCTGCTATTGGGCCACATTCGAGGGGCGGCGCTAGACTCGTCGTACACGCCGGTGGGCCTCCGCCTCCTCCTCCGCCCTCATCAAATCCCGGCTCAATGCGAGGAGCAGGAGAGGGGACTCAATGGCTGAACTGCAGGTGCACACGTCCGATTCGGACGGATCCGCCGGGAATACGGCCTCCGACGAGCTCGCCAGGTCGCTCGGATCGGTCTGGCACCGTTTCTCGGGTCAGCGACCGAAGTCCACGAACGTGGAGATCGAGAAGGACGTCATCCGCTGCGTGATCGAGGAGAACTCGCCGGAGCCTCTGCTCGAAGAGGGTGGCGAGTCGACGGTTGACGCCGACGCGTCGCCTGATTCGCGTCGGTTCGACTACAACGCGACGGCCGCCGTCGCACGCGTCACGGGCCGCCGGGTGATCGCCTTCATCCCAAAGCACGACAAGAAGGCGCTGACGTGCACGCAGACGTTCATTCTCGACCGGCCCCAGCAGAGGTTCTAGAGACAGGTCTCGAACGGCGGGCCCCCCGCCGCAGCTTCTTAATGCTCGAGCGCGGGGTCCTGCAGCGCGCATAGGATCGCTCGGTCCGCACGTACACAACGAGGAAGCGATGGGCGGTCCGGGTTCTCTAGCTCGGACATCGCGCTTTGCCCGGTCATATGCGTGAGAAATCCGCCCTCGCCGTTCTCCTGGTCGCCGCTGCCGTTGCCGCGAGCGGCTGCGGCGGCTCCACGACGACCTCTACGAATACCCCGCCCAAGGAGGTCGCGCAGAAGCTGCCGAAGCTCCCGCCGGGCTGGAAGGCGCGACGCGACCGATCGGTCGGCTACGCGATCGGGGTGCCGACCGGATGGGACGTGGGTGGCCACGGCGATCGCGTCCTGATTCGCCCGCCGGACCACCTGGTGGCGGTCACCCTGACGGCCGACCGCAACCCGCGCACGTTCGAGGTCCCGATCGACCGCTTCGCGACCCAGGCGCTCGGCGCCCTCCCCGGCTTCAAGGTGCCGCTCGAGCCCGGCAAGCCGAAGCCCTTCAAGGGAACGCCGCTGAAGGCGGTCCAGACCTCGGCGACGGGTACCCAGGCGGGCGGGCTCAGGGAGCGGGCGACGCTGGTCGTCCTGCGCCGCGATCGGATCGTGAACTACACGGTTGCCATCCTGGAGAACGCCGAGCAGCCCGGCTCCGAGCTCGACCGCTCCGTCGCCCTGCGCATGACCCGGACGCTGCGCGACCAGCCCGTGAAGAAGCCGGGCGGTGACGGGGCGCCATAGCCGGCCGGGCTAGGCTCGGTCCGGACGGTCGGGGTAGATCTCGTCGATCGTCACGAGCGCCCGGAAGGGAGCGTCGGCCGCCTGAGCTATCGCCTCGCCGCCACCGGCTAGCCGGTCGACGATGCAGAGCGCGCCGCGGATCTCAAGGCCCTCCTCGCGGATCCGCTCGATCGCCGCGACCACGGATCCGCCGGTGGTCACGGTGTCCTCGACCACGAGGCAGCTCGTCCCGGCCTCCACCGGCCCCTCGACCCAGCGCTGCAGGCCGTGCTCCTTCCGCTCCTTGCGGACGAAGAAGCCGACGAGGTCGTCACCCTCCGGCACCGCGATCGCCGCGCATGCGAGCGGGATCGCCGCCATCACGGGGCCACCGACCGCCTCGGCACCCACCTCGCGGGCGGCGGCCGCGATCAGCCGCCCGGCGGCGCGGAAACCCTCCGGTCGCATGATCGCCCGGCGGGCGTCCACGTAGTAGGAGGCCCGGTGGCCGCTCGACAGCGTCACCTCGCCGATCACGAGAGCGTGCTCGCGAAGCTGGGCCAAGAGCGTCTCCCTGGCCCCGGCGAGCTCGGCTGTGCTCATCGGCGACTACCCGTACAGGTAGATCGAGTCCCCGAGCGAGATCCAGTTGTAGATGAAGATCGAGTCGGGGATCGGGTTGCGGACGCAGCCGTGGCTCGCCGGGTAGGTGGGCACCGAGTGATAGCCGTGCGTGGCGTAGCCGCCGTGGAAGTACACCGAGTAGTACATGCCGACGGAGTTGTAGCCCGCGTCGCGGCTGTAGAACCGGTAGTGGCCGCGGATCGTGGGCGTGGCGGGCGCTCCCGTGGAGACGGCGAAGGTGTGCTGAGGCTTGCCGTGGTTGGCGAGCACTATGACCTGCTTCGAGATGTCGACCTCGACGTGCTTGCCCTTGTTCGGGTACTTGAGGTTGAACTTGCCGTGTCCCGAGGCCAGCTTCTTGAAGATGTCGGCGTTGGCGTTGAAGGTCCGCTTCATCCCGTTGGTCTTGCGGAACGCCATCACGGCCCACTCGGTGCGCACGTTGTACTTCTTGCCGTGCGACGTGAAGAACCCCTGCTTGGAGAGCAGCTCGTTGAAGATCTTCACCTCGGAGTTGCGATTCCCCGGGTCCAGGTCCGGATAGCGGATCCGGAACTTCTTCGAGCGCGCCACGGCCCCCCGCTGGTCGGCCGTCCGCTCGTGGTTCGCGACGACCTTGTAGGTCCCTGGCTTGATGAGCTCCATCGACTTGAAGTGGAAGGCGCCCTTGTCCGCGCCGTGCACCTTCTGGGTCTCGGGATTGAGCTTGCGGACGACCTTGCCATGCTTGATCAGGCTCACGCGGACGTGCTGCCCCTCGACGAACGGGCGCAGGTAGCCGGTCACCCGGGCCCGTTTGCCCACCATGAGCTTGCCGTCCTTGTGGATCCCGTGGACCTTCATGCTCATGTGCGCCGGGGCGCGCGGGTCCGGCTTGGGCGGCGGGGGCGGGGCCTTGGTGGCCGTCCCGGTCGCGCCGGTCACGCCGGTCACGCCGGTGCTCGGCGGGGTGGCCTGGTCCGGGGCGGGGACCGTCGTCGTGGTGGTGGTCGTCGCCGCCTGGGCCGCGGCCAGCTGAGGCACGGCGATCGCCGCCGCCACAGTGGTCCCTGCCGCCACAAGCCAGATGCGGCGCCTCCCGATCACGCCGCCATTCTGCCATGCGCTGGGGCGAAGGCGGCGGGGTGTGCCTCAGGGGACGAGCCTTGCGCGAAGCGCCCGCACCGGGATCGGAAAGAGGATCGCGGTCACGACCGCAAGCCACGCGGCGTGGATGAGGATCTGCGCTGCCTCCGGACCCGTGGCCAGCCCACGGGTGATCTCCACCAGGTGATAGAGGGGGGTGAACCACGCCACGACCTCCACCCATCCCGGCAGCTGGTTGAACGGGAAGAAGATCCCCGAGAACAGGAACATCGGCGTGATCCCGAGGGTGAAGAAGTAGCTGTAGAGGTCGATCTTCGGGATCAGCGAGGTGAACGTGTAGCCGATCACCGAGAAGCAGAGCCCGCCGAGGAGCACGAAGGGCGGGATCAGGATCGCCCAGGGGGAGGAGACCAGGCCGACCGCGGCGACGACGATCAGGACGACGATCCCGTAGACGGTCGCGCGCGAAGCGCTCCAGGCGATGTCCCCGGCGACGAGATCCTGCGGCTCGATCGGAGTGGACAGCACGTTGTCGTAGAGGCGCAACTCATTCATCCGGAAGTACACGTTGTAGGTCGTCTCGAACGCCGAGGACCACATCGCGGCGGACGCGATCAGTCCGGGAGCGACGAAATCCTTGTACGGAATGCCGTTGATGCCATGCGCGATGTAGGTCCCGAGACCGAAGCCGAGCGCCAGTAGGTAGAAGAACGGGTCGAGGAAGGTGGGGAGGAGCGCTCCCTTCCAGAGCTTCGAGAAGACGCGCGCGTTGCGCGCCCAGATCGCCGCGGCGTGCCGAGGTGACGGGATCAGGTCGCGCGGACCGAGGCGCTCCCCGAGCCCGGCGTAGCCGGGTTCATACGACATGGCCACCGCGTTCTCTCCAGCGTCGCATCGAATCCATCACTCCCTCAGCGATCTGCCGGTCAAGCGCAGAAAGACGTCCTCGAGCGTGGCCCTGCGCACCAGGGCGGAGTCGGTCGGGAACCGCTCGTGGTCCAGGGACCGCAGGAGCTCCTCGGCGTCGTCGGCAAAGAGCGTCAGCGCTCCGTCGTGGAGCTCGTGGCCGTCGGCCCGGTCGCCGATCGTCGCCAGGAGCCCGGTGGGGTCGCAGTCATCGGCGAGCTCGAGCTCCAGTGCCTCGCGCCCGACGTGCTCGCGCACGAGGGTTCCGGGCTGTCCCTCGGTGACGATCTTGCCCTCGTCCATGATCAACAGACGGTCGCACAGGCGCGCCGCCTCCTCCATGTAGTGCGTCGTGAGGAGCAGCGTGACGCCGCGGCGCTTCAGGCGCTCCAGCGAGCGCCACACGGCGAGCCGGGCCTGGGGGTCGAGTCCCGTGGTGGGCTCGTCGAGGACGATCAGCTCCGGCCGGTTGACCGTGGAGCGGGCGACCATGAGCCGGCGCTTCATCCCGCCGGAAAGCGCGTGGACGCGATCGTCGCCCCGATCGGAGAGCAGTGAGAAGGCCAGCAGCTCGTCCACCCGCGGCCCGGCCGTGTGGGCGCCGATCCCGAAGTAGCTCGCCTGCTGCACGAGGTTCTCGCGGACCGTGAGGTCTCCGTCCAGGTTGGTCTCCTGCGCCACGACGCCAATCCGCGCCTTGATCTGGCGGCGCTCCCGCCTGGCGTCCATGCCGAGCACGCGCAGCTCGCCCTCGCCGACACGCGCCAGCCCGTAGATCATCTTCATCGTCGTCGTCTTCCCGGCGCCGTTCGGCCCCAGGAACCCGAAGCAGATCCCGACCGGAACCTCGAAGTCGATGCCGTCGACGGCGACGCGGCGCCCGTAGCTCTTGGCGAGCCCTCGCGCGAGGACCGCTGGCCCGAAATCTCCCTCAGCGCTCACGACGTCAGCACCGCGAACGCGAACGCGTTGTTCAGCATGTGAAGGGCGATCGTCGGATAGATCGAGCCGGTCTCCTCATACACCCAGCACAGCGCGAATCCCAGGAACGCCAGCTGGGGGACGACCGTGAGGCTGCCGCTGCCGGTGTAGTGAAAGAGGCCGAAGATCGCGGCGGCGAGGAGCGCCGCGACCGGGAACGACAGGCGCTGGCGAAAGCCTCCGAAGATGAATCCACGGAAGAAGATCTCCTCCGAGATCGGCGCTGCCAGGACGATCAGCAGACCGGCCGCCACCGTGCCGAGGTCACCGTGCCCGAAGCCGAGATCACGCGTGATGTCGCGCTGGTGGGGGTGGACGAAGGCCGAATAGACCAGCGCGAAGACGATGTAGGCAAGGTAGGCGGCGCCAGCGATCGCGTAGGGCGAGCGCAACGGCCGGCGCAGCCCGAGCCTCCACCCCGGCGTTGCGGCCGCGCCCGGTGATCCGCGGTCGGCGGCGACTCCGAACGCGACCCCGATGAGCGTGCCCGCAAGCAGCGCCTGGGCGGCGAGGCGGGCGCCGAGCGAATCGAGGCTGGGGTCGAACGCCGATACGACCGCGACCTCGATCAGGCTCAGGACGAGAAGCACGGCGATCCCGACGCCGACCCGTCCCGGCCCCCAGGCGGCGGGGGCCTTTGCGGGAGCGGGAGGCTCGCCGGGGGGCGGAGCGGCGTCGCCCGCCGTCGGCGGAACCGCCGGCTCGCCCGCCTCGACGGCGCCGGCGGGCGCCCGGACCTCGGATGAATCGTCGTGCTTCACCACTACGACGGTATTGGCAACCAGATCGCCAAGCCGCTGCTTGCGCTTCGACAGCGGAATGAGGAACGGTCCGACGACCCAGTCCACGACCAGGAGCAGGCTCCGGAGGAACGCCCGCCTCCACGAAAGCCTCTGACCCGGCTCGGTGACCACGCGAATCCCGAGGGCTCGCATCCCGAGGGTCTGACCCCAGCGCCACTGGGCGAAGACGAGGTATCCAAACCACGCCGTCGCGACGCTCACCACGATGACGGCGGCGATCACCGTCTCCCCAGTCGTCGCGTGGTCGCTCGCGACTCCCGGATCGAGGAGGGTGATCGCGATCGAGTAGGCGCCCCAGGCGATCGCGAGATCGACCAGCAGCGCGACGAGGCGGCGGGGCAATCCGGCGTAGCGCGGAGGATCGGGGCGGAGCTCGGTGGCGATCACGAATCGAGATGGTGCCGGATGGCAGCGAGCGACTCGATGTCCCCGCCGCCCGAGCGGTCGATCAGGAGCGCCCGGATCCCCGCCGCCCGCGCCCCGTCGAGGTCCTCCTCGGGCGTGTCGCCCACGTGAAGCGCCTCCGCCGCGCTGCACCCTGCCAGCTCCAGCGCCGCCGCGAAGATGCGCGGATCCGGCTTTCGCGCCCCCACGGCGGCCGAGGTGACGACCGCGTCGAGGCCACCGGCCAGCCCGCACCGCTCCAGCACGGAGGGCAACGAGACATCCCAGTTGGATACGCACGCGAGCCGCAAGCCCGTGGCCCGGAGCTCGGCGAGGGCCGGCGGGGCGTCGGCAAACGCGCGGAAGCGAATCGCAGCCATCAGCTGCTCTGTTGAGACCTCACGCCCGAGCTCGGCGGACACGATCCCGGCGCAGCGCCGACGCAGGTCGGCGAGGGATTCGGGGTCGCGGCCCTCGTCGCTGTGCTCGCGGTAGTAGCGCATCTCGGCTCGCATGGCGCGCTCGAGCCGCTCGTCGGATTCCATGCCGAGCTCGGCGGCGAGGCGAGGCCACGGCGGCTCGAGCTCGACGAGGGTTCCCAGCGCGTCGAGCAGCACACAACGCGTCACGGGCCAATTCTCTCGGCATCGCTCATCGAGTTAGTGCTCTATATGCCAACAAACTCGATGAGCGGCGATCCAGGCCGGCGCGGACGATGCCTTGGGTGCCGGTTCTACGCAGGAACCCGGCATCGTGGGGGCGAATCCCTGAGCGTGACTCCGTTCCTCGTCGCGGACGGCCAGAACGACCTGATCTCCGCGCTTATCACGATGGGCGTCGCGATCGCGATCGCCTTCGCGGTCGACCGGCTCGTCATCGCGCGCGGCGGGCGCGTTGCCTCTCGGGTCTCGGAGGGCACGCTCTCGCGGACGGCGCAGACGCGCCTGCGGCTGGTCCGGAGGCTGATCTTCGTGATCATCCTTGCGATCGGCGCGGCCCTCGCGCTCAGCCGGTTCACCCAGTTCTCCCGCCTCGCCACGGGCATCCTCGCCTCGAGCGCCGTGCTCGGCCTGGTCATCGGCTTCGCGGCCCGCCAGACGCTGGCGAACATGGTGGCCGGCATCCTGCTCGCGATCACTCAGCCGATTCGGGTGGGGGACACGGTCACGGTGGCCGACAGCATGGGCCGGGTGGACGATCTCACCCTCTCCTACACCTACATCGACACCGGCGACGGTCGGCTGATGGTGGTGCCCAACGAGCAGGTGCTGTCCGCGCCCGTCTTCAACCACTCGACTGGCGATCGGACGGCCCCCGCGACCGTCTCCGTATGGGTGCCGCCCGCCGCGTCCCTGGAGGAGGCGCGCCGCGTCCTGAAGCCGGCGGGAGCCAGGGAGATCACCGTGGCCGAGATCACGCCCGAGGGGGTCCGGCTCGAGCTCAAGGGCGCGCGCGACCGGGAGCGCACGCAGGTGGGGGACGAGGAGTCCGACCTCCGGGAGCACGCCCACCAGGCGCTCCGGGCGGCCGGGTTGCTCGAGGAGGAGCGTTCGGCCTAGCGGACTGGCGGCCGGGCCCCGGTACCCTTATTCGATCTCATGACGCACCGAGCGCGAAGACGGCATCGCCGTTCGCGAGGCTCGATTCGCCGCAAGCTCCTGGTCGGCTTCGGAGCCCTCCTCGGCGTGATCGTCGTCGCGCTGGCCGCTGGTGCCGCCTGGGTCTACAGCATCGCCAAGGACGTGAACATCGACCACCTCAAGCCGATCCGGCAGGGCTCCAACTCGGTCGTGTTCGCGGCGGACGGCTCGCGTCTCGGCTACATCCAGTCCGACACGATCCGGCACCCCGTCAAGGGCTCGGAGATCCCCAGGACGCTCAAGGAGGCGACGGTCGCGATCGAGGACCAGAACTTCTACGAGCACGGGGGGATCGATCCGGAGGCGATCCTGCGGGCGGCGGTCGAGGACATCCAGGCCGGCGCCACCGTCCAGGGTGGATCGACGATCACGCAGCAGCTGGTTCGCAACCTGTACATCGCCAATCCGCAGGAGGACATCAAGCGCAAGATCAGGGAGGCGGTGATGGCCGACCAGTTCGAGTCGAAGCACTCGAAGAACTGGATCCTCACCAAGTACCTGAACACCGCGTCCTACGGCACCACGGATGGCCGCACCTCGATCGGCGTCCAGGCCGCGGCGGAGACCTACTTCGACGAGAGCGTCAGCGAACTCACCCTGCCCGAGGCGGCCGTGATCGCCGGCCTTCCCCAGGCGCCGTCGGAGTACAACCCCCTGCTCAACCCGAAGGCCGCCCTGCAACGGCGCAACGAGGTCCTCCAGGCGATGCAGCAGCAGGGCTACATCAACCGCAAGGACTACGAGCGCGCCCTGCAATCCGGCCTCGGCCTGAATCGCGGCTACAAGTACGAGGAGATCAAGCAGCCCTACTTCTTCGACTTCGTGCAGCAGCAGCTGATCGACAGGTACGGCGTCAACACGGTCCGCAACGGCGGCCTCAAGGTCTACACGACGATCAATCCCCAGCTTCAGGCCTATGCGCAGGCGGCCGTGGACTCCTGTTCGATCTGCGCATCGGACTACAGCCTTGCCGCCGCGCTCGCCTCCGTCGACGCGACCAACGGTCACATCCTCGCCATGGCCTCCACCCAGGACTACTCCGCGAGCTCCCAGTTCAACCTCGCGGCCAACGCCCACCGTCAGCCCGGCTCCTCGTTCAAGCCCTACGTCCTCGCGACGGCGCTGAGCCAGGGGATGGATCCCGACAGCACCTACTACTCGGGCTCGAGCCCCATGGACCTGAGCACCACCGAGTGGGGCCCGTGGGAGGTCCACAACGCCGGCGACGGCGAGGGCGGGACCATGGACGTGCGCGACGCGACCGTCAACTCCGTCAACGTCATCTACGCTCAGCTCGACCTCGACGCAGGCCCGGACAACGTGAAGGCGATGGCGGAGAAGCTCGGGATCACGTCACCGCTCGACGGCATCCCGGCCGAGGGGATCGGCGGACTCAGGATCGGCGTGACGCCGCTGGAGCAGGCCGATGCCTACGCGACCTTTGCCGACGGCGGCGTGCACCATCCCGCGACCGCGATCGCCAAGGTCGTGTTCCCGAGCGGGAAGACGGACGTCCCCGACGAGGACGAAGCGACCCGCGTGATCTCCGACGGAATCGCCTACGAGGTGACCGACATCCTGAAGGGGGTCATCACCGAGGGAACGGGCGCCGGCTACACGGACTTCGGCTGCCCGGCCGCCGGCAAGACCGGAACCACCGAGAACGAGTCGGACGCCTGGTTCGTCGGCTACACGCCGCGGATCTCGACGGCGGTCTGGGTTGGCCATCCGCTGTCGCGGGACTACACCGGGTACGGCGGTCCGACGGCGGGTCCGATCTGGCGCGCCTACATGGAGTCCGCGCACGGCAGCTATTGCAGCGACTTCCCGTCGCCGACGACGCCGTTCCAGCCCTCCTCGAGCTGGAGCGGCGTCCACAGCGTCTCGGCGCCCTCCTCGACCTCGAGCACCGGCGGCACCACCTCGGGCACGTCCGGCACCTACGTGCCGCCGACCTCCACCGGCGGCCAGTACCCCTCGCAGTACTACGCGCCCGGCGCCGGCGCTCCCCCGGCCCCCACGCCCACCCCCGAGACCGGCGGTGACCCCGGCGGCGGGCCCCCGTCCGGTACCGGGCCGCCGCCGAGCGCCGGCCCACCCTCCGGTGGCGGACCGCCCTCCACGGGCGGCGACACGGGCGGCGCCACCGGGGGCACCGGCTGAGACTCCGGCCAGCGGCGGGCGCGATCGCGCTCGCAGCGCTCGCGGGCGCCGCGGTTCCCCTGGCCGCGCCGGGGGCGGCGTTCGTCCCGGGGACGGCCGCCGGTTCTGAGAATTGGCTCCTGGGCGTCTACGGCGACGGGCTTGGGATCGGCGGCGACGGTTACCGGACGGCCCTCTGGATCGCGTTCGCCGCCTACCTTGGTGTGGTGCTGTTCGCGGGCGCGCTCGGGCGCCGGGCGATCCGCTGGGCGGCGATCATCGCCGTCGCCGCGTTCGCGCTGGCCCCGCCGCTTCTGTCCCTCGACGTGTTCAGCTATCTCTCGTACGCGCGCCTGGGGGTCCTCCACGGCCTGAATCCCTACGACTTCGCTCCCGCGGCGATCCCCCACGACGCGGCCGCGATGCGGGTGCAGGACTACCGGGAGGCCTCGAGCGTCTACGGCCCGCTGTTCACGCTGGGGAGCTACCCCCTCGGGCTGATCGGCGTCCCGGCCGGGATGTGGACGATGAAGGCGGCGGTGGCCGTCGCCGTGTTGGGAATCGCCGCGCTCGTGGGCCGGATCGCGACCTTGCGGGGGATCGCGTCCGCCCCGGCTGCCGCCCTCGTCGCGCTGAATCCCCTGGTGCTCGTGGACGTCGTGGGCGGCACCCACAACGACGCCCTGATGATGCTCGGCCTGGTCGGGGGC
>JBKPFQ010000175.1:0-6542 GCA_046728915.1 Actinomycetota bacterium | reverse complement strand
TCCCATTTCCTCGAGCACCTGCTGTTCAAGGGAACCGAGCGCCACTCGGCGATCGAGATCTCCGAGCTGTTCGACGGGATGGGCGCGGCGACCAACGCGGCGACCAGCAAGGAGTCGACCCATCTGCACGCCCGCCTCCTCGACGAGCACACGGAGGAAGCATTCCGGCTCCTGTCCGAGATGCTGATCGCGCCGTCGCTGCCCCCGGATGAGGTCGACTCGGAGCGCGAGGTGGTGCTCGAGGAGATCGCGATGTACGAGGACGAGCCGCAGGACCGCGTTCACGACGTGCTGGCGAGAGCCGTTCACGGAGATCATCCGCTGGGCCGCCGGGTGCTCGGGAAGGCGGAGGTCATCGGCTCCATTCCCGTGCCCGAGATCACCCGCTATCACCGGGCCCGCTACACGCGGCCCAACATCGTCATCGCGGCGGCCGGTCACCTCGACCACGATGCGATCGTGGAGCTGGCTCAGCTGCATCTGGGCGCCCCGGCGGGGGAGCGCAACCAGCTGCCGGCGGAGGGCGAGGCCAACGGCTTTGGACCCCGCTTCATGTTCCATCCCAAGGACACCGAGCAGTACCACATCTGCTTCGGCGGCCCGGGGATCGCCCGCGCCGACGAGCGTCGATTCGCCCTCGCCGTGCTCGATGCGATCTTCGGCGGCGCGACCTCGTCGCGGCTCTTCCGCGAGGTTCGCGAGAAGCGCGGCCTCGCGTACGCCGTTGGCTCCTACACCGAGCAGTACGCGGATACGGGCATGGTGGCCGTGTACGTCGGCACCCGCGGGGACAACGTGCGCGAGGCGTGTGAGATCATCGGCCGGGAGCTGGGCAGCATCCGCGACCTGGGCGTCACGGCCGAGGAGCTCGAGCGGGCGAAGGAGCACGTCAAGGGGCGCATGGTCCTGAGCCTCGAGGCGACCGCCACCCGGATGACCCGCCTCGCGCGATCGATCCTGTTCGACGTGCCGCTGCTCTCGCTGGATGAGATGCTCGAGCGCGTCGAGCAGGTGACCGAGGAGGACGTGGCGACGCTGGCGACCGAGCTCTATGACGCCGAGCGGCTGTCGGCGGCCTGCATCGGGCCGGAGGAGGAGCGGTTCCGGGACGCGAGCGCCTCGGTCAGCGAGGCACTGGCCGCGGCGTGATCCGCGTCGGCGTCTCGGGCGCGGCGGGGCGCATGGGCCAGACGGTCTGCGCGGCGGTCGACGAAGCGGACGACATGGAGCTCGCCGGGCGGGCCGATCCCTCCCTCGACGCGCCGCTCGCGGACATCCTCGGCGGCAGCGACGTCGTCGTGGACTTCACAACCGCCGAGGCCGCTCCGGACAACGTCCGCGAGTGTGTCGGCGCGGGGGTGCACGCCGTGGTGGGCACGACGGGGTTCGATCTGGACGGCCTGCGGGGCGATGTGGAGCGCGCCGACGGCGAGGCGCGGGTGTTCGTGGCGCCGAACTTCGCGATCGGCGCGGCGCTCATGATGCAGATGGCGCGCGAGGCAGCGCGACACATGCCGGAGTGCGAGATCGTCGAGCTGCACCATGAGCGAAAGCTGGACGCCCCGTCCGGAACGGCGCTGCGGACCGCGGACTTGATCCGCGACGCCGGGGGAAACGTTCACGACCCCATCCACTCGGTTCGGCTCCCCGGCCTGGTCGCCCATCAGGAGGTGATCTTCGGCGGGGAGGGGCAGACCCTGACGATCCGCCACGACTCGATCGACCGTCGCTCGTTCATGCCGGGGGTCCTGCTCGCCGTCCGCAGGGTCGGGGACCTGCCCGATCGATTCACCGTGGGCCTCGAGGCGCTCCTCTAGAACTCTGGGCTTGCGGGTCGTCGCGCCAGTCGCGAGACTACGCGGCGCGTGACGAAGGACGGCCAACAGTCGCGGGGCCTCACCCGGCGCCGGCTGGTGGGAACCGCCGCGGCCGGTGCCGCCGGGTACACCGTCTCCTCCGTTGCCGGCACGGCTGCGGCCCGCGCGGCGAGCCGGCATCGCGCGGACGTGGTCGTCGTCGGCGCCGGGCTGGCGGGCCTCGCGGCCGCTCGGAGGCTGCGGCGCAACGGCAAGTCGGTCGCGGTGCTGGAGGCACGTGACCGGGTCGGCGGGCGCACGCTCAACCATCACCTCGGACACGGCAAGGTGGTCGAGATCGGCGGCCAGTGGGTCGGTCCGACCCAGAACCGGGTCCTGAGGCTGATCAGGGACCTGGGGCTGAGGACGTTCAAGACCTACGTCGACGGCGAGAACGTCTACTACCGGCAGGCGAACCCGCCTGGGCTCCAGCATCAGACCTACCCCGGGACGATCCCGCCCGCCAATCCGGCATCCCTGGTGGAGCTCGCCAAGGCGCTCAGCAGCCTCGACCGGATGGCCGCCCAGGTGCCGCTGAGCGAGCCGTGGAAAGCGGCGAGCGCCAAGTCATGGGACGGGCAGACGTTCGAGACGTGGAAGCTCGACAACACCACGATCGACGAGACCCGGGACCTCATCGACCTTGGGATCGAGGCCGTCTTCGCTGCCGAGCCGCGTGACCTCTCGCTGCTCCACGTGCTCTTCTACATCCACTCGGGCGGGAGCTTCGAGAACCTGATCAACACCGCCGGCGGCGCCCAGGACAGCCGGATCGTCGGCGGCTCGCAGAAGATCTCGATCGAGGTCGCCAAGAGGCTGGGTGACAGAGTCGTCGTGGAGGCGCCGGTGCGGCGCATCGAGCACCACGCCGGTCAGGTGGAGGCACACACGCCGCGCGGGACGTGGAGGGCGAAGCGGGCGATCGTCACCGTGCCGCCCACCCTCGCCGGCCGGATCCGGTACCAGCCCCATCTGCCGGCCCCTCGCGACCAGCTCACCCAGCGTGTGCCGATGGGCTCGGTGATCAAGTGTATGGCGGTGTATGACCGTCCGTTCTGGCGCGAGGAGGGGCTCAGCGGCATGGCCACGAGCGACACCGGGCCCGTCAAGGTCACCTTCGACAATTCGCCGCCGAGCGGCAGCCCGGGAGTGATGCTGGGCTTCATCGAGGGGCAGGAGGCGCGGGACCTCACCCGCAAGTCGAAGCGCGAGCGGCGCCGGGCCGTGCTCGGCTCGCTCGAGCTGTATTTCGGACCCAGGGCCCGCACCGACGCGAGGGACTACTTCGACAAGAGCTGGGCGGAAGATCCGTGGACGAGGGGCTGCTACGTGGGGTATTTCCCGACCGGCGTCCTGACCGGGTATCGCGACGCCATCCGCCGCCCGGTCGGGCCGATCCACTGGGCCGGAACGGAGACGGCCACGGAGTGGAGCGGCTATATGGACGGCGCGGTGCAGTCCGGCGAGCGCGCCGCGGACGAGGTGCTGTCGGAGCTGTAGCCCGCCCGCCTTGATCAGGGTTTTGGGATTTTGGGGACGCTATAGCGGCCCTGATATCCCAAAACCGTTTCGGACGGCAGGACCGCCGCCCTCATTGCCCTACTTCGATATGTCGACCGGTTCGCCGCGGGCGCAGCCCCGGCGATGCTTGTCCGGCGGGAATGGCAGGTCCGCGATGAGCGCCGTCTCGAGGTAATCGTTCTCGAGCGGGCTCCCCGATCCGGGAGCGAGGTCGGCCGCGGTGGCTCGTAGGCGGTCGCGGTCCGCTCCCGGCCTGACCCAGTGGGCGAGCGCCAGGAACTGGCGCTTGCGCCCGCTGTACGGGCGGAAGTCCTCGGGATCGTTCTCGGGCGGATCCGGCATGAGAGTGCGGATGCCGACGTAGTTGCAGCCCTTGCCGCGCGCCCGACCGCGCTGCGCGATCGAGCTCTGCCCGTCGAACACGAGATCGGCGAGGTTGCCGACCATGAACGGGGTGACGTTGTAGTCGATGTCGATGCCGGCGTCGGTGACGTCACGCCAGCTCGACCCCATCCACTCGAGGGGCTGCCACGCTCCCGCGCCGCCCTGGCCGGCCCAGCGGCCATCGTTTGCCTCGTCCTGGATCACCACGTTGGTGCCCAGCTTCGAGAGGCATCGCATGTACTGCTCGTCGATGTGGGCGCAGGGCGGCGAGGTGGGCGGGGGGTCGCCGTAGTCATAGCCGAACTGGAACGCCGGCAGGCTTGTCGCAAAGCCGATCCTCGCGCGGGTATGGGGGAGATGGAACGGCCGCAGGTTCGCCCGGCCGTCCGGGCCGCTCGTCGGGCCGTTGGACACCTGCAGCGTCTCCTCGAAGGAGGTCAGCGGCACCTTCTTGTTCGTGGCGACGACGTTGCGGAGCGGCAGCGGGCCCTCCTTGCTGACGGTGTGCGGCCCCCACATGAAGACCTCGTTGTAGATCTCCGGCCCGGTGGCGACGTAGACGGAGTCGGGATCGGCGATGTCCGGATCGCGGAAGGTCTCGATCTCCGAGGGATCGCGCGACTCTCGGAAGGGGGCCTGAGTGTTCGAGCCGAGGATGTAGACGTCGTAGCGGCGAGCCATGTCCGAGAACGTCTGCATCCACCCGCGGGCGAATGTGTCCGTCGCACCGACGAACGTCTGCGCGATGGCGCCCATCTCCGGGAAGCGCGCGCGGTAGGCGGCAATCGGTCCGCCGTACGCCGCGGTGATCTGCCCAAGGGCGGCGGCGGCGACGCACGGTGCCGGCTTGCCCTCGCAGCTCGGGACGCTGTCGGGGTTGGCGATCGTCTCCCGCGCGACGGCTCCGCGTGAGCCCGTGCCCAGCGTCATCAGGCCGATGTCCTCGTTGAAGGCGACGACGTTGGGCCTGTGGCGCGCGAGGTGCGGGGCGACGTAGCGCCGGATCATGCACTCGATCTTCGTCCTGAAGGCGCCGTAGGTCGCGACGTTCGCTACCTCCTGCTTGAACTGCATCGCGAAGACGCGGGGCGCTCCGGGGGCGGGGTCGAGGCTGGTGATCGGCGGCGTGTGAAGCCGGGCCATGCTGGAGCGGCACTCGCCCTTGGTGGGCGGTTTCGGCATCGGGGATGCCTGCGGCGCCGTCCGCTGGAACTCTCGCCGCGCCCGGGTGGGATCGTCGGTGATGATGGCGTCGACTCCTTCGGAGGCTGCGGCGGCGATGTCGCCTCGCCTGTCGAGCGTGTAAGGCACGATCTCTCGCCCGGCGGAGTGGGCGTCGGCGATGTAGGCGGAGTCCACGGGCCACTGCGGCGACACCCACTGGATCGCGTGCGTCGACGCGTATGCGACGCCGCCGGCGTTCCCCGCGGACAGGGTCAGGAACGAGAGCTCGGCGCTCGGGAGGATCCGCTGGGCGACCGTGAGGTTGGGCGGCCAGAAGCTCTGGACGATGAGGTGCGACTGGGGCACGCGGCTCGAGCGGATCGCGTTCGAGACCGTCGTCGCGAATCGGTCGGTGGGATCGAAGTCGGGATCCGTTGGGACGTTCTTGATCTCGATGTTGGCCTGCGCGCCCTCCCTCCTGATGAACTCGAGCACGTGGGCAAGGGTGGGGATGTGAGCCGCACGCCGATCCTGCGGGCCGATCCGCCTTGAGTTGCCCTCGGTGCCCAGTTTGTCGACCCGGCAGCGCCGCAGCTCCCGGAGCGTCCTCTCGGCCACCTCGCCCTGGCAGTCCGTTGTGCGGTCGAGCGTGGCGTCGTGGATGACCACGGGCACACGGTCCTCGGTCAGCTTGACGTCTATCTCGAGCACGAAGCCCTTCGCAGCGGCGTGGCGGAACGCGGGCATCGTGTTCTCCGGGTAGGTGGGCTGGCCGTTCACGATGGACCCACCGCGATGCGCCTGGATGTACGGCGTGCCGATCGTGCGAGCCTGGGCCGGCACGGTGGCGCACAGTAGGGCCGCAACCGCGCCCAGCGCCGCCAGGCATCGCGTCCGCGCACACCCCACGAGAGCGATGCTAATCGACCGTCCGGTGCCCCACCGACGGTAGAGTCACCCGGCCTTGCGCCTGTCCCAGATCGCGCTCAGCGTCAGCGACCTTCGCCGCACCCAGCGCTGGTACCGCGACGTGCTGGGCCTCGAGCCCGCGGGTGGCACCAACCTGTTCGCCGGGCCGCTTGCCTCGATGGTCCAGGGAATTCCGCGCTCCGCCTCCACGTGTTGGTGGCTGGTGGATCGCCAGGACTTCTTCCAGGTCGAGCTGTTCGAGTTCCGCAGTCCCCTGGTCCGGGCGATGCCGACCGACTGGCGGGCGTGCGACCGCGGCTACACGACGGTGGGGTTCTGGGTGCACGACCTCGACGGTGTCATCGAGCGTGCGCGGGCCGCGGGGACCGAGCCCCTGACCGATCCGGTCGGCGAGCCGGGCGAAAGGCGGCTCTGCCTGCGCGATCCGGACGGCGTCCTGGTGGAGCTGATGGAGGACGATCCTCGGGCTCCGTCGCCACGGGCGCGGCCGCGTCCGGAGGTTCCGGCGGCGGCTCGAGCGGTCACGCTCTCGGTCAGCGACCTCGAGCGTTCCCGCCGGTTCTTCGCCGACGTCCTCGGGCTCACGGTCGCCGAGGACGTCCAGCTCCACCGTCCCGAGCACGAGGCGCTGTGGGACCTGGAGGGGGCGAAGCGCGACCGGCTCTGCCTGTGGGCGGACGACTTCCT
>JBKPFQ010000174.1:0-6168 GCA_046728915.1 Actinomycetota bacterium | reverse complement strand
CGGGCCGGAGGCGATGCTGTTCTGCGACCTGGATGCCGCGCGAGCAGAGGCGCTGGCCGACGAGGTGGGCGGGGAGACGCGGCCCGGTCTTCGCGATCTGGCTGACGAGTGCGACGTGGTGCTGCTCGCGGTCAAGCCCGCCGCGCTGGACGCGGTCGCGGAGGAGCTCGGCGGCACGGCCCCGGCGCTGCTCTCGGTGCTCGCCGTGACGCCCATCGACCGGATCTCTACGGCCTTCCCCGGCGTGCCGATCCTGCGCGTGATGCCCAACCAGCCGGTGGAGGTCCGGCGCGGCGTGCTCTGCTATTCGCCGCCCGTCCAGATGCCGGACGACCTGCGGGACCGCCTGCTCGAGCTCCTGGCGCCGCTTGGGGATCTCATCGAGCTGGACGAGGGGCACATCGACGCCGCCATGGCGATCATGTCGAGCTCGCCCGCCTACATCGCGCTCGTGGCCGAGGCGCTCGCGCGGGGCGGGGAGCGGGAAGGGCTGGATTCCGAGATCGCCGGTGAGCTGGTCGCGGGAGCGCTCGCCGGCACCGCGGAGTTGCTGCGTAGGCGCGAACCGGCGACCATCCGCGACTCGGTCGCGCCGCCCGGCGGCGCGACCGAGGCCGGTCTGGCGCAGCTGGAGGGGGTTGTCGAGGACGCCTTCGTGAACGCGGTTGGCGCGTCCCTGGAGCGGTTTCGATGATTCCCGTGGCCAGCACGCGCGACACGATCGCGGACTACGTGGGGGCGCTCTTCCTCGTCTACCTGATCCTCATCATCATCCGGGTGCTGCTGACCTGGATTCCGCGGCTGCCGTACAACCGGACACTGCGGGCCACGGTCGGCTTCATCGAGGAGGTGACCGATCCCTACCTCAACCTCTTCCGCCGGTTCCTGCCGCCCATCGGTGGCGGCGCCTTCGCCCTCGATCTGAGCCCGATACTGGGGATCATCCTGCTGATCATCGTGCAGCAGGTGGTCGTGGGGCTCATCAGCGGGTGAACTCCCGGCGGTTCAACGCGGCGGCCATTCGGGGTTGGCGCCGCGCACTCGCCGTCTGCGGTGCGGTCGTGCTCGTGGATCAGGTCTCGAAGGCGATCGTGGTGTCCTCGCTCTCGCTGGACCAGCACGAGCGCATCGGGCTCGGCTTCAGCATCGCGAACACTCCCAACTCGGGCCTGGCGTTCGGGATCGGTCAGGGCGAGCGCTTCGTCCTCGGCGTGACCATCGTGGCCCTGGTCCTCGTGCTCGTGTGGTTCGCGCTCGACCCGAGGCGACCGGGGTTGTGGCTTGCGGTGGGCCTGCTCGCCGGAGGGGCGCTCGGCAACCTCGCCGACCGGGTGCGAACCGACGCCGTGACGGACTTCATCGACCCGCCCCTGTGGCCAACCTTCAACCTCGCGGACGTCGCGATCACGCTCGGGGCGCTGGGGCTCATCCTCGTGTCGCTCCATCCGGCGCCGAGCGGCGACGAGGTGGAGCCGAAGCCAGGGTCGGGGTGACGCTCGAGCCACGCATCGTCCACGTCGACGACTGGCTGGCGGTGGTCGATAAGCCCGCTGGGCTCGTCGTGCATGCTGCCCCTGGGCACCGAGGGGCGACGCTCGTCGAGGCGCTGGGGGAGATGCTTGCCGGAGGCGACGACCCCCAGCGACCGGGGATCGTCCACAGGCTGGACAAGGACACCTCGGGGCTGATGCTCGTCGCCCGCGGCGACGAGGCGCACCGGGGACTGGCGGCGCAGATCAAGGGCCGCGAGGTGCGGCGCTCGTATGTGGCCCTAGTGGAGGGTCGGCTGCGCTCGCGGACGGGCACGATCGACGCACCGCTCGGGCGCGACTACCGCGCTCCGGAGCGGCGCGCGGTGGGAGGTCGCGGCCCGCGCGACGCCCGCACGCACTTCACGGTCGTCGAGACGCTGCCCGCGGACGCCCTAGTCGAGGCGCGCCTGGAGACCGGCCGCACTCACCAGATCCGGGCGCACTTCGCGGCGATCGGGCACCCGGTCGCCGGCGATCCCCGCTACGGGCACGCGGGACGCCACGGCCTGGAGCGCCAGTTCCTCCACAGCGCGAAGCTCGGCTTCAGGCACCCGTTCACCGGGGAGGAGATGGAGTTTGAGTCGCCGCTGCCGGGTGATCTGGCACAGGCGCTGGAGCGGGCGCGGGCAGCGTAGGAAGGCAGCGAGGGAAGGCCCGTGGCGATCAGGCTGTCGCCGGGCGAGGGCGCCGATCGGCACTTGGGGGATGGGTCACGGCAATCCAGTCCCGGAAACCGGGAATGGATTGCGTTGATCGGGCCATCACAGCCCGATTTGACCCTCGCGGCCCGCTCCCTCACTGCCCATTCCCCGCCCCGAGGCTCCAGTACGCCCGGGCTCCCTACAATCCCCACCGTCCAGTAACCGATCCCCGACGGAAGGCAACGGGGCCCTGCCCGGCACAGCGCGCCGGGTCCCCGCAGGCGCCGCCGGGACGCAACCGAACCGAACAAGGGAGCCTCATGTCCGAACCCGGAATCAAGGAGCTGCTGGAGGCCGGTCTTCACTTCGGCCACCAGACGCGACGCTGGGATCCGCGGATGCGGCCGTACATCTACGGCGAGCGCGACGGGATCCACATCATCGACCTGCTGCAAACCGAGCACCTGCTGGCCGAGGCGCGCCGCTTCGCCGGCGAGGTGGCGGCCAAGGGCGGCACGGTCCTCTTCGTCGGCACGAAGAAGCAGGCTCGCGACGCCATCAGGGAGTGGGCCGAGCGCTGCGACATGCCGTACGTCAACCAGCGCTGGCTCGGCGGGCTATTGACCAACTTCCACACGATGTCGGCGCGGATCGAGCGCCTGCACGAGCTCACCGAGCTTCGCGACGCCGGACAGCTCGATCTGCTCCCGACCAAGGAGCGCATGGCCCGCGAGGCCGAGTTGGCGAAGCTCGAATACAACCTCGGCGGCGTCCGCAACATGCAGCGGCTCCCGCAGGCCGCGCTCATCATCGATCTGAAGACCGAGGCGATCGCCGTCCGCGAGGCGGAGAGGCTCCGGATTCCGATCATCGGGCTGGTGGACTCGAACGTCGATCCGGTGCCCATCGACTATCCGGTCCCGGGCAACGACGACTCGATCCGCTCGTGCGAGCTGGTGATCCGCACGATCGGCGAGGCGGTCTATGAGTCCGCGCAGGCGTGGCGCGAGGCCGAGGCAAAGCGCCAGGCGGAGGAGGCAGAGCGCCGTCGCCGCGAGGAGGAGGAACGCCAGCGCCGAGAGGCCGAGGAGCGGGCCAGGAAGGAGGCCGAGGAGGCCGCGGCGGCTGCTGCCGCCCAGGGATCCGAGGGGGCACCCGCCGAGGCGGGTCGGGAGGCGAGCTCGTGAGCCCGGAGACCGACATCAAGGCCGCGGACATCAAGGCGCTCAGGGACCGCACGGGCGCCGGGATCATGGACTGCAAGTCGGCCCTCGCCGAGGCGGATGGCGACGTCGACCGAGCGATCGAGATCCTGCGGGTCAAGGGGCAGGCCTCGGCCGCGAAGCGAAGCGGGCGGGCGACGAGCGAGGGCCTCGTGAGCTCCTACATCCATGCCACGGGGAAGGTCGGAGTGCTCGTCGAGGTCCAGTGCGAGACGGACTTCGTCGCCCGCAGCGACGAGTTCAAGGAGTTCGCCCGCGAGGTGGCGATCCACATCGCCGGGGCCCCCTCGCCGCCGCTCGTCGTCTCCGCCGACGAGATCCCCGACGATGCACGCGACGCGGAGCGCAAGGTGTTCGAGGCCAAGGCCCGCGAGGAGGGCAAGCCCGACGACATCGTCGAGCGGATCGTCGACGGCCAGCTCACCAAGTGGACGAAGGAGGTCGCTCTTCTGGAGCAGGAGCACGTGCGCTCCGACGTCTACGAGGGCAAGACGATCGAGGATCTGCGCGCCGAGCTCGCGTCGAAGACCGGCGAGAACATCCGCATCGCGCGCTTCGCCAGGTTTGTAGTCGGCGAATAGCGCATACGATTGTCCGCGCCGTGTCCGTAGAACCAGCATTCAGCCGCGTCCTGCTGAAGCTCTCCGGCGAGGCCCTCATGGGGGGCCTCGACTACGGGACCGATCCGGAGCGCGTCGAGCGGATCGCCGCGCAGGTCCACGAGGTCGTCAGCAGGGGAGTTGAGATGGCCCTCGTCGTGGGCGCCGGGAACATCTACCGGGGACTCCAGGGCGCCGCGCGCGGGATGGATCGCGCGACGGCGGACTACATGGGAATGCTCGCCACCGTGCTGAACGCCCTTACCCTGCAGGACGCCCTGGAGAAGCGCGGGGCGCACACCCGGGTCCTATCTGCCATCCAGGTGACCGAGGTGGCCGAGCCTTACATCCGCCGCCGGGCGATCAGGCACCTGGAGAAGGGGCGGATCGTGATCTTCGGCGCGGGCACCGGCAACCCGTTCTTCACCACCGACACCGCCGCGGCGCTGCGCGCCCTCGAGATTCACGCCGACGTGATCCTGATGGCGAAGCACGGCGTGGAGGGCGTCTTCGACGCCGATCCGTCGGAGGTCCCCGATGCGAAGTTCATCCCGGAGATCACCTACCGCCAGGCGATCGAGCGCGGCCTCCGGGTGATGGATTCGACGGCGCTGTCCCTGTGCATGGACAACGACCTGCCGATCTGCGTCTTCAACCTGGCCGACGAGCGAAACATCGACCGCGTGATCTCCGGCGAGCGCGTCGGCACGATCGTGTCCTCGAACGGCCGCCTCGATCGACCCGTCGCCGAACCGGAGGAGGAGGTGGTCCGTTGAGCGAGTTCACCGACGAGCTGCTCGACGACGCCGAGGACCGCATGCACAAGTCGGTCGAGGCGTGCCGGCACGAGCTCGCCACCGTACGCACGGGCCGCGCCTCGCCGCACCTGCTGGATCGGGTGATCGTCGACTACTACGGCACCGAGACGCCGCTGCGCCAGCTAGCCCAGGTCGCCGCGACGGACGCCCGTCTACTGACGCTCACGCCATACGACAAGAACGCGATCAAGCAGATCGAGAAGGCGATCATGGAGTCAGACCTCGGACTGACGCCCTCCAACGACGGCAACGTCGTGCGACTGCAGATCCCAGAGCTGAACGAGGAGCGTCGCCGCGATTTGGTGAAGGTGGTGCACACGGTCGCGGAGGATGGGCGGGTCGCGGTGCGCAACATCCGCCGCGACGTCATGCACGACCTGCGAGAACTGAAGAAGGAGGGCGATGTCGGCGAGGACGACGAGCGTCGGGCGGAGAGCGAGCTTCAGCGGCTCACGGACGAGGCCATCGGCGAGATCGAGACGCTGCTAAAGGGCAAAGAGGAAGAGATCCTGGAGGTCTAGACCTCCACCGTGGCAGCGGTCGCCAAATACGTCGCGATCATCACCGACGGCAACGGTCGGTGGGCGCAGCGGCGCGGGCTCTCGCCGATCGAGGGGCACCGGGCCGGGGCGGACGTGGTGAAGGACAGGCTCCGCGACGCAGTCGACCTCGGGATCGAGGAGCTGACGGTCTTCTCGTTCTCGACCGAGAACTGGTCGCGGCCCCGGGACGAGGTCGACGGCTTGATGCGCATGTTCGCCGAGCGGATCGACAACGAGACGCCCGAGCTCCACGAGGAGGGCGTGCGAATGCGGTTCATCGGGCGGCGCGAGGGGGTCGCCGCCGAGCTCGTGGAGAGGATGGACTGGGCCGAGGACCTGACAAAGGACAACGACGTCATCCGGTTCTTCGTTGCCTTCAACTACGGCGGCCGGGCGGAGATCGTCGACGCCGCCGCCTCGTTCCAGGGATCGAGCGAGGAGGAGTTTCGCCGCCATCTCTACGCGCCCGAGATGCACGATCCCGATCTCCTGATCCGCACGAGCGGTGAGCTGCGCGTCTCGAACTACCTGCTGTGGCAGTGTGCCTACTCGGAGCTCGTGTTCCGCCAGGAGCTGTGGCCGGACTTCACGCGGGAGGCGTTCGAGGAGTCGCTCGAGGAGTTCGCGGCGCGCAGGCGGCGTTTCGGCGCCCGCGCGTAGCCGCCCGAGAAGTTCCTGCTCCCGTTAAGGTCGCCGGCGATGGAGCTGCGGGATCTCGGGCGAGCCGGGAGGGGGAGGGGCGCGAGAGACCGGAGCTCGCTCCGCCATCGACGGGGGCGCGATGCCGACCTCGAGCCCGCGCCGTGGGTACAG
>JBKPFQ010000173.1:0-16584 GCA_046728915.1 Actinomycetota bacterium | reverse complement strand
GTCGGGCGGCTGGCATGCGGTTGGGACGCCCGCGCGTGCGAGCAGCCGCTTGCCGCCGGCATCGAGGTGGTCGGCGTGGCCAAGGCGGAAGTGCGTCACGAGGGCTCCCGTGATTCCGGCGAGTCGCTCGCGGGATCCGTCGGGCAGCGGAACGGTCGGGTTGAGCGCGGGCCGTGACCTGATCAGGGACAGCGGCGGCCATCGCCTCGGGGGCGCCAACGACGGATCGACCACCAGCCGCTACTCCGCGCCCTCGACGACGAGAGTGGCGCTACGCAGCAGCGTGATTCGCATCTCCCCAACCTATCCGAGAGCCCGGCACAGCAGACGTAGTAGATGGCGGCCAGATTGGGCCGTCGCAGCGGCCCGTTTAACGCGGCGGGCACCCGACGGTCTGGCGCTCCGAACCGGCCGCGGGCAGGCCTTTCTCGCGCCGGCATCGCCTCCCCTTTGGTGCAAGGCGAGCGTTTCGGTGGTCAGGCGCGAGACGCTCGCTCGGGACGAGGAGCAGGTGTGACCGCTGAGCTTCACCGCGCGCCTCCCTTCGCGTGAACGCGGAAGCCGCCTGGGATGTGAGATAGCCGGCGTCACGAAGCCCGGTCCACCAAGCTCCGGGCGAGCAGCCGGGCATGGACCAGAAGCGACCTCGCGCCACGTGTAGGTGAAGGCATCGCCCAGAGGATCGAGTCGCGAGCTGGAGCCTGGAACCGATCAACTCTGCCGGTCGGCGGCGCGCGATCGCGACCGCGCGGCTCGCCGGTTCGACCCAGAGCGCCCACCGTGCCCGGTTTGCGGGCAATCGATGGCAGGAAGGCGGAGGGCGCGGTCTATTGTTCGCCCGTCTGCCGCGTCAGGGCGTGGAGTGCGAGGCAGAAGCAACCGACCGCGGGACGATCCACCGGAGCGGCCGACGGAAGCGTGCAGAGAACGGGGCGACCGATATCGCGATCGATTCGCGGCATCGGCTGGGGGGCCCTGTCGGCGATGGCGTTCGACTCACACAACCGGATCCTGGGAGCGGGCTTCAAGAAGCGCCGGTTCGCGCTCGTTCGACTGCACGGCTAATCCGCGACAGAGCCGGCGGTGATGTTGAACGCCGTCGCAGTCATCGTCCGCGCGTGGTCGGAGGCGGCGAATGCGGCCACGTTGCCGATGTCCTCGAAGGTGGCGGCGCGTCCCAGCATCGTCTCGTCGACGATCCGGTCGACGATCGCGTCACGGCCCTCGAACCCCTCGGGGAGGGTCTCGGGGATACCGCCGCTGTGGATGGTCACCGCACGAATTCCGTGCCGGCCCAGTTCCTGGGCGAGCTGCCTGCGGAGCGCCTCGATCGCGTTCAACGCGATCTGAAAGCCGCCGATGTAGTAGTCGCGGATGGGCTCGCGGCCGCCGTCGCCGCCGAAGAACATGATCACCCCGGATCCCTGCTTGATCATGTGCCGGGCAGCGGCTCGCGTGGTCAGGAACTGCGTGCGCATCGCGGTCCTGATCGGGCGCTCGAAGTCCTCGAGCGGCATCTCGGCGAGCGGCGTGCCGTGGACGTCTCCGAGCGAGATGAGGTTGAAGGAGATGTCGATGGCTCCGGCCGACTCCACCACGGCGTCGGCGTGCTCGTCCACTGCCGCCTCGTCGAGCGCGTCGAGCAGCGCCGTCTCGGCCCGTCCTCCGGCGGAGCGGATCTCCTCGGCCACCCTGCCCAGTGCCTCTGGCGTGCGACCGGCGAGACGCAGGCTCGCGCCCTCGCGCGCGAAGCCGCGGGCCACCGCGCCCCCGATCGCGCCGCCCGCTCCGTAGATGACCGCGGTCTTGCCCTCCAGCAGCACTTCAACACCTCCTGGCGTCGGATTCCCATGCGGTTTCTTGCAGATCCGGCTCGAACCCTTACTATGCAGGGTCGATGGTGGGGGTCAGGGAGCGACGCTGGGCGTCGATCGCCTGCGCAATCGCGGTGGCCGTGGTCGCCGCGCTGCTCGCGTCGCCGCTTGCGTCCGCGCTTCGCTCGACGCCCGGGCCCACGCGGATCAACGACACGCGCGGGCGGTTCGTCCCGATCCCCGACCGGGTTCCGCACGTCGACGGCGCCTACATCGACCGGCGCATCAAGCGCCAGCTCGTCTGGCTCGCCCGCCACTTCAGGATCTACGTCACGGAGGGCTTCGCCGGCAGGCTCCCGAGCGGGAAGAAGGTCGGCTGTCCGACCTGTCACGTCGAGAACTCCGAGCACAAGATCGGGCTCGCGGTCGACATCGTCCCCTTGCACAACGACTGGTCGGGCCGCTGCAACAGGCGGTGGCGGTCGGTCACCAAGCTCGCGAAGTGGGCTGAGCCCTACCAGGACCAGCCACTGCCGCCGTTCCGCTGGGTGGGATACGACGGAGACGAGAACCACGGGTGCGGGAATCACCTGCACCTGTCGTGGAATCACGCCTCCAGGTACCGGAAGTACAAGCCCTCGCGCTGGGTGGAGGTCTTCAGGGTGAGGCGAAGGAGCGAGGAGGCCGCGGCGCTGCATCCGATCGCGCCCGCGCCGTCCCCGCCGCCACCGGGCGCGCTGCACCGCTTCGAGTACGAGCCCTCGGGCTGAGCGCCGCGCGCCGAGCGCTCAGGCGCTCTCGGCCGCGGCGACGGGCTTCAGGTCGCGCCAGCGGCGCTCGAACGGCAGCCGCCACCTGCGGGGGGCGATCAGGTCGCGAATCTCCCCTGGTCCCCAGGTGCGAGGCGCATACGGAATGACCTCCGGCGGGTTCTCCAGCAAGGGCGTCGAAATCTCCCACAGCCGCTCGATTCCCTCCGCTGTGGTGAACAGGGTGTGGTCGCCGTTCATCGCGTCGCGAATCAGACGCTCGTAGGCCTCCAGCGTGTCCTCCTCCCGGTGGACCTCGTGGAGGGAGAACTGCATGCTCACCTTCTCGAGATTCATGAACGGGCCCGGCCGCTTGCCGTAGAAGGAGAGCGAAAGGCGAGAGGACTCGTCGAGGTCGAAGGTCAGATGGTCGGGCCCGTACTGCCCCACCCCCGACCCCGCGGGAAACATGTTCTGGGGCGGCTCGCGGAAGGCAATCGAGATGATTCGCGCGCTCTCGGCCATTCGCTTCCCCGTACGGAGGTAGAACGGCACTCCGGACCAGCGCCAGTTGTCGACCCAGGATTCCAGCGCGACGAAGGTCTCGGTCTGCGAGTCGGGCGCGACCCCGGGCTCGGAGCGGTAGCCCTCGTACTGACCGCGGACGACCCGGTCGGGGTCGATCGGGCGCATCGTGCGGAACACCTTCGTCTTCTCCTCGGTGATCGCAACCGGCGCCAGGGCCGTCGGCGGCTCCATCGCAACGAACGCCATGATCTGGAACAGGTGCGTGACGACCATGTCGCGATAGGCGCCCGTCTTGTCGTAGAACGCCCCGCGTGAGCCGACCTCCAGGGTCTCGGGCACGTCGATCTGGACGTGGTCGATGTGGTTGCGGTTCCAGATCGGCTCGAACAGGCCGTTCGCGAACCGCAGCGCGAGGATGTTCTGCGCCGCCTCCTTGCCGAGGAAGTGGTCGATCCGAAAGATCTGGGACTCGTCGAACACCTCGTGCACCTTCGCGTTGAGCTCCCGGGCGCTTTCCAGGTCAGTGCCGAACGGCTTCTCCATGATCACCCCGGCGCGCTCGGCGAGCCCGGCCTCACCCAGCGTTCGGATCACTTCGGGCGCGGCGTTGGGCGGCACGCTCAGGTGGTAGAGGCGGCGCGGCGTCCCCTCCAACTCCGCCTCGGCCCGCTTGACGACATTGGCCAGGGCGCCCGGCCCCGCGCCCGTGGGCACGTACGTGAGCTTCGCCGTGAACTCATCGAGCGCCGTTTCGTCGTGGATCTTCCGCCCGAACTGCTTGATGGCTTCGCCCGCGAGCGAGCGAAACTCGTCGTCGTCGAGCTCCTCTAGCGAGGTGCCGACGATGCGGCACTCCGGAATCAGCCCGGTCTGGCTCAGATGCAGCAGGCCCGGCAGCAGCTTGCGCTTGGCGAGGTCGCCCGTGGCCCCGAACAGAACGATGACATGCGGGGCGAGCGGGGGTAGCGCGCCCGGCGCTACGTCTCGAGGGCCGTTCGTGGACACCACGAAGCGGAACCTACCGCAGGCGACTCAAGGTCCAGGTTGCGGGCGGGTTGCCGGGGCTCAGCCGAAGAGCGGCAGGCGGCGTCGGCGGGCCAGCGCGTCCATGCCGTCCTGGATGCTGCAGCGGACCTCCTCGTACTTGGCCTGGACGTAGCCGCGGTCGTTCGTCCGGTCGGGATCCACGTCAAGCTCCACCGGCTCCTGGAAGGCGGTGCGGATCTTGGTCGGGAAGCGGATCTCCGGCAAGAGCGCCGGGGAGATCCCCCACGGCGCCTGTAGCGCCACGGGGAACATCTTCAACCGCGCCACGCGATCGAGGCGGAGCAGCTTGGCGACGTTGCGGCCGGTCGCCAGGACCGGCATCGCGTCCGGGCCGCCGACGGTGGCGACCGGGACGATCGGAACGCCGGAGTTGATGGCGAGCTTGACAAAGCCGGTCCGGCCGGCAAGGACGGCCTCGTCCCGTTTTGACCACTCCCGGAGGGAATCGCGCTCGCCACCGGGGTAGAGCACGACGTCGCGCCCGGCCGCGAGCGCGGCGGCCATGCTGTCGGGCGCGGCGGGCAGCACGCCCATCTTGCGGAAGTAGCGTCCGATCACCGGGAAGGCCATCAGCGCGTCGTGCGCGGTGCCGTGAACCGGCCTGTCGGCGCCGAAGTGACGCCACCACTGGATGCCGATGGCCCAAGCGTCCCACGGAAACGGGGCGCCGGAATGGATCCCCACCACGAGCGCGGGCGGCTCCGGGATCCGCTCCCAGCCGGAGACCTCCATTCGAAACCAGTAGTCGAGGAGCGGGTTCCAGAAGTACTTCTGGCGCTCGATGAATCCCCAGTCCTGCTCGTCCAGCGTCCAGTCGCCGGCGCGGTCCGCCACCCGGCCCGTGACGCCGGACTCGCGGTTCCGGCGCTCGTCGGCCTCCCGGCGCGACCGATCGACATGGCGCTGCGCACGCATGCGCTTCTCGTGCCTCTCCCGAACCTGCGCCACCAAACCTCCTCCTCCCACGCACCTACCCGGTCGGGCGCGCGAGACACATGGCATTGGGTGTCGCTTGAGCGGCGGGCAGGCGGGTACTTTCCTGACCGCGTGCCGGACGATGGCCCAAGCTCAGTTGACGCCGTGGCGCTGCGGCGTTTCCTGGACGGCGACAACGCGCTCGTCCGGGAGGTTCGTGCCGTGCTCGCACGGGCCGAGTTCGCAAAGCCACCGGCCGCGCCGCCGACGGAGCGCTACCGCGAGCAGGTGATGGAGCGGGCGCGCACGCTCGCCGCGACGGGTGGGCCCGCGCTCCTCTTTCCGGCGGAGTTCGGGGGGCTCGGCCGGGTCGGCGCCGCCATCACCGCGTTCGAGACGCTCGCCCACAGCGACCTCTCGCTGCTCGTCAAGTGCGGCGTCCAGTTCGGCCTCTTCGGGGGCGCCGTTCACCACCTCGGCACCGGCAAGCACCACGAGGCCTACCTGCCGAGGATCGCCTCGCTCGAGCTGGTCGGCTGTTTCGCGATGAGCGAGACCGGGCACGGCTCGAACGTCCAGCGGGTCGAGACGACCGCGACCTGGGACAACCACGGGCAGGAGTTCGTGATCTCCACGCCCACCGAGTCCGCCCGCAAGGACTACATCGGGAGCGCCGCGCGCGACGGCCACATGGCCGCTGTCTTCTGCCAGCTCGTCGTTGGCGGTGAGTCAAGGGGCGTCCACGCCCTGCTGGTCCCGATTCGCGACGACGAGGGCTCTCCCGCCGAGGGCGTCGAGATCTCCGACTGCGGCGAGAAGCTCGGCCTGAACGGTGTCGACAACGGGCGCCTTGCCTTCCACGACGTTCGCGTGGGTCGCGACGCCCTGCTCGACCGCTACGCGGAGGTGACCCCGGACGGCGAGTACCGCAGCCCGATCGAGAACGAGAACCGCCGGTTCTTCACCATGCTCGGGACCCTGGTGCAGGGTCGCGTCAGCGTGGGCGGCGCGGCGATCAGCGCCACCAAGTCGGCGCTCACGATCGCCGTTCGCCACGGCGCGCGCCGGCGTCAGTTCGGCCCGCCCGACTCCGACGAGGAGCTGCCGCTGCTGGACTTTCGCGTCCACCAGCGCCGACTGCTGCCGCCGCTCGCGACGACCTACGCCCTTCACTTCGCCCAGGAGGGCGTCGTCGCGGAGCTCGACCGCATCTTCGGCTCGCTCGGCGCGGAGGAGGACGAGGCCGAGCGCGACCGGCGCGAGCTGGAGACCCGGGCCGCGGGGCTGAAGGCGGTCGCGACCTGGCACGCCACCGAGACGATCCAGACCTGCCGCGAGGCGTGCGGCGGGGCCGGCTATCTGTCGGAGAACCGGCTCGGCGAGCTGAAGGCGGACACGGACGTGTTCACCACGT
Source organism: Actinomycetota bacterium (assembly GCA_046728915.1). Classification (GTDB taxonomy): domain Bacteria; phylum Actinomycetota; class Thermoleophilia; order Solirubrobacterales; family 70-9; genus AC-56. Next base: position 10,117 of record JBKPFQ010000173.1, on the reverse strand, counting down.
TCGAGGGCGACAACACCATCCTCTTCCAGCTCGTGGCCAAGAGCCTGCTGACCGGCTACCGCGACCACTTCGGGGATCTGGGGCCGATCGCCACGGCGGGCTTCGTCGCCTCGCAGGCGTGGGAGACGGTGGTCGAGCGAACCGGCGGCCGGGAGCTCCTCCAGCGCCTGACCGACGACCTGGTGCCCGGACGGGAGCGCGACGAGGATCTCCTCGACCGCGAGTACCACCTCGGCCTGTTCCGGTGGCGCGAGGAGCACGTCCTCTCGGGGGCGGCGCGCCGTCTGCGACGCGGGATGAGCAAACGGCGCCGATCCCTTCATGGTGTTCAACGACTGCCAGGACCACGTCCTCGTGGCCGCGAGGGCCCACGTGCACCGCGAGATCCTGGAGTCCTTCTGCGAGGCGATCGAGCGCACCGACGACGAGGACCTGCCCTTGGTGTTGAACCGGCTCTGCGACCTCTACGTCATGAGCGAGCTGGAGCGCGAGCGCGCCTGGTTCCAGGAGCACGGGCGCATCTCCTCGACCCGGGCGAAGATGATCACGCGGGCCGTGAACGACCTGTGCGCGGAGCTTCGCCCGCACGTCGAGGAGCTCGTCGACGCCTTCGGCATCCCGGACGAGGTTCTCGCCGCGCCGATCGGGCTGCCAGGCGGCGAGGCCAGCCGCACCGCGAGCGCCGACATCAGGGACGAGCTGCCGAACGTGCGGGAGATCCTGGAGCGGGTGGGGGAGGAGGGCTCCGGTGAGCCCCGCTGACCTTCGCGACGCCGCCATTCTGGGCGGCAACCGGATCCCCTTCGCGCGCCGCGACCGCGAGTACGCCCACGCGTCGAACCAGGACATGCTGACCGCGGCGCTCGACGGGCTGGTCGCAAGGTTCGGCCTCCAGGACGAGCGTCTGGGGGAGATGGCCGCGGGGGGCGTGCTGAAGAGGAGCCGCGACTTCAACCTGACTCGCGAGTGCGTGCTGGGCTCGGCGCTGTCTCCCGAGACGCCCGCCTACGACGTCCAGCAGGCGTGTGGCACGAGCCTGGAGACCACCATCCACGTGGCGAACAAGATCCGGTTGGGGCAGGTCGACTCCGGCATTGCAGGCGGCTTCGACACGACGAGCGACGCGCCGATCGAGGTGAACGAGGACCTGCGCCGGCTGCTGCTCGACTTCAACCGCACCCGCTCGACGGCCGGCCGGTTGGCGCTGCTCGGGCGGCTCCGGCCCGGGCAGCTCGTGCCGGCGATACCGCAGAACGCCGAGCCGCGGACGGGGATGTCGATGGGCGAGCACCAGGCGATCTCCACCAAGCGGTGGGGGATCGAGCGCACCGAGCAGGACGAGATCGCAGTCGAGAGCCATCGCCGCCTCGCCGCCGCCTACGACCGGGGCTTCTTCGACGATCTCGTCACGCCGTACCTGGGGCTCGAGCGCGACGGCAACCTGCGCCCGGACGCATCGATGGAGAAGCTCGCCAAGCTCAAGCCGGTGTTCGGCGAGGGACCGGACGCGTCGATGACCGCCGGCAACTCGACGCCGCTCACCGATGGCGCCGCCACCGTGCTGCTCGCGAGCGACGAGTGGGCGGCCGAGCACAATCTGCCGGTGCTCGCGCACTTCGTGGACGCCGAGGCCGGCGCCGTCGACTACGTGCACGGGGACTCCGGCCTGCTCGAGGCGCCGCTCTACGCCGTCCCGCGGATGCTGGAGCGAAACGGGCTCAGCCTCCAGGACTTCGACTTCTACGAGATCCACGAGGCCTTCGCGTCACAGGTCGCGATGACGCTCAAGGCCTGGCAGGACCCCGCGTTCTGCAAGGACCGTCTGGGCCTCGATCAGCCTCTGGGAGAGATCGACCGCGACACGCTGAACGTGAACGGGTCCTCGCTCGCCGCCGGCCACCCGTTCGGGGCCACCGGCGCGCGCGTCGTCGCGACGCTGGCGAAGCTCCTGGCCGAGCGGGGATCCGGGCGCGGCCTGATCTCGATCTGCGCGGCAGGTGGAATGGGCGTTGCCGCGATCATGGAGCGGCGGGCGTGAGCGCGGACCGCTACCAGGCCCTCGCCAACTCCGCCCTGGGCGGCGCCGTCGTCAAGCGGCTCGGCCTCCCGGCGCCACCCACTCTGAAGCGCCAAGAGCCCGGCATGCCCGTCGTCTCGGGTCCGGTGCTGATCGGCGCCGCGCGTGGGGGGCGGCTCGACGATCCGCTTCGCGAGACCCTGCGCTCGATCGGCGCCCATCTGCTCGAGGGGGAGGGGTCGGTCGACGGCGACGCGCGCCCGGCGGCGCTCGTCTTCGACGCGACCGGCATCGACGACAGCACGCGACTCCGGGCTCTGTATGACTTCTTCCATCCCACGATCGCCTCTCTCGCGCGGAGCGGGCGGGTGATCGTGCTCGCGACGCCGCCCGGAGAGGCGGGATCCGCCCGTGAGGCCACGGCCCAGCGCGCGATCGAGGGGTTCGTCCGCTCGGTCGCGAAGGAGATCGGGCGCTACGGCTCGACCGCCCAGCTGGTGCGGGTGGCGCTCGGCGGCGAGGCCGGGTTGGAGTCGACGCTCCGCTTCCTGCTGTCCGCGCGCTCGGCGTACGTCGACGGCCAGGCGATCGCGATCGAGGCGATCGACGAGGAGCGAGTCGTGGCTCCGGAGGACTGGGAGCGACCGCTTGCCGGCCGCACCGCGGCGGTCACCGGCGCCGCCCGCGGCATCGGGGAATCCATCGCGGAGACGCTGGCGGAGCAGGGAGCGCAGGTGCTCTGCATCGACGTGCCGGCCGCCGGCGAGGCCGTGTCGCAGGTCGCCAACCGGATCGGTGGAACCTCGCTCGCACTCGACATCACCGACGCCCGAGCGCCCGAGCGCCTCACGGACCACGTGGGCCAGCGCCACGGAAGGATCGACGGCTTCGTGCACAACGCCGGGATCACCCGCGACCGGACGATTGCGCGGATGGCCCCCGAGGGCTGGGACGCGGTCATCGACGTCAACCTCTCGAGCCAGGAGCGGATCAACGACGCGCTTCTCGAGGGCGGGCTGATCGGCGAGGGAGGCCGGCTCGTCTCCGTCTCCTCGGTGAGTGGCATAGCCGGCAACCGGGGGCAGACCAACTACGCGACCAGCAAGGCGGGAGTGATCGGGCTCGTGCGCTCGCTCGCTCCGGCGATGCGGGAGCGCGGCGCGAAGGCGAACGCGGTGGCGCCAGGCTTCATCGAGACCGCGATGACCGCGGCGATGCCGCTTGGCACGCGCGAGGCGGGCCGGCGGACCAACAGCCTCGTGCAGGGCGGGCGGCCGGTCGACGTCGCGGAGACGATCGCGTGGCTGCTGAGCCCGGCGTCCGGCGGCATGAACGGGAACGTCGTCCGGGTGTGCGGACAGGCGCTCCTCGGCGCATGAGCGTCGCGGCGGGGGAGACCACGGAGCTCGAGTCGGCGCCGTCTCTGGTGCGCCTTTACGCGCTGGCGGTGGCGGCTCCGCTGCTGCCGGGGGGCGGCGACGAGCTCCCGGATCGCCGGCTGGTGCTGCGGGGAGCGACCGTCGAAGCCGATCGGGTCGCGAGGTACGCGCGGGTGTGCGGGTTCGGGGTGCGGAGCTCCGCGCCGGGCACCTATCCGCACGTGATGGCGTTTCCGCTGCACATGAGCCTGATGACCGATCGCGCGTTTCCCTTTTCGATCCTGGGGCTCGTGCACATCGCGAACCGGATCGAGGTCGCCGCACCGATTCCGGTCGGGGAGAGCCTCGACATCGCCGTCCACGCGGAAGATCTGCGCCCGCACCGGCGTGGCCGACAGTTCGACCTGGTCACGGGGGCGCGCCTGGACGGCGACGCCGTTTGGCATGCGAGGACGACCTACCTCCACCGCGAGAGTGGCGGGGACGGCGAGCGGGAGTCCGAGGGGGAGTCCGAGGACCGGGCGGATGGCCTCGAGGTCACCGCCGACTGGAGGATCCCCGGTGATGTCGGGCGCCGGTATGCCGAGGTGTCGGGCGACCGCAACCCGATCCATATGCACCCGCTGTCGGCGCGCCTGTTCGGGTTCCCAACCGCGATCGCTCATGGCATGTGGACCAAGGCGAGGTGCCTCGTCGCGTTCGAGGGACGGATCCGGGAGACGTACGCGATCGACGTCGAGTTCAAGGCACCGCTTCGGATCCCGGGCAGAGCCCGGTTCCTCTCGGGGCACCGCGAGGATGGGTGGCGCTTCAGGGTGGAGGCGCCCGACGGGGACAGGATCCACCTCCTGGGCTCGATCTCCTGACCCGCACGCCACGGCCCGCGCGCGACCGGCGAGTGTAGGAGCATTGGGTTCGTGGACTCAGACAGGGAGCAACCACCCCAGCGCCACGGGTTGGCCGCGCGGATGGCGAGGGCGCTGGGACGCCGACCGGGCGCTCCCGAGGAACCGGAGTGGCTGGAGGCGGCGGTGGACGAGTTCGAGCGTCGCATGCGCGAGACCGAGGAGCGATTGACTCGGAACGTGTCCGAGCGGCTTGAGGGAGCGATCGCCGAGCTTCGGGCGCAGGGGGACGCGAGGCTCGCCGACGAGCTTCAGCGGGTGAAGCAGGCCGCCGAGGCACCGCTCGAATCGATCCGCAAGGTGGAGGCCGAGGCCGTACGCAAGGCCGAGGCGGCGGCATCCCGCGCCGAGAAGTCCAGCGCCGAGGCCGCGGAGCAGATGGAGGCCGCCGCGGAGAAGCTCGGGGCGCGCACGCGCCGGCAGGAGCTCAAGCTCATCCGGGAGGAGAATTCGAAGCGGGTCGCCGGGGCGCTCGAGCGGCTCGAGCGCCAAGCGGAGCTGCGGACGAGCGAGGTTGAAGCCGTGCGAGCGACGTCCGAGCGAACGCTGGCCGACGTCGAGAAGCGAGTTGCGGCGGCGACCTCGGCGGTGGCGGAGCTCGGCCGCAGGCTCGACGCCACGGAGGCGCGCCTGGCCCAGGCCGAGGCACGCGCCGGGTCCGCCGAGGCCTCGATCAGGGATGCCGTCACCCGGCTGCAGGGATCGATCGCGGCGGTCGAGGAGGCCGAGGAGCGGGTGCTGGAGATCGGGGAGCGCGTGGGAGCCACCGCGAGGCGCATCGCGGAGATTGGAGACTCCGCCGAGCGCGCGGTGGACTGGGAGAGCCGGATGGCGGCCGCGATGCGTAGCGAGGCCGAAGCGGCCCAGCGGATCACCGATGCGGAGCGCCGCTTGCTGGAGCGCGTAGACCCCGACAGCGATCCGAGCTAGGAGCTGATTCGGTGCTGGTGGTCGGAGGGCTGATCGCCCTGATCCTGTTCGGCACGCCCTGGGGGCTCGTCGCACTGGCCGGCGGGCTCGCGCTCGAGGTCGTGGAGTACCTGGCATGGAAGCGCTTCCTGCGCCGCTACCGGCTGCGCAGCGGCCCCGAGACGCTGGTGGGCACGACGGTCACCGTGGTTGACGACTGCGCGCCGCTGGGCCGGGTGCGGGTCTACGGCGAATTCTGGAATGCACGCTGCTCGGGAAGCCCGATCGCCGCCGGGGAGAAGGCGCGGATCACCGGGATCGACGGTCTGACGCTCGAGGTCGAGCCCGAGCGATAGTTGCCGGTTGTTCGCTCGGGCAACGGAAAAGGGCCCCATGGAAGGGGCCCTTTGTTTCCGAAGGACGTGCCGCCAGCGATGCGGCCGCTGGCCCGTCGGTCCTTAAGTCTTCGCCATCCTCTCGGCGAGGCTTGCACTAACTTAACACGTCCTTTCGAGAAAGGTTTCGGTTCCCCTGGGAGCCGACGTCAGCCTGCATTCCCGCGCTTTGCAGGCTTTCTCCGAATCGGCCAAAGCCATCCGCTGCCACCGTGCAAACCGGACAATTGTGAGCGTTTGCTCGCACCTGGGAGACGGTCTGTCACGCGTTCGGGGCGGCTAATAGGATGAAGCGGTGCGCTACCTGATCACCGGCGGCTCGGGATACATCGGCTCGCGACTCACCGAGATCCTGTCCGCCCGCGACGACGTCGAGGCCATCGTGGACCTCGACGTACGTCCACCGGCAAGGCCGCCGGCGAAGGCGAGGTTCGTTCGAGGGGACGTCCGCGACTATGCCGCGATTCGCGCCCTGCTCGAGCGCGAGGAGCCTGACGCGGTCGTGCACCTCGCGTTCGTGCTCAACCCGATCCGCGACGAGGCGCGCATGTACGACATCGACGTTAACGGCACGGCCGCGGTCCTGCGAGCTGCCGCGGACGCCGGCACGCAGCAGGTCCTCGTGACCTCGTCCGCGACCGCGTACGGCGCCTTCCCCGACAACCCCAAGCCGATCGCCGAGGACTGGCCGGTGCGTGGACAGCCGGACTTCTCCTACGCCCGCCATAAGGCCGATGCCGATCGGATCTGTCAGCTGTGGGCGCTGGAGAACCCCGATCGCGTGATGACGATCGTCCGCCCGTGCATCGTGTTCGGCCCGAGCGTCGACAACTACATCTCGCGCACCTGGAAGAACTCCGCCTTCCTGCCGATCCTGGACGGCGTCGACGAGGAGTACCAGCTCGTTCACGAGGACGACGTCGTCAGCGCGATCATCGGCCTCCTGGACGCCAAGGCCGGCGGCGCATTCAATGTCGCGGGCGATGGGACGATGACCTGGCGGGAGTCGGCCGAGATGGTCGGCCTCAAGACCAGGGAGATGTCGATGAAGGCGACGCGCCGGATCTACGGCATCGCCTGGGCGCTCCACGCCCCACGCGTCGAGTCCCCGCCGGGGAACCTCAACTTCATCCGGTACCCCTGGGTCGTCTCCAACGAGAAGCTGAAGAGCGAGATCGGCTGGCAGCCCTCGGCGACGACGCGCGAGGTGTTCGTCGAGACGATGTACGCGAAGGGCCTCGTGGCGACACCGCCCGTGCCGAGCCCGGCGCCGCCCGCAGTCGCCTGACACGCTCACGAGACTCCCAGACGGCGGGGTAAACTCGTGGGTCCTTCGGGCGCTTAGCTCAGTTGGGAGAGCGCCAGCTCGACAAGCTGGAGGTCACTGGTTCGAGCCCAGTAGCGCCCATATCTCCATGCTGCGAAACACGGGCTCTCACACCGGTCGGCCTTCGGCCTCCCTGGAGCCCAGTAGCGCCCATATTCTCCGTGCGACCGTTCACGGGCTCTCACACCGCTCGGCTGCGCCTCGCTGGAGCCCAGTAGCGCCCGTCGCTTGCTAAAGCCATATCCGACCGCAACGGCTCTCGGCCCGTGGCCCGGTAGTGGCCCAAACGCCTCGTCTATCCGCCTCAGCCTCTCCCAATGTCGTCGGGTGGCGTACTCCGGGATGTTCGGCAATCGGCCGACCTTCGCGCCGGTCTTGGCAGCGGACTCGCGGCAGAGCCGAATCGCTCGCGGTCGGGAATCGCCGCGCGGCCGACGCAAGGCATGTGATGGACACAGCCGCGTCGGCCCGCGGTGAGCTAGTGAGAACTCAGGAATGGCTCGCCTGCTGGAAGCAGGCTACGTCGTACTGCGACACGGTGTGTGTCTGGTTGGCCGTGGGCGGCAGGATGCTGGGGTCCGCGTAATGGCTTTGCGCGTTGGCAAAGCCGCCGGTCGTGAATCCGGCGTGTTCGATCTGCAGCGCCTCGCAATCCTGGTTCGGCTGCCCAGGGCCGTTCGGGCTGGGCGTGGCGAAGGCGGCCGTCGCTGGCAGGGCGGCGAATACGAGGGAGACGGCTACAACTGCGACGGATCTACGCATCTGATCCTCACTTTGTCCGGCCGACCCGAGGGTCAGCGGTTGTCGGGTCTCCCCCCGACCTTGGGCATACCGGCGCCAGAGCCGAATGGTTCAACCGCGTGCGCCACTCGGTCGCGGCGTTTTGCCCGGCGCGGTCGGAGAGTGAGCGGGGACGTCTGCTCAAAAGGGCCGGACGATCGCCTGAACCCCCTGAAGCACCACTCCGTATGCCGACACGACAGCTGTGTTAATCACGAAGGGAGGACGTCATGAAGCGCCACCACATCGCGGTTGCCGGGTTGATCGCCGGACTGCTTGCCGTTCCGGCCCCGGCCATGGCCAACAACGATCCGTTCTCGCCTGGAGACGACTGCTCCGGCAACCCGCAAACGATCGGGCAGCCCGCCCGGTTCGGCGGCATCAACGCGACGGAGATCGTCGAGTCCCTGGGCGGCGACAACCCCGTCGACGGGGCGGCGTCCGCCTCGAACCCCGGTGTCTCTACGGGAGCCCAGGGCCAGGCCGCGTCGGAGCTTCGGTGCCTGTGAGCTGAGGCCACTCGCCAGGGCCGCAAGGGCGAGGCCTATCCGGCACTACCCCGGCTTCTGCGCCATGGGCTGACCTGCTCGACGAACTCGACGGCAAGAGCTCGCGCGGGCCGGGCCATCATCGCCGGCTGGGTCGAGCGCATGGAAGTTCGGCTCCCCTCGCCGCTGGCGAACACGCCACACCCTTCACTTCCCGCAGGGGCGCAGTTCATTCGGTCATGCACTCTCGCCAGTTAGGCCAAACGCGCTCCAGAGTCTCGCCCGCCCGGTCATCGATCACGGTGTGCTCGATGGTGAACACGAGCAGGTCGCCGCGCCGCAGCTCGACCCGGAATCCCAAGGCTCGCATTTGGGCAACCGCCTCTTGCGCCTTGCCGCGACACTCCGGGCGAACCTTGTACTGCCACTCCTCCGGATTCAACGGTCGAAATTTAGCCTCCGCCCCGCTTTGTACCGCGACCTTTCGGCGCGGCATCTCGCCCGCCGCAGCCGCCCCCCGCCGTGGCCTCTCTGCGAGCGCCCCTTCCCGTCCGGCGATGCTTCAAGCGAAAAGCTCGCCAAGACAAGAGATCGAGCGAGGTTACTCCGTCTCCTCCGCGATCTCCTCGGCCTCGCCCTGCTTCTCGACGAGCCAGAACTCGGGGTACTCCCTGACCACAACCTCCAGATCGCGTGCAACGTGCTCAGGCGCGACCGCGAAGCGGTTGGGTCGCGAGCGGGCCTCCTCCCACTGCTCTTGCGAGAGCCGAAGCCGCGCCCCGCAGTGCAGCGTCACGCACTCGCAGCGAAATCCGGCGGTGGGCAGCCCGTGCTCGATCCAGTGAGCCTTGTGCTCGTTGAGCTGCCGGTACAGGGCCTCGTTATACGACTGGCGCTCCTCCCGCGACCCGAAGAGTGCCTTTGACCAGTCCATCGCCAAAGCCCTTCTTCAAGACCTGCGGCGTCGGTTCGGTCGGGCACGGTATTTCGTAGAACGCGACCTTCCGCCCCGTCTCGGAGGGGCGTAGGTCCGCCCCTTGGTCTCGCTCCGCCAGTCATGAAGGGAGTCGACGATTCGGCCCCGTTGCGCCCACTTTGGGAATACGTTCCTCGCAGCGCCCATGAAATCCCCTTACCCGTGACCATGCCCTCGAATGCCATCGCAAGGCCAGGCGCAGCCGCTAGACCGGAGCCCACTACCCCCGCAGTCCGGCGGCTTCGAGGCGACGATGAGTTCGACTCGTCGAGCGCCCGCATCTAGTTTCGAGCGGGTGGCTCTGCTCGCAGATGGGACAGGGCGGAGGGTCGGTGGGATCTGGGACCGCAAGCCTCTCCACGAATTCACGTGCTTTCTGTTCATTCATCTTGCCCCTCGACGCTAGCAGCGCGCTAACCACCAAAAGACGCAGCTATCGGGCAGGTCGATCACATGTGGGCGGCACCTAAAGGAGAAGCGCCGGGGGCGTGATCGCCCCCGGCGCTGTTGGAAGCTCTTAAGGCTTGAACTCCCTTCTCATCCCCTCGCGATTACGGATCGATGTCGGGGAATGTCGCCGTCAGCGTCTTGTTGGGACCTGAGGTGATCGTCAGCGTGACGTCGGTGAAGGTAACGCTGACCAGCACGGGCACCATCTGATCTGGGCACGTGCGGGATGTAGTGATCGGCACCGTGCTGACGGTAAAGGTCCCTCTGCCCGACCGCGTCCTGAACGTCGTCGTACCGGAGGTCGTCGTGGTGGTCGTCTGCAGTCCAGAGGGCTGTTGGTCCTTGCTCCCTCTGTTTATGCATCCTGTCGTCACCTCGGCGTTAGCGGCCAGGGTCGCGGTTGCAGTTGTTCCCGCTCCTGCCACCTCCCCGGTGGCTGTCAAGAATGCAGAGCTGGACGTCTTCGTCGCCGTCACATCCGGCGTTCCTAC
>JBKPFQ010000172.1:0-29141 GCA_046728915.1 Actinomycetota bacterium | reverse complement strand
CGGCACGCCGTATCCGGAGATCCTGGTCGACGTCCGCGCCAAGGCGCGCGAGGCCGGCCTCTGGAACCTCTTCATGCCGGACGAGCGCTACGGCGCCGGCCTCACCAACTGGGAGTACGGGGTCCTCTGCGAGGAGATGGGACGCAGCCCCGCCGTCGCCCCGATGGCCTTCAACTGCTCCGCCCCCGACACGGGGAACATGGAGATCCTGGCCGAGCACGGCACCGAGGAGCAGCGGGCGCAGTGGCTCGACCCGCTACTGGAGGGCGACATCAGATCCTGCTTCTCGATGACCGAGCCCGAGGTCGCGGGCTCGGACCCGACCACGCTGCGCACGCTCGCCGAGCTTGAGGACGGCGAGTGGGTCATCAACGGCCACAAGTGGTTCACATCCGGCGCGGTGGGGGCGTCAGTGGCGATCGTCATGTGCGTCACGGACCCGGACGCCCATCCCTACGGCCGCGCTTCGATGATCCTGGTGCCCACCGACAATCCGGGCTTCGACCTCGTGCGCCCGGTTTCGGTCATGGGCCATGACGGCGGCCCTGGCCATTGCGAGATCCGCTACGAGGACTGCCGCGTCCCCGAGGGCAACCTTCTCGGACCTCGGCAGGCCGGCTTCGTGATCGCCCAGGACCGGTTGGGGCCAGGGCGGATCCACCACTGCATGAGGGCGATCGGAACCGCCGAGCGGGGGATCGAGATGATGTGCAAGCGCGCCAACTCGCGCGAGGCGTTCGGCGGCAAGCTCGCCGACAAGCAGTTCGTCCAGGACTTCATCGCCAAGTCCCGCATGGAGGTCGAGCAGGCGCGGCTCCTGACGCTGATGGCCGCCTGGAAGATGGACACCCAGGGCAAGCGGGAGGCGCGGCGGGAGATCTCGATGATCAAGGTGGTGGCCGCGAACGTGGTCATGGACGTCCTCGACCGCGCGATCCAGGTCCACGGCGCGCTGGGCATGTCCGACGACACGCCGCTCGCCGGCATGTGGCGCTTCTCGCGCATGCTCAAGGTCGCCGACGGCCCCGACGAGGTTCACAAGATGGTCATCGCCCGCCGCGAGCTGAACCACTGGGCGAAGGAGGCCGAGGCCCAAGCCGAGGCGAGCGCCCAGGCGCCGGCAGCACAGCCGGCCTGATCTCTGACCGAGCGGAAGGGCAAGTAGGGCAGGCGCGTGCCCGAACGTCGCCGCTTTGGCGAGTTACTCGCGTATGTGACGGGTAACCCGCCAAAACCAGCGGCGAACCGGAGTCACCCCAGCCGACGCTCGGCCTCGTCGGCCCCCTCCGCCAGGCGCTCCACCACCTCGCCGAACTGCTGGTAGCCTTCGGCGTCCTTGCCGTACTGGCCCGCGGCGTAGCGGGAGAACACGCCCTCGAGGATGACCGCGAGCTTCCAGCAGGCCAGGGCGACGTAGAAGTCGATCTCGCCCAGGTCGCGTCCGGAGCGCTCCGCGTAGCGGCTCCTCACCACCTCGCGATTCGGGAACCCCGGCGCGGTGGTCGGCGGGTCGAAGAGCGGCATCAGCTCGTCACCGGGCTCCGACCAGTAGACGAGCAGCATGCCGACGTCGGCGAGGGGGTCGCCCAGGGTGCACAGCTCCCAGTCGACCACGGCGGAGATCCGTCCCTCGGGTGAGAGGATCATGTTGTCGAGTCGGTAGTCGCCGTGGACGATCGTCGCCGGACCCTGGTGCGGGATCCGCTGCGACAGGCGCCGGTGGACGTCGTCCACGATCGGGAGCTCGCGAGTCCTGGACTTCTCCCACTGGCCCTGCCAGCGGTGAAGCTGGCGGGCGACGTAGTCCTCCCTCTTCCCCAGGTCGCCCAGCCCGACCGCCTCCGGGTCGACCGCGTGGATCGCGACCAGGATGTCGACGACGCGCTCGCCAATCGCCGTTCGCTCGGGCTCGTCGAAGCTCTCCTCGGCCTCAGCCTTGGTCCGCAGGACGGGGCCCTCGACGAACTCCATGACGTAGAACGGAGCGCCGTTCACGGCATCGTCCTCGCAGAGCGCGACGACCGGGGGCACCGGCACGTCCGTCGGGCCGATCGCCGCGAGGATGCGATGCTCTCGCGCCATGTCGTGGGCGGAGGCCAGGCGCCTGCCGAGCGGCGGCCGCCGCAGCGCCCAGCGCCGCCCACCGGAATCGGTGACGCCATAGGTGAGGTTGGAGCGCCCCCCGGAGATTCGGTCGAACTCGAGGGGCGGCTCGGCGCCCGGGACCTCGCGGGCGAACCATGCCTCGACCTTCGGACGGTCGATAGCCTCGTCGCTCATGGCGCGGGATCCTATGCCCGAATCGGATCGCCACAGCGCGCTGCTGGTCGACTTCGGCGGCGTCATGACGACATCCGTATGGGACAGCTTCGCCGACTTCTGCCGGGAGAAGGGGCTGGAGGAAGGGACCGTGAAGCGGCTCTTTCGGGAGGACCCGGAGGCCCTGAACGATCTGCGGGCGCTGGAGACCGGATCCATCGAAGAGGCCGAGTTCGAGCGGCGGTTCGCGACGCGATTGGGCCTGGATGACGCCACCGACCTGATCGAGAGCATGTTCCGCGGCATGCTCCCCTGCGAGCCGATCGTCGACGCGGTGCGCGCTGCCGGCGACCGAGGCATCAAGACCGGGCTGATCTCCAACTCGTGGAGCACGTCCCACTACGACCGCGAGCTACTCGAGGAGCTCTTCGACACCGTCGTGATCTCGGCTGAGGTCGGCCTCCACAAGCCTCAGCCCGAGATCTACCTGGTCGCCGCCGAGCGCCTGGTCGAGCCCCCCGAGCAGTGCGTGTTCGTCGACGACCTGCGCGAGAACTGCGCCGGGGCCGAGGCCGTCGGGATGACCGCCATCCTGCACCGTGATCCCGCCGAGACGGTCAAGCGGATCGAGGACCTGTTGGGCATCAAGGTGCCGGCCGCGCGGGCCTAGCGCTCCGGGAGCCCTAGGTTCCCGCGGCAATCAGGGCGACCCCGCCGAGCGCGAGCAACACGCCCGCGCGCTGCGGCGCGGCCAGCCGTTCGCCCAGCACCAACCGGGCGAGCAGGACCGTCATGGCCGAGTAGAGCGAGCCGGCGACCGCGACCAGCGACAGCAGGCCGTGATTGGTCGCCACCGCGAACAGCGAGTTCGCGAGCACGTCGAAGAACCCGATGGCCATCAGCGACGGGAGGAGCGCAGGCTCGATCCGCATCGAGGGGCGAACGAAGGCCGCCGCGACGAGTAGCGTCGCAACCCCGCCGGTGCGGGCGACGACGATAGTCCACGCCGGGCGCGGCCCGGAGGCCGCATCGAGCCCGAGGAAGAAGGTCCCGAACCCCAGCGCCGCAAGGGCCGCGAGCCCGACCGCCAACCGCCCGGCCGTCCGCCACTCGGGATCCGGCTCCCGAGCCACGAGCACCACCCCGACGATGCCCGCCGCCGCGCCGACGGCCTGGATCGCCCCTGGGCGGTCGCCCTGGACCAGGCCGGCGATCACGGGAACCAGCACGCCCAGCGCGCCGATGGTCGCCACGACCGTCACGCATCCCAGCGCCATCGCGCGGTAGAACGCCCCCAGCGCCATTACCACGGCGGCGCCGGCGCCGGCCGCGATCGCCGCGTCGCGGGCGCTGAGCGCGTCCCCGCCCGCCCCGAGCGCCACCGCCAGTGCCAGCAGCAGCCCCACGGGCTGGCTGACGAGCAGCACGGTCAGGGCGGAGATGCGCCGGCTCCGCAGCCCGCCCAGGAAATCCGAGGTTCCCCACGCGACGCTCGATGCGAGCGCCAGCGCTAACCCGAGCATTCGGAGTCGCGGCGCAGGAGGCCGCCGAGGCTGAAGCGGGCGCTGACGTCGACCGTCCCCGGCTGCCTGACGTCCAGCCGGGTCCAGTCGCCATCGCGCGCCACGCAGGCATCGCCCGCGGTCACGGTCCAATACGGCGTGTAGTGGATCCGCACGAGGTAGGAGCCCGGGTCCTTGGCCGAGAACGAGAGGCTCGCGGCGCCGATCTCCGTCAGCCGGTTGGCGCTGCCGGTGGGACGCGCCGGGTCCCCCGATCTCGACACGAGCCCCACCGCCCCCTCCAGGCGGTATAGCCGCCAGTGCTCGTTCGACCACACGGGATCCAGGTACGGAAGCCCGCCCCGGATCAGCTCGTCCTCGTCCTCGGCGAGGTAGTCGGGATCGGCGTCAGCGAGCGCCACGTAGGTGACCCCGCGCTCCTGGAGCCAGTCCCGATAGGCCGATGGCGTCAGGTTGTCGCCGGTGAAGAGGTCGAAGTCGTCGGACTCGGACTGGCGAAGCCAGCCGCGGGCGAGGGGGAAGTGCGGAGCCACGTAATCGGCCTCGAAGCGATTGCGCGTGGGCGGGATCTGGATTCGGACCGGCCGGCCCCCGGTCAAGCGGTCGAGCTCGCCGATCAGGGGCTCGTAGTAGCCGGCGTTGACCGAGGGATCGCCCTGGCCGGCGGCGAAGTCCCGCACCGGTGCCGTCCACTGCCACCACAGAAGCGGCAGCGCGACGACGGCCAGGGCCACCGGTCGCCGTCCCGCGAGGCCAAGCGCCAACACCGGTCCACCGAACAGCGAGCCGAGGCGGGCGGCGTTCGCCCCGATCTGCGTGTGGAAGAGGAACAGAACGAGGCACACGGCGGCGTAGATGAGAATGCCCGCGCGCAGCAGGCGGTCCTCGGGCGGCAGGAGGATGAGCGCGGCGGCTGCGAAGAGCGGCACCGGCAGGAAGGCCGTGAACACGAACGGGAAGTAGCCCTCGGTTGGGAACGCGAGTGCGAGCACGGCGATCGGGGCGAGCGAGCCAACCGCCAGCTGAGCGCCCAGCCGGAACCGGCCGGTGACGGCGAGCGCCCCGCCCGCGATCGCTACGAAGACGCCCGCCACCGGGCTCCCGAGCCCCGAGAGGGGGGCCAGCCCGGCGGCCACGACATGGCGCCCTCGCTGGGCCGCGAGCAGCGCGCCGAGGCCGATCGCGGTTCCGAGCGCGAACGTGAGCCGGTTGGCCATGAGCATCGTCGCCGTCGCGCCGCCGAGCCACAGCGTGCCGAGCCAGGCCCGCTCCCCGTACCGGCGCCAGGCGAGGACCGCGAACAGCGCCGCGGCGGTGACGACGGAGAGCGCCCCCACCACCCGAACGCCGAGGAGCGCGCCCAGCGGGGGAAACAGCACGCTGTAGCCCAGCAGGTAGTGGCCCCCGTACCAGTAGTTGTTCCAGAGGAGGAGGCCGTGCGAGGCGAACTGGTCGACCCGGAACGCCTGCGCGGCGAGGTCGAGGCTCGACGGCTCGAAAATCAGGTAGGCAATGGCGAGCAGCGCCGTGAGGACGGCGCCGCTCGCGATGCGCGCGTTGCTAGCCGCGCGCGTACTCAACCCGGATCTGCTTGCCCTTGAGCTTCGTGCCCTCGAGCCGCTCGACCGCCCGCTCGGCGTGGGCCGCGTCGAGCTCGACGAACGAGAACCGCTCGAGCACCCGGATCGAGCCGATCGCCTCCTCGGGCACGACCGCGCCCTCGGTCAGCGCCCAGCGCACGTCGGCGTCGTCGATGCCGCTGCGCGTGCCGCGGTTGATAAACAACTTGACGCCGGGCGGTACCCGGTTGACCTCGCTGGAGGCACCGCCAGCGGCCCGCCCGGCGGTCTCCTGAGGATGCTGGTCATGGTGACGGCGCGGGCGGGGAGCGTGCTCGAGGCGCTCCTCGGGCGGCTCCCACTCCCCGATGCTGGTCCTCACCTCCCGCTCGATGCGCTCGATCTCGGGCCGCTGCGCCGGCGTCACGAACGTGATCGCCCGTCCGGTCCGCCCGACGCGCCCCGTCCGGCCGATGCGGTGGACGTAGGTGTCCGAGGAGTCCGGGACGTCGTCGTTGATCACGTGCGTCACGTGCTCGATGTCGAGGCCGCGCGCGGCCACGTCGGTCGCGACCAGGAGCCTCAGGCGATGGTCCTTGAACGAGAGCATCACCCCATCCCGCTGACCCTGGCTCATGTCGCCGTGAAGCGCCTTGACGCCCAGCCCGCGAGCCCGCAGCGTCTCGTCGAGCCGCGCCGTCCCGAGCTTGGTGCGGCAGAAGATGATCGCCTGCTCGGGCTCCTCGGCCTCGAGCACCTCGATCAGCCGGTCCACCTTCTGCCGGGCCGGGATCTCGACGTATGCCTGCTCGATGGCGTCGACCGTCAGCTGCTTGGGCGTGACGCGGATGGTCACCGGCTCGTACATGTAGCGGTCGGCAAGCCGCTCGATCGGCGGCGGGATGGTCGCCGAGAACAGCGCCGTCTGGCGCCCCGAGGGGCACATGCGCAGAATGCGCTCCACGTCGTCGATGAACCCGAGGTCGAGCATCTCGTCAGCCTCGTCGAGGACGACGTAGCGGGCCCCGCTGAGGATCAGCGAGCCGCGGTTGACCAGGTCCAGCGTCCTCCCCACGGTGGCCACGACCACCTGTGAGGCCTGTCGCAGCCGCGACTGCTGCGTGGCCACGGCCTGGCCGCCGAAGACCGCGATCACCTCGATCGGCAGATGCTCGGCGTAGGCGCGCAGCGCCTGCGTGACCTGGATGCAGAGCTCCCGCGTCGGCGTCAAGACCAGCGCCTGGGGGTCGCCGCTCTCCGGATCCAGGTAGTCCAGCAGCGGCAGGCCGAACGCCGCCGTCTTGCCGGTACCGGTCTGCGCCTGGCCGATCACGTCGTGGCCCGCCACGAGCTGGGGGATCGCCTGCTCCTGGATCGGAGTCGGCTCCTCGTAGCCCAGCTCCCCCAGCGTGCGGACGATCTCCTCGGACAGGCCGAGATCGCCGAAGGAAGTCACTGCCCGCGCACGGCTCGGGAACGCATTCGGTGGCATGTCGCGCGCAGCTTTCGCCGCTCTGGCATGCCGCGGAACGCTATCGCCCCCGCCGTTCGGCTCCGTCCCGAGATGATTGATCCCCAATCCGCGTGTGCCGGGGGTCCACCCGGCCAAGCAGTTCAAGGAGGCAGGGCGCAGCCTTTGCTGGCGGCAAAGGCAAGCCCGAGGACGCAGAAATGCGCAGTGCCCGGTGGATCCCGGGTGCGCTGGGATTGGGGGTCACTCATCTACGATGCACGCCCGTGGCACTGACCGTCGTCGGCTCGATTGCGTTCGACTCCGTGCGTACTCCCTTCGGGGAGCGCGACCGCATGCTCGGCGGATCGGCAGTTCACTTCGCCCTCGCGGCGAGGTTCTTCACCGAGGTGCACGTCGTGGGACCGGTCGGCGACGACTTCGGCGAGGAGCACCTGGAGCTGCTGCGGAGCCGCGGCGTGGACGTCTCGGACGTCGAGCGGGTCTCGGGCGGAAAGACCTTTCAGTGGCATGGCCACTACGAGGTCGACATGAACCTCGCCCATACCGACGACACCCAGCTCGGCGTGTTCGCCGACTTCGAGCCGAAGCTCTCCGACGCCTCCCGTGCCGCCGAGGTTCTCTTCCTGGGCAACATCCAACCCGACCTCCAGCGGCGGGTTCGGGCGCAGTCGAACGGCTCGCGGCTCGCCGCCCTGGACTCCATGAACCTGTGGATCGAGACGACACGAGACTCGCTTGTGGCTGCGATCCGCGAGGTCGACTGCCTGCTCTTCAACGACTCCGAGATCCGCATGCTCACCGAGGAGCCGAACCTGGCCCGCGCCGCCAGGGGCGTCATGGAGATGGGCCCGCGGATCGTCGTCGCCAAGCGGGGCGAGTACGGCGCCGTCCTGTTCACGCCGGACGGGTTCTTTGCCCTGCCGGGTTTTCTGCTCGAGGACGTCCGCGATCCCACCGGCGCCGGCGACAGCTTCGCCGGCGGCTTCCTCGGCTACCTCGACATGCAGGGCACCGACGAGCCGAGCGCCGAGGCGCTCCGCCGCGCGATGGCCTACGGGACGGTGCTCGCCTCGTTCAACGTCGAGGAATTCGGCACCGAGCGCACAGCTAGCCTCACCGAGCAGGAGATCTCGGAGCGCTACGAGGCGCTTCGAGGCATGACCCACTTCGAGTCCGCGGGCTGACGGGCACCCAAGAACGGGTCCGTTCGGGGGTGGACCCACTTATGCACACCATGGACGCACTAAGTGGGATCACCTCCCCTTAGAGACGGATCGCGACGGCCGCGACGGCCAGTAGAACGAGCGACAGCGAGAGCACTCTGAGTGCGCCGTCGAGCGGAGCGGTCAGCCGCTCGGTCGTGATCTCTCGCTCGCTGCCGTCGGCCAGCCGCTGCGTTCCCTCCACCGAGACCGTCCGCCGGCGGAGCTCGCGCACGGGCGTCGAGAGCCGCCGCTGAGCGACGCTCAGCCCGAAGCAGGCGACCGTCACCGCGGCGCCCGCGACGGCCTCGCCGGCCGAATGGATACCGAGGGCGTTCATCCAGAAGCCGGTCAGCGCCGGGAACGCGCCCCAGGCGGTGGCGAACCAGAAGTCGGTGTGGAAGCGGCCTCCGAACAGCTCGAGGTTGTAGGCGAGCACCGCGAAGGCGCCGGCGACGATGAACGGCAGGAGCGTCATCGAGACGACGAAGAGCCCGGCGATCCCGATGCCGACCGCACCCGCCAGCCCCACCCCGGCGCCGAGCGCCAGCGTGCGGTCGGACAGGCGCGTGCCGAGCGGATGGCCGTGGAGCTCGTCGAGGGCATGGGCCCCAATCCCCACCGCCAGGAAGAATGCCCCGAGCGCCGCCCACAGGCGCAGCGGGTGGAAGACGGGCGCGGCCGCCGCGCCGAGCGCGACGTAGCTCAGGTGCCACGCCGTGTACGGCGGATGCAGGATGGTGACGAGGTCGTGCCACCCGCCGGGGCTGAGCGCGTAGAAGGCGGGGCGCGATTCCGTAGGAGCGGCATCCGAGTGGTCCGATTCCGGCATCCGCGCCCCCGCCTCAGCCATCGCGCACCCCCGAGAACACGACCCCGCCGCCCACGCTCATGCGGCGGACCTTCACCGCGGCGATCCCGGCGCCGCGCCACAGCTCCGCCTGGCGCTCGAGCGGCCAGCGCGCGTAGAGCTCCTCGATGCTCGGACCCAGGAAGCGGCCCACCTCGAACCACTCGGTTCCGAACGCCCGCCCCGCCGCGGGCAGGACCAGCCTCGTGTACAGGCGCCAGAGCGCCCGCCAGAGCGGTGGGTCGGGCAGCCCGAACTCGAGGGCCGCGATCCGCCCGCCGGGCCTGACCACGCGGGCCAATTCGGCGAGCGTGGCGCCCGGATCGTCGACGTAGCGCAGCAGGTACGTGAAGGTCAGGTGGTCGAACTCCCCCTCGGCGAACGGAAGCCGCTCCGCCTCGCCCCGGACGAGCTCGATCCTTGGCGCGAGATTGGGCCTGGTGGCCAGCGCGCGGCGGGCTCCCGAGAGCATGTCGCGGCTCTGGTCGATGCCGACTACCGAGCAGCCGTAGCGCTCGACCAGCGCACGGGCCACCAGCCCGGTACCCGTGGCGACGTCCAGTACGCGGTCGTCGGGTGCGGCGTCGACGGACGCGACCATCGCGCCGCGCCAGCGCGGGTCCTGCCCCAGGCTGAGAGCCGCCGCCAGCAGGTCGTAACGGCGATCGAGTCCGGCGAACAGCGACAGCGCGCCGCTCTTGCGCTCGGAGGCGGCCTGACCGATCACGAACCCAGCCTCCCAGATATCCGCGCCCAGCGGCTGGAACACCCGACCCTGCGAGAATGTCAGGGACCGAGATTTCGTTGAAGAGGAGAGGCGATGGCGACCGAGGAGAAGACTCAGCAGCAGGGTGACGGCGCGGTGGCGGCCGCCGGGCAGGACTCGCTCACGATCACCGACAACCGGACCGGCGAGCGCTACGAGCTCGAGGTCACCGACGGGACCATCCGGGCGATGGACGTGCGGCAGATCAAGGTCTCCGAGGACGACTTCGGCCTGATGGCCTACGACCCCGCGTACACCAACACGGCGTCCTGCCGGTCGGGCATCACCTACATCGACGGCGAGGCCGGAGTCCTCCAGCACCGCGGCTACCCGATCGAGCAGCTCTGCGAGCACTCCACCTACCTCGAGGTCGCGTACCTCCTGACGTTCGGGGAGCTCCCCACCAAGCCGCAGCTGGATCGGTGGACCTACGACGTCACCCACCACACCTTCGTCCACGAGGACATCAAGAACCTGTTCGAGACCTTCCGCTACGACGCGCATCCGATGGGCATGCTGCTCTCGGGGGTCGGCGCGCTCTCCACGTTCTACCCCGAGGCCAAGCACATCGACGACCCCGAGGAGCGCTACATGGCGGCGATCCGGATGATCGCCAAGGTGCCCACCCTGGCCGCGTTCGCATACCGCCACAGCCTCGGGCTGCCGTACGTGTACCCCGACAACGACCTCGACTACGCGAGCAACTTCCTCTCGATGCTGTTCAAGAAGACCGAGATCCAGTACGAGCCCGACCCGCGCCTGACCAAGGCGCTCGATGTCCTGTTCATCCTCCACGCCGACCACGAGCAGAACTGCTCGACCGCCGCCGTTCGCGCGGTGGGCTCGTCCCAGGTCGACCCGTACTCGGCCGTCGCCGCCGGCGTAGCCGCCCTGTACGGACCGCTTCACGGCGGCGCCAACGAGCAGGTCCTGCGGATGCTGCGGCGGATCGAGTCGGTGGAAAACGTGCCCGACTTCCTCCAGGGAGTGAAGAACCGCGAGGAGCGTCTGATGGGTTTCGGCCACCGCGTGTACAAGAACTACGACCCCCGCGCGCGGATCATCAAGCAGCACATGGACGACGTGTTCGAGGCGACCGAGTACAACCCGCTCGTCGAGATCGCCCAAGAGCTCGAGAAGCGCGCGCTCGACGACGAGTACTTCACGTCCCGCAAGCTCTACCCCAACGTCGACTACTACTCGGGGATCATCTACGAGGCGCTCCAGATCCCGACTGACATGTTCACGGTGATCTTCGCGATCCCGCGGACGTCCGGTTGGGTCGCCCAGTGGATGGAGCACAACGACGACCCGGAGCAGAAGATCGCCCGGCCGCGTCAGATCTACACGGGCCACCGGGATCGCGACTACGTACCCATCGACGACCGCGAGGGTCCCGAGAAGATCACCGGGCCGCCCGCCCGCCGCCCGAAGCGCCAGCGCCGCGGCGCGTAGCGGCGAGTGACGCCTTAGTGCCGCCATCCGGCGATAAGGCGTCGCCACCGGTGTGAGCAGACCGGCAATCTCCCATCCGAGGCGCGCCGCCTCGGTGGCGATCGCCGCGGGCGCGGCGCTGGCGCTCGCCGACGGGTCGATCGTCGTGCTGGCGCTGCCGGAGTTGCTCTCGGCGCTCGACACGGGCGTCGAGGGGGTGGCCGCCGTGATCGGCGTCTACACGGCCGTGCTGGCGCTCGCCCTGCTGCCAGCGGAGGCGCTTCGCCGCCGGCTGGGCCCGGTCCGCCTGGGTGCGATGGGACTCACCGCGTTCGGCCTCGCTTCCCTGATCTGCGGACTCGCCGGATCCCTCCCCCTGATGCTGACGATGCGCGGGCTCCAGGCGCTGGGCGGTGCGGCCACGCTGGTCGCGGCCTTCGCGCTCCTCGACGCCGGGACCGGCCGCGGAGGGGGCGGGCGACTATGGATGCTCGCCGCGATCGGCGGTGCGGCAGCGGGACCGGCCCTCGGCGGTGCGCTCACCCAGGCGTTCAGCTGGTCGGCGATCTTCTTCGCGCAGGTGCCGGTCGCCCTCGCCGGCGCGCTCGCCTGCTTGACGGGTGCCCGGCAGCCCGCCGGGGGGATGTATCGCTCCATGGAGGTCCAGGCCGCGGACTCGGGGCTCCGCGCGGTGCCTCGAGCGCTCCGGTGGCGAGCGATCACGGCGCTGGCGCTGCTCTCGGCGTCCCTGACCGCGGTCCTGTTCATGCTCGTGCTGGTCATCGTCGCCGGCTGGAGCTACCAACCGCTGGCCGGGGCCGCCGTCCTGACCGTGCTCCCCGTCGCGGCGATCGCGGGCATGCGCGCCCGGGGGGATCCACTCGTCCGCGCGGCGGCCGGCTCGCTGCTGGTGGCCGGGGGCGTCGCGGCCCTGGCGCCGATGGTGACCGCCTCGGCCTGGTGGGCGATCGCGCCGGAGGTGGCTGCGGGAGCGGGCATGGGCATGGCGCTCCCGGCATTGAGCGAGGCGCTGCTGCCCGAGCGGACCCCCGCCGACGCCGCGCGCGTGCTCACCGCCCGTCACGTCGGCATCACCGTTGCGTTGCTGGTGCTCGCTCCGCTGATCGCCAGCCGCCTGGAGACCGCGATCGAGCAGGCGCGCGAGCGTGAGGTGGCCGTGCTGCTCGACGCCCAGCTCGATCCGCTGTCGAAGATCGATCTCGTGGGGCATCTCGTCGGCGGCGTGGGCGAGGACGATCCCCGAGCCGACCTCGATCGCTCCTTCGCCGAGCTGAGCGCGGACGTACCCAACGACCAGCGCGCAGAGCTCGAGAGCACGAGGGAGCGAGCGGATCAGACGGTCGTCACCGCCGTCAGCGACACGTTCCGCCCGGCCTTCCTCGTCGCCGCGGCGTTCGCCCTCGGCGCCACCCTCCTGCTGCTGCCCCCAGGCCCGGTGAGTCGGCTGCTCCCAGCGGCCGCTGTCGCGCTCGCCGTGCCCCTGATCACGACCGTCATCGCGCTCGCCGTGCGACCAACGCCCGTGGCCCTCGCCGACCCGTGCGAGTCGCGGAGCCTGCCCGAGGTGGGCGGCATCACAGGCGTCGCTCAGGACGTCGCGCTACAAGGGGTCGATCTCGCGGCTTGCCGCTTCGGGTCCACCCGCGAGGAGCTAGTCCTGGCGCTCGCCAACGAGGACGACGCCAGTCGCTATGAGCACGAGTACGGAGTCAACCCACGCTCGCCGTCCTCGGTCCTGAGCAATCTGCTCGGCCAGGTGCCCGGATCGGAGTCGCTCGACTCCCTGCTCGATCAGCTGCCCCCGTGAGGGCGCGCCGCCCAGATCGCGGAGCGCGAGGATCTAGTGGCCCATCGACTCCATCGGCTCGGGGGCGGGCATCGCGTCCTGGCCGCCCCCATCCATCCCCATCGCGTCCATCGCCCGCATGCTCGTGGGCGAGCCGGGGACCGTCAGGCCCGGGGCGTCCTCGGGCGCGAACGCGACCAGGACCGCCAGCACGGATAGCGCGAGTGCGATCGGAACGCCCACGCGCAAGCCCCCGGGGAGCAGCTTGGCGGCCCCGATCAGCACAGCGACGAACACCATCCAGCCGATGCTCATCACGCCCAGGGCGAACAACGCCGCCATCAGGGCCCAGCAGCACCCGACGCACACTCCGCCGTGCGCGATGCCCTGCGAGACGACGCCGAGGGGCCGGGAGGCCCGGCCGCCAGCGCGGAACGACGGGTTGCGGCACCGGTCCAGAAATAAGCGTTTCACCGGGATCAGCTCGTAAAGCGCCGCGCCCAAGATCACGCCTCCAGCGACGTAGGGCCCCGCCTCGTCCCATGCGAGGAAGCCGACATCCAGGGCGCGGACCCCCTCGACGAACGCATAGGCGAGCCCTCCGAACAGCACCCACGGAACCAGATAGGAGGCGACGAACAGGGCCGTTGCGCCGAGCGAGGACCCGAGCCGGCTCCCGGCCGCATCACCATGGACTCGAGCGAAGGCCATCGTGGTCGGGACCACCGACGGGAGCATCATCGCGGCCATCATCACCGCCCACCCGACGAGGAACCAACCAACGCCTCCGAGCTCGGTACCCGGCCCGGCGTCCATGCCGGCCATGCGGTCCGCGGTGACGATCCAGGCCACCGCCGCGGCAGCGAGCAGCGCGAGGAGCAGCGTGACCTCGGCTCGGCGATTGAGCCGGACGGAACGCTGAATCGTCGCGACGTCCGTCACGGCGTCACCACCCCGCACTCCCGCGTGCCAATCACCCTGTAGCTGAGCTGCTCGTCCCAATTTCTCGGCCTCCCCTCGGGCGTCAGATCGAAGAGATTCCAGACCGGCTCGAGCGTCCCGACATGCCGAGGACCCTGGCCGGGGTCCCACGGAGCGTAGAAGAGCTCCGACCCCCGGAAATGTCGGACCGTCTCGCCGTCACGGTGGAACACATTGTGCATAGGCCGCTGCGCTCCCTCGGTCGTCACCGTAACCGTCGCTCACCTCCTCGGCCTCTTCGTTCCTCTAGATATTGGCCGACCACGTCGAACACGCGCTCCCAGCGCTCCCGCTGGCGCTCGATCCACTCCGCAGCATCGCCCAGGGCATCGGCCTGTAGCTCAAGGTGATGCGTCCGCCCGTCGATGACGCGCGTCACCAGCCCCGCCTCTTCGAGCATCCGTAGGTGCCCCGAAATGGTGGGCTTCGACACGCCGAGGTCCCCGGTCGCCTCGCTCACGGTGGCCGGACCGCCGCTGAGCCGCTCCACGATCTCCTGCCGGATGGGGTGGCCGAGAGCCTTGAACAGGACCGCACTATTAGTCATTTGCCTAACTATATATTGGGCGGGGGCGAGCCCGTAGGCGAAGCGTCGACACGGCGGCTATCGCGTATCGGGATACGCCCTAGGATCGAGGCATGGCGAGGTGGCGCCTCGTGATCCGGCATGGGCCGCGGGTGGAGCGGGAGAGCTTCGACGAGCTGGACTCCGCTCTCGCGGCCATGGAGCGCCACAGCGACGAGATCCGGCGGGAGGGCCCGCTCGAGGAGGTCAGCGCCATTCGCGAGTACGAGCCGGGCCAGCGGGTCCACGCCCGCCTGGAGCTGTCGACCGGGGGTCCCTTTCGCGGCCGGGAAGCCGGAATGGACGTGATGGGCGACGGCGCCCTCGTTCCCTATGTCGGCGTGGTTCGCAAGCGCCCGCTCGAGGCCCCGCCAGGCCAGTCGGCCTTCGACGCGATCCGGGCGGCGCTGGCATGAGGGAGCGCGAGGAGTTCGACATCCCCGAGGGGAGCGTCGCCGTCGGCCGTCGCGTCCGCCTGCCCCGCGGCGCCCAGCCTCCGATCACGGTCTACGTCAACGGCGTCGCGCAGACCGAGGGCGAGGATTACCGGATGGAGGGCTCGGAGATCGTCTTCGGGCGGCCGATCGTCAAGGAGGGCAAGCTCGGCGCGATCCGGTGGCTGTCGATGCTGATCGGGGTCGTCGGCAGCTACCGCAAGCACGAGACCGTGGACGTCGAGTACCGGTCGGGCGGCCAGGTCAGGCTGGCGTCCGACGTCGAGATCCACGAATAGCTAACCGAGTCCGGCGAGCGTCGCGACCCGCTCGCGGTGCATGCGAGTGTCGCCAAGCAGTTCCGACCCCACCTTGGCCCGCTTCAGCAGGAAGTGGAGGTCGTGCTCCCAGGTGAAGCCGATCCCGCCGAGCACCTGGAGGGCGTCGTTGGTCACGCGCCACGCCGCGTCCGAGGCGCGGGCCTTGGCCATCGACGCGGCGAGCGGCAGCGACTCGGGCTCGGCATCCGCGCACCAGGCTGCGTAATAGGTCAGCGAGCGGGCCTCCTCGGTGTCGTAGAGCATCCCCGCGCAGCGGTGCGAGACCGCCTGGTACGCGCCGATCGGCCGCTCGAACTGCTGGCGCTCCTTGGCGTAGTCGACGGCGATCTCCATGGCCCGCTGGGCGATCCCGGTGAGCTCGGCGGCCAGCGCCACGACCGAGCGGTCGGCGGCCGCCTCGACCTCGCCGGGCAGCGGGTCCCCGCCAGAGGCGGAGACCCGCGCGTAGGAGCGGGTGGCGTCGATCAGCTCGACGGGCTCGATCTCCGCCTCCGAGGCCTCGACCACGACGGCGTTGTCGCCGTCGTTGAGCACGAGAACCGACGCGCCCTCGGCGTCGGGGACGAGGTCGTTGCTGCGGGGCTCGAACGCAGCCGCCCCCCGGCCCTCGCCGGAGGCGATGCCACCGAGCCACCGCTCGCGCTGCTCGTCGCTCCCGGCCTGCTGGATGAACAGGCCGGCCGACGCATTGGAGAGGAACGGCGAGGCGGCGCACGCGTAGCCGAGCTCCTCGCAGAGAATCGCGAGCTCCACCATCGCGAGCCCCTGACCGCCGTGCTCCTCGGCGATCGCGATACCGGGCCAGCCAAGCTGGCAGATCTCCTCCCAGAGCGCGTCGTCGTAGCTCCGCGACTCCGCCGCCTCCCGGACCTTCGACAGCGGAGAGCGGTTGGCCAGCATCTCGCGAGCCGTCTCCTTGATCGCGCCCTGCTCGTCGTTGAAGCCGAAGTCCATGCCCGGTGTCGCGACTACCGCAGCCTGGGGAGGCCGAGGACGCGCTCGGCGACGATGTTCTTCATCACGTCGGTCGTTCCGCCCTCGATCGAGTTGGCGCGCGACCGAAGCAGCCGGTACGACCACTCGGTGCCCGGCCGCAGCGCCTCGGGGCCGAGCACGTCGGCCGCCAGCTCGGTGAGCCTCTGGTTAAGCGTCGCCCACTCCCACTTGGCGATCGAGCCCTCCGGCCCCGGGATCCCCACCTTCATCTGCTCGGTCAGCGCTCGCAGCGACCCGAGGCGCAGCGCCTCCACCCCGATCTTGAGCTCGGCGATCCGCTGGCGGATCACCGGATCGTCGCCGAGACCGCGCTCGTTGATGACGCCGATCAGCTCGTCGAGGTCTCGTCGCACGGAGATCGCCGACGCGGCGCCGAGACCGGCACGCTCGTGCATCAGCGTGGTGATGGCGACCATCCAGCCGTTCCCCTCGCCGCCGACGAGGTTCTCGTCGTCGACGCGGGCGCCCTCGAAGAAGATCTCGTTGAACTCGGCCTCGCCAGTGATCTGGCGAAGCGGCCGCACCTCCACCCCGTCCTGCTCCATGTCGCAGATGAAGTAAGTGAGGCCCTTGTGCTTGGGCGCATCGGTGTCGGTGCGCGCGAGGAGCATGCACCACTTGGCCTCGTGAGCATAGGTCGTCCACACCTTCTGCCCGCTGACCCGCCAGCCGCCGTTGTCGCGCACGGCCTTCGTCTTCAGCGACGCGAGATCCGACCCGGACTCGGGCTCGGAGAATCCCTGGCACCAGATCTCGGCGGCGGACAGGATCGGCTCGAGGAAGCGCTCCTTCTGGTCCTCGCTCCCGTGCGCGATCACGACCGGACCGCCCATGACGAGACCAAGGACGTTGGCAGGGGACGGCGCCTTCGAGCGGGCCATCTCCTCGCTGAAGATCGCCTGCTCGACCAGCGTCGCACCCCGGCCGCCGTACTCCTTGGGCCACGAGATGCCCGCCCAGCCCGCGTCGTGCATCTTGCGCTGCCAGGCGCGCCTGAACTCGAACTTGGCCTCCTCCCCCTCCGGCTCATCCCCCGGGTGGTTCTCCCGGAGCCAGTCGCGAACCTCGTCGCGAAAAGCCTCCTCCTCCGGAGTCAGGGTCAGGTCCATCGGGCGCGGACTCTATCGGTACGTCGGAGTCAGTCGAAGACGTAGAGCACCGCGAGCGCGACGCCGATCCACGAGACGCCGGCGAACACCATCCCCGGGTCCTCGCTCAGGATCGCCGCGGTCGAGCGAGTATCCCTGCGGTCATAGATCAGGTAGAGGTACCGGAAGATGCCGTAGAGCACCGAGGGGCCGGTGGCGAGCATCTTGCTGCCGATCAGCGGGCTGTTCACCGCATAGATCGCGTAGCTGATGATCGCGCCGGCCGTCACCATCGCGACCATCTGATCGAGGAACGGCAGCGAATAGTGCTCGAGCACCGGCCTGGCCGTTCCGCCCTCGGTCATCTCCTCCATCGCCTCCTGGCGCCGCTTGGTGAATCCCAGGAACAGCGCGAGCATCGCCGTGCACAGGAGCAGCCACTCGGAGGCGTGCGCCTCGACGGCCACCGCCCCGGCGACGACGCGCATGATGAAGAGCGAGGCGATCGTCATGACGTCGATGATCACCAGGCGCTTCAGGATCAGCGAATAGGCGATCGTGGTCAGCCCGTAGAGCGCCACCAGGCCCGCGACGCCGGCCGAGACCCAGGCGAGTGCGACCCCGATGCCGACCAGCGCGAGGATCGCGGCCGCGATGCCGGCGACCGGCTCCGAGAGCTCGCCACTCGCGATCGGACGATGACGCTTCTCCGGGTGACGCCGGTCCAGGGGCGCGTCCCGAAGGTCATTGGCGAGGTACCCCGCGCTGGAGATCGCGCAGAAGGCGACGAACGTGATCAGCGCGTCGACGACCTGGGGTCCCTGTTTCAGCTTCTGCGAGAACAGCAGGCCGGCGAAAACCAGCACGTTCTTGATCCACTCCGGTGGCCGCATGGCGACCAGGAGCGCAACTGCCTGCGAGCGCCGGCGCGCCGCCGTCCCCGCCCGCTCCGGCTCGTCCGCGACGGCGCGACGCTGCTCCTCGGTGAGCGTCTCCATCCCCCGGAAGGTTAGGGCGCCCGCGAGGACGTGACCCCTTACGGGGCCTGGGCGAAACGCTCGAACCAGCGGGCGAGTGCCTCGATGCCTGCCCTCTGCTCCTCTCCGCCTCCCAGCTTTCCGAAGATGCCGGTCCCCCTCATCAGGTTGAGCTTGTACTTCTCGCCGCCGGTGGTCTTGATCTGAAGCGTGACGGCGGCGGATTCCATGACCGCGAGCTCGACGGATGCCCAGCCGCCGCCCGCCCCCTGGGCCTTGGCGCTGGCGATCTCCTCGGGGCGTATCGAGATCACCTCATCCGTCGGCCGCCCGCGCCGATCGAGGGGGATGAGCAGAATGCGGCGGTCGGTCACCCCCAGCGCGAGCGACCGGCCCTTGAATGCGCTCTGCTGGGCGGCGGCGCACACTCCCTCGAGCGTTTTGTCCGAGTCGAGCGCGTCCTCGAGATGCGGTCGCATGACCGACGCGAAGTCAGCCATCTATGAGGACCCCCGGGTTGAGGATTCCGTCCGGATCGATCGCTTGCTTGGCGCCTCGCAGCGCCTCGGCGAACGGCGGCGGACGCTGGCGGTCGTACCACGGTCGGTGGTCGCGCCCGATCGCGTGATGGTGGGTGATCGTGCCGCCCGCGTCGATCACCGCCTCGGAGACGGCGGCCTTGATCTCGTCCCACTGCTCCACCTCGCTCCCGCGCCGCGCCGGGCACAGCACCGTGTAGTACGGAGCCGGACCATCCGGGTAGACGTGGGTGAACCGGCAAGTCAAGCGGGGCGAGCCCGGGCCGTCCGGGGACATGCCGCAGGCGTCCGCTATCGCCCTCCGCGCCGTCTCCACCAGCCGATCATGAAAGTCGCCGAAGCGATCCCAGGTGGTCGCGGTCTCGAAGGTGTCGCTGAGCACGCCGCAGGCGACGAAGGTATCGCGCAGGTACGGCGCGGCGAGGAACGCGTGGCGCCAGGCGCCCACCGGGTCCTCTCCGTCGGCCTTCGGCGGCGGGTTTGCCCGCAGCGCGCCGGGGCCGGGCTGGGCGCTGGCGCCCCTGTCCTGCCTGCCGCGAACCTTCCCGGGCGTGCCACCGCAGTCGCGCGCCGCGTCGAGCGCCACGTCCACCGCCGCGTTCACAGGATGGTGTGCGGACTCGAAGCCGAGCACGAGGAGCGCCTTCCCAGGCGGGCCGGCGTGGGTGAGAGCGGACTCCGCCTCGTCGAGCAGGCGGCAGTTGGAGGGGTTCAGACCGGACTGGGAGAGCTCGCGGACCGCCTCGGCGCCCGCCGCGAACGAGTCGAACGCCACGCCGCAAGACAGCTTGAACCGCGGACGCTCCTGGACCCGGACCCAGGCCTCCGTGATCACGCCCAGGATGCCCTCGGAGCCCAGGAGCAGGCGATCCGGGCTCGGCCCCGCGCCCGACCCGGGCAGCCGCCTCGACTCCCAGATGCCGCCAGGCGTCACCGCCGTGATCGACTCGACGAGGTCGTCGATATGGGTGTAGAGCGTCGCGAAGTGACCGCCCGCGCGCGTCGCGATCCAGCCGCCCAGCGTCGAGAACTCGAACGACTGCGGGAAGTGGCGCAGCGTGTAGCCATGCTCGCGCAGCTGATCCTCGAGCGCGGGGCCGAGGGCGCCGGCCTGGATGCGGGCGGCGCGCGACACGGGATCGACGTCGAGCACGTCGCCAAGTCCGCCGAGGTCGATCGTGACCGCCCCGCGGTACTCGTCGCCGACCCGAGGCTCGACGCCGCCGACCACGCTGGTCCCGCCGCCGTACGGGATGGCCGCGATCCCCTCGCCGCCGCACCACTCGAGGATGTCCTCCACGTCGTCCTCATCGCGCGGGTGCCCCACCAGGTCGGGCGGGTTGTCGATCCGGCCGCGAAAGCCGCGCACGACGTCCCGGTACGCCTTGCCCAGCGCGTGCGACACCCGCTCGTAGTCGTCGCCGGCGAAGAGGTGCTCGAGGGACGCCGGGGCCTTGATCCGCGGTTTCGGCAGCTCGATCGCCTCGAGCGGCACGGGCTCGTCGACCTCCTCCCCTCCGAACCCGAGTTGCTCGCGAATGCCGGCCGCGGCCGCCTCGAGCCCGGCGCGGTCCGGCTGCCGGTCGGCGAATCCCCAGCCCCAGTGCTTTCGGCGGCGCTCAGCGATCGGCGAACGCTACCGCGTCCCCGAGCCCCAACAGCCCAGAAGGGTTTGGCATCTCAGGTACGCCATCACGTACCTGAGTTGCCAAAAGCTTCGGAATCGCCCCCCTGGGTGCCGGCCCCGTGCCGTCAGGTCTGGGTGGCTACGCCGCTACCAATGGATGCCGCGCATCAGCGAGGCGAACATCACCTGCTCGGTGGATGCCTCCTCGGCGGGTGCCGGCGCGGCCCGCTCGCGCGGTCGCTCGCCCCGGGCGGCGCTCGAGTCCGGGAACAGCTTGTAGGCGCTGTTCAGGATGTAGTCGATCGACTTCGGGTTGATCGCGTAGAGGATCTGGCCCAGGGTGCCGAGCGGCGTCGCGATTCGCTTCGGCCGGTGGATGATCGCGTCACAGATCATGTCCGCGGCCTTGTCGGGAGTGATCGTCGGGAAGCGGTCGTACATGCGAGTGGGCTTGATCATCGGCGTCCTCACCAGGGGCATGTAGATGATGCTGATGTTCACCCCGTCGTCGATGATCTCCGAGGCGATGCAACGCGAGAACGCGTCGAGCGCCGCCTTCGACGCCACGTAGGCGGAGAACCTCGGGGTGTTCGTCTGCACGCCGATCGAGCTGACGTTGATGATCTGCCCGGAGCGCCGCTCGCGCATCACCGGCAGGAGCTTCAGGATCAGCTTCACCGCCCCGAAGTAGTTCAGCTGCATGGTGCGCTCGAAGTCGTGGAAGCGGTCGTAGGAGAGCGCGATCGAGCGGCGGATCGAGCGCCCTGCGTTGTTCACGAGGACGTCCACGTGCCCGTGCTGGGCGAGGGCCTCGTCGGCCATCCGGTCGATGTCGTCCATGTCGGAGAGGTCAGCGGAGTGGACGTACGCGATGCCGCCGCGCGCCTCGATCGTCTCCTTCGTCTCCTCCAGCTTCTCGGCGGTGCGGGCGACGAGCAGGACGATTCCGCCCGCGTCGGCGATCTTCATCGCCGCCGCCTTGCCGATGCCCGAGGAAGCCCCGGTGACCATCACCACGCGCCCGCGGACGGCGCTCTCCAGCGAGGCGCGCCCGCGGACCCGGCGAACCGCCCGCAGGAGCTCGTCCGGGACCTGCTGCTCGGCGATCTGGCTGGTGCCGCCGACGAGCCCGCGGCGGCCGCGGACCGCGCCCACGAGGGTCCGGTCGCCGTAGAGATCCGGGTCCAGGTGGCGTTCCCAGTAGTCCCAGAGCTTGTCTGCGTACGCCTCGAGCGGCGGCACCCTGATGTCGCTTCCGGCCAGCGCGGCCTGGGCCCCGCGGGAGTCGAAGCTCGTCGGATAGTTGACGTAGGTGAGCACCGAGCGCGGGATGCCGAAGTCACGCAGCACGCGATCCGCCACGATGTCGCCCGGGGGCAGCGAGGCAGCCGCCTTGACGAACGGCGCGGCCAGGTCGATCAACTCCGCCGGCAGGCGGACCGAGGACTGCGGGGCGTGCGCCGCGCGGGCGAAGATGTCGATCACCTCGCCGGCGGTCTTCGGATTCGGGTCGGTGAGGTGGAAAGCGCGGCCGTCCAGCCCATCGAGGTGGGCGATGTGGTCCATCGCCCTGGCGACGAAGTCCACCGGGACCAGGTTGATCTCCCGCCCCTCGACCCCCGGCATCGGCACCCACTCGGGGATCATGCCCCGAAGGCGGCGGATCAGCTTGAAGAAGTAGTACGGGCCGTCGATCTTGTCCATCTCGCCCGTCTCCGAGTGCCCCACCACGATCCCGGGCCTATAGACGCGCCACGGCCGCGTGGATTCCGATCGCACGATGCCCTCGGAGTCGTGCTTGGTGCGGAAGTAGGGGTGGTTGTCGAGGTCCTCGGCCTCCTCGAACATGTCCTCGCGCCAGACCCCCTTGTAGAGGCCGGCAGCGGCGATCGAGCTCACCATGTGGACGCGCCCCGCCTCCACGGCCTCGGCGAACTCCACCATGTGCCGGGTCCCCTCGATGTTCGCCACCCTCTGGCTCTCCGCGTCGGCGGTCATGTCGTAGATCGCCGCCAGGTGGAAGAGGTGGTCCACCTCGCCTCGCAGACGATCTGTGTCGGCGTCCGAGACCCCGAGCCCGCGCTGCGACAGGTCGCCGACGATCCCCACCACGCGATCGGAGTCCACGCCCCAGCGGCTCCGAAGCTCCTCCAGACGCCCCTTCGACCCCTCGCGGACCAGCACGTAGACCGTGCCCTCCCGCTCGAGCAGAAGCTCCACCAGGTGACGCCCGATGAAGCCGGTCGCGCCGGTGACGAAGTAGCTCATCTCCTCTCCTCCAGGGTCACGATCGTGCGGAGACGACCCTACACTCCTACCCAGGAAATGGGATTTGAACTTCCAGCGAACCCGGGCGATCCCGGTCAGCCGGACAGCCGTGCCGGCCGGGTCGACGGCGCGGAGGCGGGCGCCCACCGACTTCTCGTGCGCGACGGGTCCCAGGTGCTCGCCCATGGCGCCCTGATCTGTCCCAGCTGCGCCCTCCCGATCGCCGCCGCGGTTCCCTTCTCCGCCGGGTCCCGCGTCGTCTGCGGTTATTGCGAGCACGAGGCTTCGGGGCGAGATTTCCTGGCCGAGGACGTCTATGACACGGTCGCGAACGAGGTCTACCTCGTCGCTCGGGTCGCCTGACATCCGCGCCTCGGGAAGCGGCGCCCAACGGTCCGCGGAGCCGCCGAATCGCCGATGGGCAAGCGCATAGACTGACGACGCGGATGGCTGAGACCGTCGAGATCCAGATGCCCCAGATGGGGGAATCGGTGACCGAGGGGACGGTGCTCGAGTGGCTCAAGCAGGAGGGCGAATTCGTCTCCGAGGGCGAGACCGTCGTGGAGGTCTCGACCGACAAGATCGATGCCGAGGTGCCGGCCCCCGCGAGCGGCGTGATCACGCGGATCGTCAAGGGGCCTGACGAGACGATCGAGGTCGGCGGCGTGCTTGCGGAGCTCGACCCGAGCGCCGAGCCGTCAGCCGACGTCCTCTCGGGGAACGGTGCGGCAGCGGCGGCGGACGGGGATCGCGAGCCCGGCCCGGGGATGACAGCGGGCGCAACGGGTGAGGGTGACGCCGACCTGGGCGACGAGAGCGCTCCGTCGGAAGCTCCCGAGCCCGGCGTGACGAAGACCGTCACTCCGACCGAGTCGAGCGGCGAGGCCGTCCAGGTAACGATGCCCGAGATGGGGGAATCGGTCACCGAGGGCACCGTGCTCGAGTGGCACGTCACCGAGGGGCAGTCGGTCAGCGAGGGCGACACCGTGATCGAGGTCTCGACCGACAAGATCGATGCCGAGGTTCCGGCCCCCGCGAGCGGCGTGATCACGAAGCTCCTGGTCTCGCCCGACGACACCGTCCAGGTGGGGCAGGCGCTCGCCGAGATGACCGTCGGCCCGTCGCCGACGACCGACGGCGAGGCGGCCCCTTCCGAGGCCCCGGCGGCCGCGCCCACCACGGCGCCGGGCGACGGCGGCGACGGTGGCCGAGCCTCGCCCGTCGCGCGGCGGGTCGCCGCCAAGAGCGGCATCGACCTGAGCGCCGTCCACGGCTCGGGACCCGGCGGCAAGGTGACCAAGGCCGACGTTCTGGCCGCCGCCAACGGGGGGGACGGAGCGACGACGTCGCCGGCGCGACCGGCGCCACCGCGGCCGGAGGCTGCGGCGGGGAAGGCCAAGCCGCTCCGGGGGCCGGCCGGGATGCTCGCCCAGGCGATGAACGAGAGCCGCTCGGTTCCCACCGCGACCTCGTTCCGCACCCTCGCTGTGGACGTCCTCGACGCCAAGCGCCGGGCGCTGAACGGGGTCCTCAAGGAGCGCGGGATGAAGGTCTCGTTCACGCATCTGATCGCGTGGACCATCGTGAAGGCCGCGCAGGAGTGGCGGGTGATGGCGCGCTCCTACGCCGAGGACGGCGGCAAGCCGCAGGTGATCGAGCCCGGCTCCATCAATCTGGGAATCGCGGTCGACGTCGAGCGAAAGGACGGATCTCGCAGCCTGATGGTCCCGTGCATCAAGGGAGCCGACGCGCAGGACTTCGCCGGCTTCCACTCGTATTACGAGGAGCTGATCACCAAGACGCGTGAGAACAAGCTCACCGCCGACGACTTCCAGGACACCAACATCACCCTCACCAACCCGGGCGGCCTCGGCACCGTCGCATCGGTCCCGCGGCTGATGACCGGCCAGGGGACGATCGTCGCCACCGGCTCGATCGCCTATCCGGTGGAGTGGGCCCACGCCCCCGCCGACAAGATCAAGTCGCTCGGGATCTCGAAGGTCATGACGATGACCTCCACCTACGACCATCGCATCATCCAGGGGGCCGAGTCCGGGTCGTTCCTGCGCCGGATCGACCAGCTGCTCCAGGGCGAGGACTCCTTCTATGAGTCGGTCGCGGAGTCGCTTGGGATCGCGTCGAGCGTGGTCGCGAACGCCTATGCGGCCTCCGCCTCCGCCCCGCCGACCGCAGCCGGTCCCGCCGCACCCACGGCGGCGCCCCCGGACACCGAGCTGCTCCAGGCCGTCCAGGCGGCGACCTCGCTCCTCAAGGCGTATCGCACCCACGGGCATCTGGCGGCGCGGCTCGACCCGCTTGGCTCGGAGGCCAGGGGCGATCCCGCGATCGAGCCCGAGAACCTCAACCTGACCCCGGAGCTGATGGCGCAGATTCCCGCGTCCATCCTGCGAATCGGCGTTGAGGGCGAGACCCTGCTCGAGGCGCTCCCGCGCATGCGGGAGGCCTATTGCGGGACGATCGCCTACCAGATCGAGCACCTCTCCTCCCACCAGCAGCGGGTGTGGCTGCGGGAGATGATCGAGACCGGCGCGCACCGCAAGCCCCTCAGCACCGAGGAGCGGCGCGCGCTTCTGTCGCGGCTCATCGAGGTGTTCCAGTTCGAGCGCTTCCTGCAGCGCGCCTACCTGGGCCAGAAGATGTTCTCCATCGAGGGCCTCGACGCGGTCGTCCCGATGATCGACGAGCTCGTGACGCTCGCGAGACGGGGCGGCGCCGAGGAGGTCGTGATCGGGATGGCGCATCGCGGGCGCCTCGACGTCCTCGCGCACAACCTGGGGCGCTCGGTGGAGTCGATCATGGCGGAGTTCGAGGGCGCGCAGGCGCTCGAGCGCGTGAAGCGCGTCGCCGCGATCCCCCACGGCGGCACGGGTGACGTCAAGTACCACCACGGCGCCGAGGGTCCCTTCACGACCCCCGACGGGGAGACGATCAAGATCCGCCTGTATCCGAACCCGAGCCACCTCGAGTTCGTCGACCCGGTGGTCACGGGCGCGGCGCGCGCGGCCCAGACCTCCCACTCCGGGCCGGTGCTGCATCACAACCCGGAGCGCGCCGTTCCAGTCCTGTTGCACGGCGACGCGGCGTTCCCGGGCCAGGGGGTCGTGGCCGAGACCCTCAACCTGCAATCGCTGGAGGGCTACTCGACCGGGGGCACGATCCACCTGATCACCGACAACCAGGTGGGGTTCACCACGGACCCGGAGGAGGGTCGCTCGACCCCGTACGCCTCCGACATGGCGAAGGGGTTCAACGTCCCGATCATCCACGTGAACGCCGATGACGTCGAGGCGTGCATCGCGGCGATCCGCATGGCGATGGCCTACCGCGAGCGGTGGAGCCGCGACATGGTCATCGACCTCATCGGCTACCGGCGTTACGGCCACAACGAGACCGACGAGCCGGCGTACACCCAGCCGACGATGGCGGCCAAGATCAAGGCTCACCCGCCGGTCTCCGAGATCTACGCGGGCATGCTCGTGAAGGAGGGCGTCGTCACGCCGGAGGACGTCGAGACCGAGAGCGCCGAGGACACGCAGAAGCTTCAGGCGATCCACAGGGAGCTGAAGGCCAAGATCGAGGCGGGGGAGTTCGAGTCCGACACCTCCACGCAGATCGGCACCACCGAGCTCGACCGGACCAAGAGCCCCGCGGTCGACACAGCCGTCTCCGAGGGGCGCCTCGAGGCCTTGAACGACGAGCTGCTCAAGGTTCCGGAGAGCTTCACGATCCACCGGAAGCTCAGGAAGCCGCTGGGCAGGCGAGTCGAGGCGCTCCGCGAGGGCGGCATCGACTTCGGGCACGCGGAGGCGCTGGCGTTCGCCTCGCTCCTCACCGAGGGCACGCACATCCGGCTCACGGGCCAGGACACGGCCCGCGGGACGTTCTCGCACCGCCACCTCGCCTACTTCGACGAGAAGTCCGGGTTGAGGTACGTGCCGATCCAGCACCTCTCGGGGGCGTTGGCGCCATTCGAGCTCTACAACAGCCCGCTCTCGGAGATCGCCTGCGTTGGCTTCGAATACGGCTACTCCGCCGCCTCCGCCGAGAGCCTGATCCTGTGGGAGGCGCAGTTCGGCGACTTCGCCAATGCCGCGCAGGTGATCATCGACAGCTTCATCGTCTCCGGGGAATCCAAGTGGGGGCAGACGACGCGCCTCACGCTTCTCTTGCCGCACGGATACGAGGGCGCCGGCCCGGAGCACTCGAGCGCCCGGATCGAGCGGTTCATCCAGCTGGCGGCGGAGGGGAACATCCGCCTCGCCAATCCCAGCACGGCCGCGCAGTACTTCCACCTGCTGCGGCGCCAGGCGCGCATCGCCAAGCCGCGCCCGCTGGTGGTGTTCACGCCGAAGGGGCTGCTGCGGCTCCCCGGCGCCTCCTCGCGGCTGGAGGACCTCACATCGGGAACCTTCGACTTCGTCCTCGACGATCCGCGCGCACAGGACCGCAAGGAGCGTGTCGAGCGGCTCGTGCTGTGCAGCGGGAAGATCTACTACGACATCGACGGTCACGAGCGCCGCGAGCCGGCCGAGTCGGTGGCGATCGCCCGGGTCGAGCTGCTCTACCCGTTCGCGCGCGACCAGCTCGCTGGCCTGATCGAGACCTACCCAAACCTGAAGCAGGTCGTCTGGACCCAGGAGGAGCCCAAGAACATGGGCGCCTGGAGCGTCATGTGGCGCCGGCTCCCGGAGCTCCTCCCCGACGGGGTCGAGCTCGGGTACGTCGGCCGCCCGCAGCGCGCGAGCCCCAGCGAGGGCTATCCGGCCGCGCACCGCTCCGAGCAGGAGCGGATCGTCCTCACGGCGCTCGAGGGCTAGCCCGCGAAAGTGATCCGGGTTGCGTTCGCGGGTGCCGGGGTAGTGGGGCTGGCGTGAACTCGACCTCCGGCGGCCCGCTGCAAGTCGAGCGCGACGAGACCGAGGCCGAGCGGATCGACCGCAACTTCAGCGAGCTCCTCGGGGAGCTGCGAGTCGCGCTCCCGGGCGTGCAGGTCCTGTTCGCCTTCCTCCTCACGGTGCCGTTCGCGCAGGGGTTCACATCGCTCACGCAGTTCGAGCGCGACCTCTACCTCGTCGTCCTGCTCCTCACCGCGTTGGCATCCGCGCTGCTGATGGCGCCGACGGCGTACCACCGCGTCCTCTTCCGCAAGGGCTACAAGCCTCAGATCCTGTTCTTCGCCAACCGGGCGGCGATGACGGGCCTTGGCGTCCTGGCGCTCGCCATGACCGGAGCGATCTTCCTGATCGCACACGTCATCTTCGGCGAGGCGGCCTCGATCATCGTGGCGATCGCGTCCGGGATCGTGTTCGCGCTGCTGTGGTACCTGCTTCCGTGGCTCCGCGGGCGCGGGGTCGACGCTGACTTCTAGCGGCCGCCCAGCGCTAACCTCGCCGCGTGGCAGTAGCTTCCCCGGAGCGCACAGACCCCCCGCCGACGCCGGCGGCGGAGCCTCTCCGCAAGACGACCCCGGGCGCTCTCTGGCCCTGGGTCAAGCGCGCGAGCTGGGTCGAGCTCGCGGTCTTCGCGGGCCTGTGCTTCTTCTGGCTCGCGCCGGGCTTCGACCACGAGGCGATGATCTTCGGCTGGGCGCACGGTCTCGGCTTCATCGCGCTGTGCGTCCTGATCTGGATCGCGATCCTGCGCCGCGAGGCCCCATACACCCTGCTGGCGGCAACCCTTACGCCTGTGGGCCCGCTGGGCAGCGTGATCGGGATCGAAGTGATCGAACGCAAGCGCGGAAAGGACTGACCATGGGACAGCCAGTAGTGCACTTCGAGATCATCGGCAGGGATGCGCAGCGGCTGCGGAGCTACTACGCAGACCTGTTCGACTGGAGCTACGACACCAATCCGTCGGTCACGGGGATGGAGTACGGGATCGTGGACCGCTACACGACGAGCGACGGAATCGGGATCCCGGGCGGCGTCGGCGGCGGCATGGAGGGCTACGACGGCCACGTCACCTTCTACGTCGCCGTCCCGGACGTGGAGGCTGCGCTCCAGAAGGCCGAGACCCTCGGCGGTACGCGCCGCATGGGCCCGGACCCGATCCCGGGAACCGACACGATGATCGGCCACTTCGAGGACCCGGAGGGCCACCTGATCGGCGTGGTCCAGGCGACGTAACGGGGAACGACCTATACCGCAGCGGGCAACTACCCATTAACTGATCGCGGAGGGCCCGAAAACCAAGCCTCGCCAACGACGGGGGCTAGCGGCGAAGCGAGCGTACTGGTGGGTACGTGAGCGAGACGCTAGCCCGTGGAGACCGCGAGGCGCAGGTTTGCAGGGCCCGAAGAGATGGCGGGGCGGGGCTGTGGGAGGCAGGGGGTCCACACAGCCCGCGCCCACGCCTGCGCGTCGGTAGCCAGGGAGGGATGCCGACGCGATCGCCCCCGGAGGCGGGACTGGCCGGGGACGAGCTTGGAAAT
>JBKPFQ010000171.1:0-18656 GCA_046728915.1 Actinomycetota bacterium | reverse complement strand
CGACGAGGCAGCGGTCTGCGCCAGGCCTGGGCCGGCTGCGGCGAGGTAGCGAGCGTCATTGCCCAGCTCGCCCTTGCGCAGCAGCCTCTTCACCTGGATGAGCCACGGGATGCCGGTGCGGATCGTCTCCGGAAGCTGGCGAATCCCGGGCTCGAGCTGGATGGCCAGGGAGCGGAACGGCGGCAACGCCTGATCGAGGTGCCGCAGCGCCGGGCGCGCCTCCTCAAGCGTTGGCGCCAGCTCGCGGATCGTCGCCGAGAGATTCGTCGACTCCGAGGCGAGCGCCGCGGTCGTCGTGTTGAAGTTCGTGATCAGGCCCTTGAGCGCGTCCTCGTCCGAGGCGAGCTCTCCGAACAGGTTGCGCTGGCCGCGGATCAGGTTCGAGAGGTCGTGGCGACGCTCGCCGAGGAGAGCCTGGTTGACGATGGCGGAGCTGCGCCCAGCCTTACCGCCGTAGCGGAAGGTCTGGTTCAGGGCCTGCGCCGCGGTCTTGCCCTTGACAGCGGGCACCTGGGTCCTGTCCTCGGCGGCAGTGGGAACGTGCGTGAGCGTGTCACCGTAGCCCTCGAGCGTCCGCTTGAGGTCGCCGCGGTTGCTCTTCTGAAGCGACGTGAGGATCTCGTCCAGCTGGACCGCGGTAGCGGTCTGGGTAGCGGGAATGGTGTCCCCGCTCGATAGATCCGGCGCCCCGGGGGTGCCCGGTCGCAGGTCGAGGACGAAGTTCCCCTCGAGGAACAGACGAGGCCGGATCGTGACCGTCGCGTCCTTGTGGATCGGCAGGCCCTGGTCGTCGATCGTGAAGGTGGCCTCGGCCACGTCACCGTCAGACGTCACGTCGGTGACCTTGCCCACGTTCACGCCGGCAATTCGGACGGGGGACTGAGGCTTCAGCGTCGCCGCGTTCTGGAACGTGGCGTGAAGCTCGTAGCCGGGGCTGGTGAATGGGATGCTCTTCGTGAACGCGAGGTACGAGAGCACCGCGAGGACCAGGACTAGGAAAAGGCCGATCTTCGCCGGGCTCGGCCCGCGATAGCTGCGCCCGAAGATCCGCGGATCCGGGGCTTCCTCCCACGGCTTGTACCGGACCGGGCCGCGCCGCTTGCGCCGGAAGAGGCTCACTTGAGCTGCTCCTTCGTCTGGCCCTCGGTGACGATCCCCGAGTCGCCGGGCGCGTTACCGATGACCTTCTGTCCGGCGATGTAGTCCTCGTTGCCGGCCTCGCACTCGCGCGGGTGCTGTCCCGGCGAGGCTGTGTTGGGATAGGGGTTCGAGTGGAGGAAGTTGGCCCCCGCGTTCAGCTCCTGGCCGGGGATCGTCTCGGCGCCCGCCTTGTTGGGCGGGGCTGACGACGGACTCGTCTCGTTGTTCGGGAGTCCGCCGGGGCTTGACATCACGAGGAAGCGCTGGCCGGTGCCGATACCGTCGCCGATGCTGAACAGATCCTCCGCGTTGCGGAACAGCAGCGTCGCGTAGTTGCACACCGACTGAGCCGGCGCGACGAAGTGGAGCGTCGGCGACAAGTAGTTGACGGTCTGAGTGGACCGAGAGATCCCGCTCTGGACGTCCGGGTTCGTCGCGAATCGCTCCAGAGACTGGGCGGTGGGCGCCAGCTGGGCGTTCAGCGACGGGGCTCCCGGGAGCACCCTGGCTCCGGTCTCGAGCGCCGATGCAATCTCCGGTGCCGTCTGCTTGAGGGCGCGGACACCAGGACGCAGGTCGGCGAAGAGCGCCGCGTTGTGGCGCAAGAACGTGCTGATTCGCGGCGACGTGCGCGTCAGCGTGTCGAGCGTCGGTGGGGTCTCGGAGATCGTCTCCTGGATGAAGGGCCTCGCGACCGATGCCAACGCACCAAAGGTCGTGTCGAGCACGACGAACATGTGCGCTTGCGTCTCGGCGACGGGCGCGACCTCAGCGGCGGCGGCGCCCGCGGCGCGGAAGAACCGGGCAAGCCCGGTGTTCTTCGACGCGAGGTTCCTTGCCACGGGCTCGAGTCGGCGAAGCAGCGGACGGAGCTGGCCGAGCGCCGCGTTGATCTGCGGCCCGCGGCCCGCGAGGACGGCGCCGAACTCGACCAGGTTCCGGCGGATCGCGACCCGCGTGGGGCCGTTGAAGGTGCTCAGGACCTGGTCGTACTCCACCGGGTGGGGGTTCGCGGCGCTCAGCGGAAGCTCCGAGCCCTCGGGATATCCGTTGGGGTTGTCGCTGCGGTTGATCTCGAGGTACTTCAGGCCCAATGCCGACTTCGCCCGGACGACGACCGTGGAGCCCCTGGGGATCGGATCCACGTTCTTGTCCAGCTTCAGGTCGGCCTTGGCGGTCACCCTGCCGTTCGAGTGCGCCACCGGCACGACGTCCTCGACGAATCCCACCCGGACCCCGCCGATCCGCACGTCGTTCCCCGGAACCAGCGTCTCGGCGTTCGGCACCTGCACGGAGATCCGGTAGCTCGGCACGAACGGCAGACCGTTGTTGGCGTTGTACGCGAGGAAGACGGCCAGAATCACGATCAACGTCGTGACCGCGCCGACCA
The DNA here is from genome assembly GCA_046728915.1 of Actinomycetota bacterium. Lineage (GTDB taxonomy): Bacteria > Actinomycetota > Thermoleophilia > Solirubrobacterales > 70-9 > AC-56. The sequence continues at coordinate 16,126 of JBKPFQ010000171.1, read as the reverse complement.
TCGTCGGGCTCGATGCGATGGCTCCGACGCCCCCGCGCCTCATGGAGCCGGCTCCTGATTGGGGGTCGTGTATTGGCCGGAGGTCGTGCCACCGTCGTTGACGTGGCCCTGTCTGCCGATGATGGTGTCGAGCAGATCGCGCGTGGCGCCGAGGGACGGTCCGTGGGGTTTCCGCCGGTCCTGCGAGGTCGAGGGTGATGTCGAGGCGCCCGCGAGGTCCCCCTGCGCATCGAAGGGCACGGCGCCGTTGGCGCCGGTCGCGCCCGTCGCACCTGTCGGGGCTTGCGGGACGGTGGCAGAGAGCTGGGCAGCCTTCGCGGCTTTGCCCAAACTCTCCCCCCAATTCCCAATGCAACCCGGGACGGGGTTGTCAACAAGCTGCACGCAGGATGGAGTGATCTCCAGGTTGGCGCGCAGGAAGTGACCGAACTGGTCGAAGCCGTTGATCCCGCCGTTCGTGAAGTAGAGGAGCTTCATCAGCTCCTTGTTGCCGCCGGTTTCCCGGAGGCTCGAGAGCAGGTCGGAGAGGCCGCGCGCTGCCGGCGGAGCCTTCCGCGCAAGGTTGCGGATCTTCACCAGGGTCGGGTCGGAGTTGACGATCGGCTGGGCGCTCTTCTGAGCCGCCTCACCCAGGGTCAGCAGCGCCGGCGTCGATGCCTGCGCGAACGGCCCTAGGGCCTTGGTCGAGCGGGTGATGTTGGGCGCGGCTTCAGCGAAGTCGGCGAACGTCGGCCGCGCCTGGTCGGCGAAGCGCTTGAGCTGGACCATCTGGCGCCGCAGCGCTTGGAGGGCGGCCGGGAACTTCTCGAACCCGGCCTCCAAGTCGGCACTCCGCTCCGCGGTGGCCTCGCCCGCGGTGTTGGCGTTCCTGATGAACCCGGCCACCTTCTGGCGCTCGCGCGCCAGAGGCGCCAGCACGCGGTCGGAGTCGGCGGCGAGCTTTGAGAGCGTGCGGTTCTGGCGCGCGAGCTGCGCCAGCACGCGGTCGGTCTCGCGAAGCGCCGGGTCAGCGCGCTTGACGATCGCCTCCAAGTCCTTGCCGCGAGCGCCGAGTCCCGCTCCGAGGTCGTTCAGGATCAAGCGGAACCGGTCGGCGAACGGCTCGCGCATGATGTTGTTGACGAGGTCGATGTCGACCGTCTTGCCGTTGTTCTGGAGTGGCAGGAACCGCTCACCGGCGCCCGGCTCGCCGTCTGGGATCACCTCGAGCGGCGGCGGCGGCTCGGTGCCAGGAGCGTGCGGCTGCGTGGGCTGGCAGTCCACGTACTTCTCGCCCAGGAGCGAGGCCGGCCGGATCAGGCATGAGGCGTCTGTGCGGAAGTCCTGGAAGCCGGGGTCGGTGATGTCCATCACGACTACGGCCTTGCCAGGGTCAGGGCTGCCATCGCGGTTGGCGGGCTCACCCGGCATCGTCACATCCACGGATGCGACGCTTCCCACCTTTGCGCCGGCGATCCGAACGTCCTCGCCGGTCACCAGGAACGCCCCGTTGTCGAAGATGCCCCGGATCTCGTAGCTGCCGCCCGAGCCTCCGAAGCCCTGGGCGAAGAACACGAGGGCCACGGCGGCCAGGAGGGCGGCTGTCGCGACGATCCTCCTCATGGGCCGGGGGGAACGTCGGAGGGATCGCACTTGCCGTTCAGGTTGCCGCCGTCCAGGAACGGGTTGGAGCCCGGGATCGGCTGCGTGGCGCCGCCCGGGCAGCGGGTGAAGGTCCCGAACGAGAGGTCGCTGAACTGCTGGCTGAGCGGGATCGGCTCCAAGTCGCCGGGGGAGTGGCCGACGCACACTGGGTTGGTGTCACCCGCGGTGCAGTAGTGGAACGGGTTCGCCTCGGCCGTGGAGACGCGCACGTAGTGGCCGTCGGCGTCGTAGTAGGAGGCGTCCTGCGCGAACTTCGAGATCCACGCGAACAGATCTGGTGAGTACGGGCGGGCGAAGCTGATCACCGGCTGGGAGTCGTTCAGGGCCCGGATCGCGTTCGGCACCGCTCTACGCGCCGCGCGCTCGGCGCGCGGCTGGTCGCGGAGGGCGTCGGTCAGGTCGTTGTTCTTGCCCTGGCGGTTGACCGCAAGGCTGAGGTTGTGGATCACGGGCAGGCCCCGCTCGGACACCTGCCGGAGGTTGCGCAGGAACGGGGTCAGGTGCCTGGTCGCCGGCTTGGCGGAGGCGACCAGCGGATCCAGGTCGTCGAGCGTGGCGCGCAGGTTCACGAAGGTCGTGTTGGCCTGGCGCAGCGCGGGCGGCAGCGCCACCAGGGTGCGGTCGAGCGCCTCGTTCTGGCTCGCGATCGCGCCCAGCGCCTGGTTGGCGTTCTGAGTCAGCGCCGAGAGTTCGTCGCGGCGGTCGGCGATCGCGCCGAGCGCCTTCGAGCCCGTGACAAGGAACTGGCTGAACGTCCGCTGATCGCGCGTGAGCTCGTCGAGGAGATTCCGGGTGGACGAGAGGGCGGGGGCGAAGTACTTGTAGCTGCGGCGCGCCCCCTCGGTGTGCCCGGCGTAGAGCGTGGCGGAGCCCGCGATCACCTTCTGGAGGGCCTGGCGCGTCTTCGGCCGGAACGTATCGAAGAGCTGGTCGAGGTCGACGATTGACGTGGTCTTGTCGCCGGCGAATGTCGTGCCGTCGGGGAGCGTGGGGGCGTTGTCCGGGCCGGGCGTGATCGAGACGTAGCGGTTCGCGATCCCCGACAGCGAGGTCGCCCGGATGATTGCCGTCGTGCCCTCGTGCAGCGGCTCGTCGACCGAGATCGTGACGTCGGCGTTCGCGTCGTCGGTCAGGTGGATGCTGTCGACGCTGCCGATCTTCTGGCCCGCCACCAGCACCTCGTTGCCGGGGACGAGCTGGCCGCCGTTCTCGAAGGTCAGGTGGTACGTGCGGCCCGAGCTGCCGCCGAACAGGATCACGAGCACGAGCACGAGTCCGACGAGGAGAGCCCCGCCGGCGGCCGCTCGGGAGATCCACGCTCGGCGGCCCGTTTTCAAAGGCTGGTCTTCAGGCGCCACCTGCGGGGGGCAGGGTGCCCCCTCCTCCTGTACTCGATGCTGCGAGCGTCCGGCTCATCCCGGCGGGAACGTCCTTTCCTTCCCGGGCCGGGGCCGCCTGCCCCGGCACGAACGCACTCTCCTGACGGCGCATCCTACTTCTATTCCTCATCGGTCAAGATCGACCTGTGCGTGCAGGACCTGTAACGCCGGGCGCGGGCGACGCCTGACGGCGGGAGCTACTCGCGCGGATCGCGGCCCGTCAGAGCCCGATAGAGGTCGTTTGGGCGCGTTCCCGTGAGGGCGCCAACGACGGATGCGGCGGCCCGCGGCCGTGCGCCGGACTGGACCAGGCGTCGCAGGGCGTCGACGGCGAACGCGAGATCCGGCCCCTCCGCACCCGCGGAGCGCGCCGGCGCGACCACCAGCACGATCTCCCCCTTGACGTCCTCGCGAAAGCGGCGAGCGAGCTCGCCCAGCGACGCGCGGGCCACTTCCTCGTGGAGCTTGGTGAGCTCCCTGCACACGGCGGCCGGGCGATTGGGAGCGAGGGCGGCCAGCGCCGCGAGCGACTGCGGCAGGCGTCGCGGCGACTCGAACGCGACCACGGTCTCCGCCGAGCGCAGTACCCGCTCGAGCTCGCCGGCGCGGCGGGGCGGGAATCCCTCGAAGCGCCAGCGGTGGGCGGGCAGCCCGGAAGCGACGAGCGCCGTCGTCACCGCCGACGGCCCTGGCAGCACCTCGAGCTCGAGGTCGCGCTCCAGGCAGGCGCGGACCAGGCGGTAGCCGGGATCGGAGACTACGGGGGTGCCCGCCTCGCTGATCAGCGCCACCTTGGCGCCGCGCTCGACCTGCTGGGCGAGCTGCACGGCGCGCTCGGCCTCGTTGCCCTCGTGGTAGGAGACGAAGCCGGGCCGCGGTATGTCGAGCCGTTCGAACAGAAGCCCCGCCCGGCGGGTGTCCTCGCAGGCGACGAGGTCGGCCTCGCCGAGCGCCTTCCGGACGCGGGGGCTCATGTCCTCCAGGTTGCCGATCGGCGTGGGGCAGACCGTGAGCCGTCCCGGCATCAGGCCACCTGCCCGTCCAGCTCGAGCAGCGCCATCGTGGCGGCCCCGATCATCCCGGCTTCCTGACCGAGCGCCGCGGCGACGACGGGCGTCCGGTTCATGGGCACGAGCGCCCGGGTCGCGAGCTCGTAGCGGGCGGGTTCGGCGAGCAGGTCCCCGGCCTGCATGACCCCGCCGCCGAGCACGATCACGTCGGGGTCGAAGACGTTGGCGAAGCTCGCGAGCGCCACGCCCAGCCGCCGCCCCGCCTTCTCCAGCACTCCGATCGCGATCGGATCCCCCTCGAGCGCCGCGTCGGTGACCTCCTTCCCGTCGAGCGTCACGCCGTTGGCGACCGCGCGCCCCAGCGCCGAGTCGGGCGCCCGCTCCGCGGCCAGAAGTCCCTCGCGCGCGATCGCGGTCCCGGAGGCCAGCACCTCCACGCAGCCACGGTTGGGGCAGTTGCCCTGGCACGGCGGGCCGTCGGCGTCGATCACGACGTGGCCCAGCTCCGCCGCCGCGCCGGTCGAGCCGCGATAGACCTCGCCGCCGATCACGAGGCCACCGCCGATCCCGGTGCCGATCGTCAGCATCACGGCGTTCTCGGCACCCCGCGCGGCCCCGAAGCGATGCTCGGCGAGGATCGCGGCGTTGGCGTCGTTGTCCACGAGGACGGGACGGTCGAGGTGCCGGGTCATCAGGTCGCGGATCGGGAGGTCGGCGAGATCGAGGTTCACCGTCATCAGGGCGACACCGCGCTCGCGATCGATGGTGGACGGGATCCCGAGACCGACCGCCGAGACCTCCGGCCTGGCGTCCACCGCCGCCTCCAGCTCACGCTTGAGCGTCGAGATCAGCTCGTCCTGCCCCAGCCCCATGCTCGGCGCCGTGGCCCGGTAGACCACATTGCGCTCGGCGTCGACCACCCCGACGAGCATCTTGGTGCCGCCGAGGTCGACGCCGATAGCTTCGACCGTCACAAGGTCTGCATGAGCGCGAATCGTTGCCGGGAGGCCATGCGGCAGTATTGATAGCCGATGGCCGACGAGAGGCGGGGCGAGGAGGAGCGCCCGGATTACAAGGTCTACAGGTCGCGCCCGGGTCTCCTCAGCAGGCTCAGGTCGCCCGATCTGTCGAAGCTCCGCGAGCGCACGCAGCGAAAGGGCGGCGCCCGCGAGGGCGAGGAGGAGAGGCCGGAGCGGCCCGCGGCCCCCAAGCCGCTGTGGCGCCGCGTCCTGAAGTGGGTCGGCATCGCCGCGCTCGGCTGGATCCTCCTGAGCATCCTGCTGTTCGAGATCTCCTCGCAGATCCAGAAGGGAAAGCTCATCGACATGGGCGACACGCTCCACGGCAACCCGTTCCTGTCGGTGAGCCCGCAGACGATCCTCGTCATCGGCACCGATATCCGCTCCGGTCAGTTCGCGGGGACCGGCGAGGCGGAGTCGAAGAAGTGCCTGGACGTCGTGGAGAGCGGCAAGCCGACCGCTCCAAGCTGCCAGCACGGCCCGTACCGGTCGGACACCCTGATGCTGGTGCGGGCCGGCGGCGGCGACTTCCGCAAGCTCTCCATCCCCCGCGACGCCCTCGCGCAGATCCCGGGACAGCCCGAGAACAAGATCAACTCGGCCTACGCCGTCGGCGGAGCGAAGCTGACGGTCCGCACGATCGAGAAGTTCCTGGGGATCAACATCGACCAGGTGGCGATCGTCGACTTCGACGGCTTCCGCAGCTTCATCGACTCGATCGGCGGCGTCAACGTCAACCTGCCGACCGACGTGTGCTCGTCCGTCTCCGGCGGCGCGTTCAACCTGAAGCTCGACAAGGGCGAGCACACCCTGAACGGCTTCCAGGCCATCACGCTGGCCCGAACGCGCGAGAACACGTGCGGTGACCAGCAGTTCAGCGGCACCGACGTCGAGCGGGCCCAGTTCCAGCAGGTGATCCTCGACGGCATCAAGGACCGACTCACCGACCCGCTGCGGCTCCCCTACAACTTCATCAAGGGCCCGTTCATCGCCTGGAACGCGCCGCAGGTGATGGTGTCGAGCATGGGGGCCTGGACCATGCCCCAGCTCGTATTCGCCGCCGTGATCGGGTTCAGCAACGACAGCGACGTGTTGAAGCCGGCGGGCACCACCGCGGCGGGCAACCTGATCATCCCGCCGGAGGAGTGCGAGCGGGCCGTGAAGAAATTCCTCGGCTCGGACCCGCCGCAGAAGCCGGCCTGCTCGCCGCCGAGCTAGTCGTCCTTGCCGGACGAGGAGGCGGCGGCCGGCTTCTTGTCGCCCTCCTCGGACGGCTTCGAATCCGAGGATTCCTTGGCGCCGTCGCCGGACGACGTCGCCTGCGCCTTGCGGGCGTAGTCGGTGGTGTAGAAGCCCGAGCCCTTGAAGTGCACGGCCACCGGGCGAAAGATCCGCTCCACGGGCGCGCCGCACACCTGGCAGGCCAACACCGGCTCGTCAGACATCGCCTGGAAGACCTCGAACTCGTGGCCGTTGATGCAGCGGTACTCGTAGATGGGCATTTATTTCAGGTACGGCGCCGGCAGTGGAAGGTGTCGTTACGGGTTCTCGATTATGGCAGGGGGTCTGTCGGTGGCTGGCACTCTCGGGTCACGAGCGCCAGCGGCGCTGCCGGTCGGCGGGCGGCTATCGCTGGCGGACGAGCGTGATCCCGGTCGACTGCCACACGAGCCAGATCGCGAGGTGGCGGCTGGCCCGGATCGGGACTGTCAGGAATTGACGCAACGCGTTCTCCCGTCTCCTATATTCCATCGGCCCCCGGTCGGAACGACTTAACCCGGACGGAGGCCGGAGAGACAACGGGTGAGGAAATTGGGCGTAAGGAAGCGGTCTTGGCGGGCGAGCGCAGGCGTCGGCCTGCTGACCGCTGCGCTGTCGCTCCTTGCCGCACCGGCCGCGCACGCGGCGTTCGGCTTCCAGGGCCTCTCGGCAAGCCCGACGAACCTGGCCGCGGGCGCCAACAGCGACTTCGACGTCCACATCGGGTTCTCCGACCCCGCCGATCAGGTCAAGGACCTGACGGTGCACCTGCCGCCCGGCTTGGTGGGCAACCCGACGGCCACCCCGCTCTGCAAGGTCAAGCAGCTGAACTCCGACGACTGCCCCGGCAAGAGCCGGGTCGGCACCACGACCGCGAAGGTGAACGTGATCGTCGCGGGCCTGCCGGTCCCGCAGACGGTCAAGGGCATGCTCTACAACCTGGTGCCGCGGCCGGGTGAGCCGGCACGCTTCGGGATCGTCCTGCGCCCGGGCGGGGACCTGCTGCCGAAGATCATCCAGCAGTCGGCCGTGCGGCTTCGCCCCGACTTCGGCCTCGACACGGTGATCAACAACTTCCCCCGGACGGCGGACGCCCCGGGGAAACCCGAGACCGACATCACGTCGCTCGACATCCATCTGTTCGGAAAGGCAAACGGCAACGGGTTCATGCGGAACCCCACCTCCTGCGTGCCCAAGGCCGTGAGCTTCGACGCGACGTCATACTCGGGCCACAGCGCGCACGCATCCGCGCCGCCGTTCACCCCCAACCGGTGCGACCGGCTGCCGTTCTCACCCGAGCTGTCCGTCGAGCTGGGGGCTCGGGGGGCCACCAGCGCCGGGTCGGTCACGCCGCTGACCACGGTGGTCGACCAGGATGACGGTGAGGCCGGGCTCGAGAACGCTGAGGTCCTCCTCCCTTCCGAGGTGGGCCCCACGTCCGCCCTGTCCAACCAGTGCGCTCTCGCTCAGTTCCAGGCGGACGCCTCGGCGTGTCCGGCCGCCTCGATCATTGGTGAGGCGACGGCCACCTCGACCTTCCTGGCAGGGGCGGAGTCCGGTCCGGTCGTGATCGTCCAAGCGGCGGGGGGCTCGGTTTTTCCCAGGCTCGGGGTCGATCTCCACGGCCCGCTGTCGCTGCAGCTCGTGGGCCAGTTCGTCGCCGAGGCTCAGGGGCTGGGTAATGCCTTCGTGGGCCTGCCGGACATCCCGATCTCCCATTTCGAGCTGCGCTTCAACGGCGGCGAGGGGGGATTGATCTCCACAGCCCTCGATCTCTGCAAGTCGGCCCAGCCGACCTTCCACGGCGAGTTCGACGGCTACAACGGAGCGCACACGACGGCCAATCCCAAGGCGACGGTCAAGGGTTGCGGCGAGGGAGTCAGGGCGCACGCATCGGTGAAGCTCAAGAAGCCACGCTCGAAGCACCCGCGCCTGCGGTTCAAGGCAAAGGGTGGCGGTGTGCAGCTCTCGCGGGCGAAGCTGCGGCTTCCGAAGGGCCTTCGGTTCGCGAACGGAAAGGCCTGGCGCAAGGGCGTCAGGGCGAGCGACGAGAGCGGCAAGCTTCCGAAGTCCAAGCTCCACCACACGCGGCGGAAGCTCGCGGTGAAGGCCCCCAAGGGAGGCGCCGACCGGTTGGTGGTGAGAGTGCGACGCGGTGCGCTCAAGCGCACGAAGCGGCTGGGCCACCGGAAGCTCGACTTTCCCGTCACGATCCGCGACGTCGATGGACACAGGACCTCGGTCGACGTCCACGTACGGATCCCCTGACGCCGATCCCGCCGTCTCAGATCATCTAGCCTCGGCGCCGCGATGGCGGAAGCCGCTGAGACAAAGGCCCCCGAGGTCACCCTGGACGAGATCGTCGCCCTGTGCAAGCGGCGCGGGTTCATCTTCCCGTCGTCCGAGATCTACGGCGGCATCGGGTCGACCTACGACTACGGGCACTACGGCGTCCTGATTCGCAACAACGTCAAGGACGAGTGGTGGCGGGCGATGATCGGAGAGCGCGACGACATCGTTGCCCTGGATTCGGCCATCCTCCAGCATCCGCGGGTGTGGGAGGCGTCGGGGCACCTGGAGGGATTCACCGATCCGCTCGTCGACTGCCGGACCTGCAAGCTGCGCTTCCGCGCCGACAAGCTCGAGGACGCGCAGTGCGGGCGAAAGCCGTCCAAGCATCCGGGCGAGTACGAGGAGTGCAACCTCACGGACCCGCGCGAGTTCAACCTGATGTTCGAAACCCACGTCGGTCCCGTCAAGGACAGCGCGTCCGTCGCCTACCTGCGCCCCGAGACGGCGCAGGGCATCTTCATCAACTTCAAGAACGTCCTCCAGTTCGCGCGGCGCAAGCCGCCGTTCGGGATCGCGCAGATCGGCAAGTCGTTCCGCAACGAGATCACGACCGGCAACTTCGTCTTCCGGACTCGCGAGTTCGAGCAGATGGAGATGGAGTACTTCGTCCCGCCGGAAGAGGCCGAGAGGTGGTACCGGTACTGGATGGACGAGCGGATGCGCTGGTATGCGGACCTCGGGATCCGCCCCGACAACCTGACGCTCCGCGCGCACGGGCCGGAGGAGCTGTCGCACTACTCGTCGGCGACCTCCGACATCGAGTACCTGTTCCCGATGGGCTGGTCGGAGCTCGAGGGCATCGCGAACCGCGGCGACTTCGACCTCACGCAGCACGCGAAGGCCTCGGGAGAGAAGCTCGAGTACTTCGACCAGGAGAAGGGCGAGGCGTACGTCCCGCATGTGATCGAGCCGGCGGCCGGCGTCGACCGGGCGATGCTCGCGTTCATGGTCGACGCCTACGAGGTCGAGGAGGTGGAGGGCCGGAAGCGCACCGTGCTGCGGCTTCACCCGCGGCTCGCGCCGGTGAAGGCCGCGGTGCTGCCGCTCGTGTCGAGGGACGGGATGCCGGAGCGCGCGCTCCGGATCTACGAGGAGGTGCGCTCGAGGGTGCCGGCCGAGTACGACGAGGGCGGCTCGATCGGCAAGCGCTACCGCCGCCAGGACGAGATCGGCACGCCGTGGGGCATCACGGTCGACGGTCGGACGATGGACGACGGCACGGTGACGCTGCGCGATCGCGACAGCCTGGAGCAGGAGCGCGTCCCGGCCGAGGGGCTGGGCGACCTGCTGGCGGCGAAGCTCGCCGAGCCCTGGCGCAGCCCCAAGCTCGGGTAGTCGTGAGCACCCGCGCGGTCGTCGCGATGTTTCTCCTCGCGGCCGGCACCGCGTGGAACGGAGGCGATGTCGGGCCGGCCGTGGAGCAGCTGACAAGCGAGTTCTCGGTGTCCCTGTCGTCCGTGGGCTTCCTCTCCGGCACGGTGCTGTTCGCGGCGCTGGTCGCCGCGTCGCTTGCAACGCCCAAGCTCTCCGAGGCGATCGGGGCGGGGCCGGGCGCCAAGCTGTCGGCGGTCCTTTGCGGGGCCGGCAACGTGGTGTGCGCCGTCGGACCGAGTTACGGCTCGCTGTTCGCCGGACGGATCGTCGCGGAGGCCGGCCTCGGGATCTCGCTTGTGCTCGGGCCCGCGGTCGCGCGGGCGGCCGGCGGGGTGCGGCTGCTCGGGGTGTTCGGGGCGGGGATCATGCTCGGGGTCGCGGCCGCCCTGGGAATCGGGCGGTGTGCTCGCGGACGCCGGCGTGGACTGGCGGGTCGCGTTCGCGGTGTCCGCGGGCGTGGGCTTCTCGTCGGTGCCGTTGCTCCCCGGGCGGGTCGAGGTGGCACCGGCCGGCGGTCGCCGGCCGGGGGACCTGCGCTGGCTCCTTCGCAGCCTCCCCGAGTGGGCGTCTGCTCCTGCTCTTCGTCGCGATCCTCGCGGTGCCCCTCGTGATCAGCGCCTGGTTCAACCACTACCTGATCACGGAGGGCGGGATCAGCCCCGGGGTCGCCGGCCTCTCGCGTTCTCGCTGTTCGGCATCTGCGCGCTGGTGCGCGTCGTGGGCGGCAGGCGTGCGGGGCGCGGTGGGTCGCCCGGTCGCGCTCGCGGGGGTGGCGCCGATGGTCGCTGCCCGGCGGTGTGGCGCTGGTGGCGGTGGAGCCCGCGATCGGCGGAGCGATCGCCGGCATCGCGCTGATGGGGGTCGGCTTCGCGCTCCCCTACGCGACGATGTTCGACGAGGGGGGAGCGGTTGCTGGAGGACGACCCGGTCGTGTCGCTGACCTTCCTGACGGTCGGCGCCAACGCCACCCCGATCTGGGCGATCCCGTTGATCGGATCCGCGCTCGCCGACGACCACGGCGAGGCCGCGTTTCTCCTGCTCGCTGCCTTCGTCGCGCTGGCCGGAGTGGCCAACCTTCGCCCCGCTGCCGGGTCGGACCCCGGCGAGAGCCCTACGGGACCGACTTGACCCGGGTCATCCAGTAGAAGAGGCCTGCCGCGACCACCGCGAGCAGCAGCGTCAGCAGCGGCACTCCCGCCATCAACGTGACGAGCGCCGCCACCAGAAAAAGCGCTCCGGCGGCCAGATAACGTGGACGTGGATCGTGGTTCATGGCCACGCGGCGACCCGGAGTGGCCGGCGGATGCGCGGTGAACCTCAGCTTGCGTGCGCGGGACCCGCGGTGGGCAGCCAGCGTCGCACTGCCTCGGCCACCGCATCGACGTCCGCTTTCAGGCCGTGGTCGCCGGGCACCTCCGCGACCTCGCGGTTGCGCCCCGGCGGCGGCATGCCAAAGCGGTCGCGGTTCCCCTGGACGATCAGCATGGGCACCTTGACGGCCTCCAGCTCGGGCACGCGACTCGGCGAGGGGTCCTTGCCCTTACGGGCCGGCGGCTGGAGCGGGAAGGCGAGGCAGAGCACGGCGACGCCGCCCGTGTCCTCCACGGTGCGGCACGCGACGCGCGCGCCGAGCGAGCGTCCGCCCACGATGAGCGGCAGGTCACGAAGCTCGTTCTCGCGGAGGTGGTCGACGACGGCGATCCAGGCGGCGTCGAGCTGTCGAGAGGGAGCCGGCGAGCGGCGGCCGGCTACCCGGTAGGGCTGCTCGACGAGTGCGACGCTCACCCCCTGCGAGCGGGCGGCATCCGTCGCCGCCACGAGGTCCGGCGCCTCCACCCCGACCCCCGCGCCGTGCCCGAGCACGAGGGCCGCGCTCGGGTCGTCGACGGGATGGAGATGCGCCTTCGCCGGGCCATGCGGGGTCTCTACTTCCACCACTGTCATGCCGTTCGCTCCTTCGCCCTTCGCTCCGCTGCCTTTACCTGTCGTCTCAGGTTCGCAGTCTCGCGCTTCGCGTTGGCCAGTCGCGCCTTCTCCTCTCGCAGCGTCTCGGTGGTCCGCTCCACGCTCTCCTGGAGGCGTTCCTCGCGGGCGGCGGCCTCGTCGAGATCCTCGCGCACGCGGTCGAGCTCGCGCCGAGCCTGGGCCAGGTCCCGCCGCTTCACAGCGCGCGAGTCGCGCCGCCGCGCAGGCGCGACGGCCGGCGTGCCCAGTGTGGGTGCGGACTGCTCACGCTCCAGCCGGCCGCGCATGACGCGGTCGCGCAGCTCGGCGTCGCCCGCGGCCGCCTGCAGGGTCTCGGCGACCAGCTCGAGGGCGCGCTGGTTGATGGAATGGCCGGAGTCGCGCGCCAGGCCCGCAGCGGTCTCGATCACGGCGGCGTTCGCCTCGCGCTCCTCAGCCGCGGCGGCGCGCCACTCCCCAACGGCCTCATCGTCTCCCTCGAGCGCGCGGGTTTGCGCCTCCGCGAGCTGCCGGCTGGCCTCCGCGAACTCCTGGAGGGGCTCGGGCGACGAGAGTGCGGTGCGGTTGATCAGCCAGGCGGCGACGCTCGGCCGACGTAGCTTCTTGACCCGATCCGCCTCCTCCCGATCGCCGTCCGCCCGCAACTCCTTGGCCAGCTCGTTGCGCGCGGCGACGAATCCCTCGGGGTGCTCGCGGTAGAGCTCATCGAGCCGCTCCTCGGTTCCGTTGCCCTTCTCTCCCACGCTCCTGGCGAGATTAGCCCCGTCGGCGCGGGGACGCCGGTCGGGGCTCGACCGCGAGCGGCCGATAATCCACCGCATAGGTGGAAAGGAGGCCGGGCGGCGGTTGGGATCGGTGCCCGCCGAGAGAGTGATGTCCGTCACACATCACTGGCGCGCCGGCGGATCCAGGTACTACTCTCAACTGTTACATCAGATGATGCAACGATCGGGCTAGCGACAGGGGCGAGAGATGGCGAACGTGACGGCACAGAGGGACGCGACCTCCTACACGGATCAGATCAGCTACGAGGATCTGTACCGGCGCTGGGAGGAGGGCAACTGGAAGGCGTACGACATCGACTTCGCCAAGGATCGCGAGGGCTGGGAGGGGCTCACGGAGATCCAGCGCAAATCGGCCCTCTGGACCTACTCGATGTTCTTCTACGGCGAGGACTCGGTCACGGACAACCTCTCCCCCTACATCGACGCCGCCCCCAAGGAGGAGCAGAAATACTTCCTCGCTACCCAGCAGGTCGACGAGGCTCGCCACGCGGTCTTCTTCCACCGCTTCTTCAGGGAGGTCATCGAGGCCGGCAGCACGATCGGATCGACCCTCGCCTACACCGAGCCGCAGCTCGGATGGGGTTATCGCAATGTCTTCGACCGGCTCGACAGGATGGGCGAGGAGCTTCGCCGCGATCGCTCGCTGCCCAAGTTCGCCCAGGCGATCGCGCTCTACCACATGGTCGTCGAGGCGACCCTCGCCCAGCCCGGCCAGCACTTCATCGAGGATTACTTCACGAAGTCCGGCACGATGCCGGGCTTCAGCGAGGGCATGCACAACGTCTCGCGCGACGAGCAGCGCCACATCGGCTTCGGGGTCAAGACGCTGTCGGAGTGCTTCCGCGAGTCGGAGGAGTGCAAGGCGGCGGTGGCGGAGATCCTGCGTGAGGTGATGCGCTATTCGATGGCGGTCTTCGTCCCGCCGGGCTGGGATCTCGAGTACACGCGCTGCTACGGCTTCGAGCTCGAGGACATCTACTCGTTCGGTATGCGCTCGGTGGAGGCGAAATGGAAGGCGGCCGGCTGGCCGATCGACGAGATGCCCCCGGACGTCTATCCGTTCGACATGTCACTGCCCCACAAGGAGCGCGCCCAGCGCGCCATCACGCTGATGCGCGCCGGCGTCGCCGGCGAGCCGGTTCGGGACCCCGACTCCTCCCCGGAGGTTCAGGAGCTCCTGTTCGACGTGATCGCACGCTCGGCTCACAGCGACGCGGTCAACGGAAGCCCGGCGACCATCCAGTGGCGCTTCGAGGACGCGGCGCCGTGGTACCTGCGGATCGACAACGGCAGCTCGCGGGCCGTTCAGGGCGAGGCCCCGGATCCCGACCTCACGCTGGAGACCACCTGGCGCGATTGGATCGACCTCTCCATCCGCGGCGGCGACCCCCGCCGTGCGATGCTCCGGCGCAAGCTGCGACCGCACGGCTCGCTGCGCATGCTGTGGCGGATGCAGCGGATCTTCCCCCGCTCCGCCTAGCTAGAGCGCTGATGGTGGGTTATCCACGCACGCGGATGACCCCCATCAAACCCTCTAGAACCTGTGCGGCCTGGAGATCTCGAGCTCGCCGTTGAGGAAGCAGAACTCCCATGCGGTCCGCTCCTCGTCGACGACGAGGTAGAGCCGGCACACCAGCTCGTTGCCACCGCCTCCCGAGCGCCTCGCCCTGCTCGGTTTCTGACCGTCCAGCACGCGTTCGATCCTCGCCGGCGGGGCCCCGAGAGTGGCGTTCCGCGCCTCCTGAATCGTCAGACCCTCGGGCTCAGCCGGCTCGTCGTCCGTGACCGCCTGCCAACCGAAGTACCCGGCCCCGAACGCGAGCACCGCGATCGGGATCGCGAACCACCAGCGCCACGCGCGGCGCTCATATGGCTTGCCGCAGCTCGGGCAGGTGTCTGCGCCGGTGCGCGACGCGACCGAGCAATGCGGGCAGACCTTGAGCGGAGGCTGCGCCGGTTCCGCGCCCATCGGCGCCGCAGGCTATAGCGAAGCCCAGCGCCACCGCAGAGGGGCCGGTGTTACCCGGCCCCTCACACGGCGAATCGCTCTGCCGACGACTACGGCGCGAGGCAGTAGGCGTGGGCAGTCAGCTCGTTATCGAGTGTGCCTGAGAGGTTGACAGCCGACGCACTCCAGCCGTTGTCGGACCGTTGGTCCTCGAACGAGAGGGCGACCCTGGTATCCGTGCCGACCTGCTCCAGCTCGGTCGTCCAGCCGCCGCTGATCACCCGCTCGCCGGTGTCGCAGGTCGCGGTGGCCGTCTCCTTGGAAAGCGTACCGCCGGTCGACGGCGAGATCGTCTCCGACTGAGTGTGCTCATCGATCGTGGCGAGGTCCGACGCGCCGATCGGGAACTTCGCCGCTTCGAACGCATTGACCTTCTTCTTCGCCTGCTTCTTGGCGACCTTCTTGGCGATCCTCTTCACCTTCTTCTTGGTCACCGTGGCGCTACTCGTCGCCAGCGGGTCGGCGGCCACCGCCGTGCCCGCAAGGGCGGCGACGAGTGCCACGACCGCAACCACGAGCGCGGGCGATGGCCGTGAGGACCAGATCCGTTTCATGAACTCCTCCCTTCTGAGCCTGAGCTTCGCCCCCACTCCGTGGAGACGGGGGTCCCGCCCTTGAACCGATGCCTACCCTTCCTCACCCGCCGGGGTTTGTCAAGCCCTCCGGCACGTCGGGGTTTGTCAAGCCGTCCTCGAGGACCTCATCGGCGGTACGCGCGGCCTCCAGCGGCTCGTCCAGCGCGCCGATGCGGACCCCGGCGTCGCCGCCGCAGAACCTCGATCAAGAGCCGCTCCTTGGTGTCGAAGTAGTAACGGAGTAGCCCACGGCTGACCCCCGCCTCGCGCGACACGTGCTCGAAGGTCGCGAGCGCGACGCTCCCGCACTGAGCGTCAAGCTCGGGGGCTACGCCGAGCTCAGACGACCCGGCCAGAGGCCGCGGACACGAGTCCGATTGCGAGCACCGCACCAGCGATGATCCATAGCGCCGTCGCGGTACCAACCCAGGTGATCAGGAGGATCACCAGAGTGAGGACGCCGATGACGACGAGCGGAAAGCCGATCGATACCGCGACACCGACCTGCTTGACCGGTTTGAAGCCGCTTGACCGATCGTTTGTCCGACGTGCGTCGCTCATCGCGTCCTCCTTTGAAGGAGAATACGCGCGATCTAGGTACGCGAGCGCCGCTTGGCTACTCGGCGACGAGCAGGTACCGCAGCATTCCGCGCTCGAGCTCGAGCAGCTCGGAGTAGTCGCGATCCGGATCCGTCAGGCGCTGCAGCGCCGCGCCGTCCGCGGCGCCGAACATGAACGTCACGGTCGTCTCGGCG
>JBKPFQ010000170.1:0-5731 GCA_046728915.1 Actinomycetota bacterium | reverse complement strand
CTCGGCGTAGGGCTCGGCGCGCGAGCCGTCGAACACGTAGTTCGTGCTCAGGTGGACCAGCCGGGCTCCGGTGGCGGCGCACCGCTCAGCCAATCGTTTGACAGCGCGGGCGTTTACCCCGAAGGCGGTGTCCTCGTTCCGCTCGCAGGCGTCGACGTTGTGGTACGCGGCGCAGTTGAAGACCACGTCGGGGGAGGCGTCAGCGAAGACGCTCTCCAAACCCTCGTCGTCGGTGACGTCGAGCTCCTCGTGAGACGGCGCGGCCACCTCCCACGAACCGGCGAGCCGGAGCTCGAGGTCCGATGCGAGCTGCCCGCCGCCGCCGGTGATCAGCGCCCGGCGCGGGCTCACAGCACCGATCCGAACTGCTCGGTGCGGGAGTTCACCTCGTGCATGAGCTCGAACCAGCGGATGTTGTAGTGACGCGGGTCGGTGAGCATCGCCCGGTCGTCGACGTCGATCCTCGAGAGCAGATCCGCCACGGCCTCGACCACCGAGCGGCACGGGATGAACCCCAGCGTCCCCGCCAGCTTCGCGTTCGAGCACTCGTAGTTTCGAGTCAGCGGCGGCGCCGGGACCTCCTCGAGCGTCACCTCGCGCCCGAGGAGCTGGACGGAGCCGGCCACCAGCATCGCCAGCTCGCGGATCTGGTAGTTCGAGTGCAGGACGTTGAACGTTTCGCCCCGCGCCAGCTCGGCGGGTGCCTCCATGGCGCAGATCAGGGCGTCGGCCGCGTCGCGCACGTCAACGAGGGGGCGCCACATCCAGCCGCCGCCGTGCAGCGAGAGCTTGCCCTCCAGCAGCGCATCCTTGACGAAGGTGTTGACGACCAGGTCGAACCGCATCCGCGGGCTGTGCCCGTAGACGGTGCCGAACCGCAGGATCACGGGGCACAGCCCGTTCTCCTGCTGGCCCAGGAGCTGGTGCTCGGCGTAGCGCTTGGACTCGGCGTAGGCGCCGTGCGGCATGAGCTCGGCGGACTCGTCGTACATGGCCGCGGGGAGGCCGTCGTACAGCGAGCACGAGGAGCTGAAGACGAGGCGCTCGATGCCCCGCTCGACGCAGGCGCGCCCAAGGTCAGCGGTCCCGACCGCGTTCATCTGCCAGTTGGCCTCCGGGTCGTACTCCGCGGTCGGGTCGTTCGAGAGGCCGGCGAGGTGGATCACGGCGTCGATCCCGTCGAGGGCCGTAGCGGGGACATCGCGGATGTCGGCAGACACGACCTCGATCCGATCGCGAACGACCGCGAGCGGCTGCTCTCCCCAGTAGAGCCGATCGAGGACCCGAACCCGATAGCCGCGCTCGAGCAGGCGCTGGGTGAGGACGCAGCCGATGTAGCCGCCGCCGCCCGTGACCAGGACCGAGCCGCCGGGCGCCGGCGGCTGGGGAGCAAGGCCGTTGTCGCGTGTGTCCCGCCCCGGCAGGGCCGTGTTGTCGGGCTCGCCGGACATCAGGCCGCCCAATGTAGCTCAGGCATCGTCGCCCTCGAGCAGCTCGTTCTTGGGCCGCTCCTGATCCACCAACGCCTGGGCCTGCTCCGCCCCGGTGACCGGCAGTCCCGACGAGTCGAGCAACCCCGCCTGGATCAGGACGGACGCCTGGTCCCAGTAGATGTGCTCGTGCTGGACCCTGCCGCTCTCGAAGCCGACGACGACCACGACGGGAATGGTGATGCGCCGGCCGGTTGGCGGGACCCCGGGCAGCATGATCTCGAGCTCGCGGTCGTGGGTGAAGGTCATCACCAGCTCGTCGACGGCCTGGTTCTCGCCGACGGTCCGCGAGACCTGGCGCGTCTCGGTGTCGTCCGGCCACTGGCCGATGAAGTGATGGCCGTAGAAATCGCGCACGCCGTCGGGCCCGTTGCCGCCGGTGATCGTCGGCACGTGGTGGACGTAGGGGTCGCCGGACATCGTGGCCATCGTCGCCTCGAGGTCGAGGTCCTGGAACTCGGCCTTCATGTGCGCGTCGAACGTCGCTGCGAGATCGTCGCTCACCGCCGCACTCCTCCCTCTCGATGTCAGCTCTTGGTCTCGCCGTGGCTCAGCGCCGCGACGGCGCCCAGCCCGAGGTAGATGATGCCGCTCGCCTGCGCAAGGCGACGGCTGTGCAGCCACGTCCGCAGGCGACCGCCCGCGCTCGCCGCCGCCAGCGCGAAGAGCGAGTCGCCGATGGTGGCGGTGACGTTGAAGATCAGGCCTAGGACCAGCGTCTGCAGCCACACCGGGCCGGCGGCGGGATCGATGAACTGCGGCAGGAACGCCAGCAGGAAGAGCGCGAGCTTCGGGTTCAGCGCCCCGACGATCACTCCATCGACGTACAGGCGCCGATGCGACTTCGCCCTCAGGACGCTCGGCTCACCGGCGTCCCCCGACCCCGCAAGCGCGCGCACCCCGAGGAAGACGAGGTAGGCGGCGCCCAGGTACTTGACGACGCTGAACGCCTCGGCGGAGGACGCGACGATGGCCGCAAGCCCGACGGTGGCGGCAAGAACCTGCACGACGTTGCCGGTCTCGACCCCGAGCGTCGAGATCAGGCCGCCACGGCGCCCGTGCACGACGCCGCGCGTGACGATGAAGATCAGCGCCGGGCCGGGCAGCAGCACGAGCCCGGCGCAGGCGATCGCGAACAGGTACAGCGTCTCGGGACTCGGCACGGATTGACCTTAGCGCCGGCGCCGAGACTGCACTTTGTTCGGCTGGAGGTAACAACTGCAGCCTCGACACTCGGTGGCCGCCTCCCGGACCAGGGATCAGGTGACGTGCGACCCGGATGCCGATCGAAAGACCGGCCGCGGCGAACTCGCGCAGGGCACCCTGCCCGTCGCTGGCGGTGGCGACGTCGAGCCCCCCTCGGTGCAGGTACCGTTCGAGGACCTCGCGAACGATGGGCTCGTCGTCGACCACCAGAACGGGTCCGCTAGCCGCCATGCCTCAATTGTTAGCGCGGGATATTGCAAAACGCTAAAGCGAGGGCCGTTTTGACGCGCGATCGGGGTTTGACCCTTCACCCCGGCGGGAATCCTCCTGCTGGGATGGAGGGGCCGCGTCATCCGACCGATCTGGGCAAGCGCTCGTGGTGGGGCGTGCTCAAGCGAACGGTGTCCGAGTTCCGCGCGGACAACCTGACCGACTGGGCCGCGGCCCTGACCTACTACGCGATCCTCTCGATCTTCCCCGCCTTGATCGTGCTGGTCTCCATCCTCGGCCTCGCCGGTGACTCGGCGACCAACGCGGTCCTCGACAACATCAACGAGCTCGGACCCGGACCCGCGCAGGACATCATCAGTGGCGCCATCAAGCAGATCGCCTCGAGCCAGGGGACGGCGGGCATCGCGTTCGTGCTCGGGCTCCTCGCCGCGCTGTGGTCGGCGTCGGGATACGTCGGCGCCTTCTCGCGCGCGTCGAACGTGATGTACGAGACCGAGGAGGGCCGGCCATTCTGGAAGCTCCGGCCGCTTCAGATCGGAATGACGCTCGTTCTCCTGCTCCTCGTGGCGGTCAGCGCCATCGCCGTCGTGATCAGCGGTCCGCTCACCTCGGAGGTGGGGAAGCTCTTCGGCGTCGAGGGCACCGCGGTCACCCTGTTCAACATCATCAAGTGGCCCGTGATCGTCGTCGTGGTGATCACGATGCTCGCGATCCTGTACTACGGCGCCCCCAACGTTAGGCATCCGGGGTTTCGCTGGATCACGCCCGGCGGGGTGCTGGCGGTGGTGCTGTGGATCCTCGCCTCGATCGGCTTCGCGTTCTACGTCGCCAACTTCGGCTCCTACAACAAGACCTACGGGAGCCTCGCGGGCGTGATCGTCTTCCTGGTGTGGCTCTGGATCTCGAACGTCGCGGTGCTCCTGGGAGCCGAGATGAACGCCGAGCTCGAGCGCGGCCGGGAGCTCGAGAGCGGGGTGCCCGAGGAGAGGACGATCGCGATGGAACCCCGGACCCCCTCGTCCAACGAGCCGACGGAGGCGTGACCGTGGGCAAGCTCCTGTTCATCCCGTTCAGCCTCGCCGCCGGCCTCATCGCGGGCTTCATCTCCAAGAAGCTCTTCGATGTCGCCTGGGGGCTGGTGGATGAGGAGGAGCCGCCCGAGCCGGAGCACCGCCACGTGACGTGGCTCAAGCTCGCCGTCGCCCTGGCGCTCGAGGGCGCGATCTTCCGGATGATGCGAGGGCTGGCCGACCGCGGCTCGCGGCTGGGCTTCTACCGGCTCACCGGCTCGTGGCCGGGCGAGGAGGAGCCCGAGGAGACCGGGTAGTCGCCAGCTCAAACAGCTTTTGGGACTTGGGGGACGCTATAGCGTCCCCAAAACACCAAAACCTTCGCGAGGCCGCCAGCCGGGGAGATTTGGCCCGTCCGCCCCCCTCTCTACTGTGAGCGACGATGACCGAGCAGGTGTCACTCACGGAGCAGCCGGCGCTTGGCGGCGCCGGCGAGAGCGGTGCGAGCAGGGAAAACGGCGCCGCACGCCAGCGGGCGTGGGTGCGCGATCTCGCCGACGACCAGTCGATCGCGGGCGTGTTCGCCGTTCGCGAGCGCGAGCTGCGCCAGCGGCGCAACGGGGGCGAGTGGCTGCGGCTGATCGTCTGCGATCGCTCCGGCGCGGTCGAGGCGGTGGCGTGGGATGAGGTCGCCGAGTGCTTCGAGGTCGCCGTACCCGGCGGCGCGGTTCATCTCACCGGGCGCTTCGCCGTCCATCCGCAATACGGCCCGAAGATCACGATCGAGGCGATCCGGGCGGCGAGGGACGGCGAGTTCAGGCCCGCCGACCTCGCCGAGGGGCCGACCGTTCCCGTCGAACGCCTCGAGTCCCAGCTCCGGGAGCTTCTGGGCACGATTCAGAACCCGCAGATCGCTGCGCTCTTGGACCGGTTCTTCGCCCCGGACTCCCCGGTCTGGCTTCGGTTCCGCGAGGCGCCCGCGGCCAAGTACTACCACCAGGCCTATCGCCACGGGCTCCTGGATCACACGGTCTCGGTCGCCCAGGCCGTCAGCGCCTCGGCCTCGGCGTTCCCGGGCATCGACCGCGACATCGCGATCGCCGGCGCGCTGCTGCACGACATCGGCAAGACGATGGCCTACAACGACGATCCCCTCGCGATCGACCTGACCGATGCCGGCCGCCTTCAGGGCGAGATTCCGCTCGGGTACTACCTCGTGCGCCGCGAGGTGGAGCGCATCGATGGGTTCGACCCCGAGTTGGCGCAGGCCCTGTTCCACATCGTCCTGTCGCACCACGGAACGCTCGAGAACGGCTCGCCGGTCCTCCCGGCGACGCGGGAGGCGACCCTGGTCCACGCGATCGACAACCTGGGCGGCAAGCTCGGGAGCTTCGACCGGATCGAGCGCGGATTGGCCGACGGCGAGACCTGGTCGCGGTTCGACCGCGGGCTCGACTCGGCCGCGTACTTCCGCTCGCGCGCGGCATCGGACGAAGACCACACCCTGGCGCCCGCCGTCTAGGGCCCGCAATTTGCGGCGGCGCCCGCGCCGGTGCGGTCGAAGGACCCGCGACGAGTCCCTATGCTCCGCACAAATGGACGGCACACGCTGCTGCCGGCGCCGTACGGCGCCGGCCTCTCCCCAATTGAACGGCACATGCTGCTGCCGGCGCCGTACGGCGCCGGCCTAGAACCTATGGCCAAGGACACCGAGAAGCTGATCCGCCAGCTCTCCCTGATCTCGTGCCTGCTGGGCGCGGGGCGGCCCGTCTCGGCGCTCGTGATCACGCGCGT
>JBKPFQ010000169.1:0-8212 GCA_046728915.1 Actinomycetota bacterium | reverse complement strand
CTTTAAGTCGCCCTCGCTGCGGCGCTCGAAGACGGCCCTGACGATCTCCAAATTCTCCCGCGACACGCCGCTAGCCGGTTTTGGGCGGGCGTGAGCGCAGGTTGATGACGACGAAGATCGCCGTGGCAACCGCGGCGATGGCGACGATCACCCCGGTCTTCAACCAGCTGTCGCCCCAGGGCAGGACGCTCGAAACGGCGAACCCGGAGATGAAGAAGACCACTCCGAACCCCAGGAGCTCCTGGCCGACGGCATTCCCGCTGGCGCGACGCACCTTGACGACCTGCAACGGCGCGGCGTTTCCGAGCCTGGATCGGGCCTCCTCATCCAGAAAGATCCTGCCGATGTCCCGCTTGACCCCCACAAGCCGCTTGGCGGACAAGTACCGGGCCTGGAACTCGAGCTTGGCCTCGTCTTCCTCGTTCCGCTCGCGCTCGGCGAGCATCTGCTCGGGGAGTTCGTTTGCCCGCAGGGTGTGCGTGCACTCGTCGTATCCCGAACCGTCGGCGCGTGGCACCGGGCAGGAGATGAACATCCGATCCCCGGGCCGGATGCCGAGCAACGCGAATATCTCCGGCGAGATCCTGGCTATGTCCTTCTCCAGATCCGGCGGGTCCGCCTTGCACACTCGCAGCAGGACGAATCTGCGGCCGAGAAGCCTCGAGACGTGCTCGCGGACCGCCTCCATGGGTCCTCGTTGGATCGGGGCCAACGCGGCCGATTCGGTTTCGTCGCCGAACTCGATGCCGATCGCGTTCCGCACCGTCTGGTCGGCCCATACCTCGCCGTCAGGGATGGCCTCCGATTCGACCAGCTGGCAGCGAACGACCAGCTCGCGCCCGGCCGGATCGTTCTCCACCGGCCGGCTGAGCGCGACCTGCTCGCCGAGCCCGCGGTCCTTCTTGACGGACTTGTTGATACAGGCGATGTAGTCCGATTTCGACTTCCTCCGCTGCTCGGGTTTCGTCGGCTTGACCAGGAGATACGGCGGCGGTGCGGCCTGTGGAGCCTGGTCCTCCTGGGAGATCACTGCTCCAGCTTTCTCCAGTCCTCGTAGGCGAAATCGCGCGCCTCCCTCTTCAGCTCCTCCGTGCGCCGCTTGGAGAGGTCGTCGTCCTCCGCCGTCTCGACGATGAACCGGTCGAGCTCTTGATCCGGAGCGAGTCGTTCCCGCACGCGCTCGAGAACCTGGCGTTCGCTCATCGCCGGGAACCGCCGGCCCTCCGCCTCGATGTCCGCGAGGGCGACCTCGGAGCCGTCGATCGTCAGGCACCCGTGGCGCGTGAGATAGGTGTGCAGCTCGGTCAGCCGCGCGCCGAAGTCGAGCTGGCAATCGACTTCGAAGACCGATGCCAGGAAGTAGTTGGGCTCGGTCTCGCTCATCGTCCGGACCTGCGACCTGGTCAGGTAGGAGACGAACGTCACCACCGACGTGCCCTCGCTGCGTTGCAAGGTGGCCGGAATCGACGCGTACGGCGAGAAGTGGGACGAATAGACCACGTCGAAGTCGGACAGGCGCGCGCGGATCATCGGCACGATCACGTCCTCGCCATCTCCGAACTTCCGCTCGAGCACTTCCGGGGATGCGTTCGAGCCGTAGGCCAGCACGGGTTGGCGGTCCGCGTCGTCGGTGGGCCAGGTCTTCTCATCGATGTGCGTACGGAGTGGTGCCGGCGTCCCACTCTCGTCCTTGACGAGGCTCTGCATCACGCCCACCGGATCGAACGAGACCAGCTCGAGCGTGCGATCGCCGACCTGGACGAACGAGCTCGGGGGAATGGTGTAGGGGTAACGCTCGGCGCGATCCCGAATGTCCTCGGAGGCATCCACGGGCGCGATTCTCTCGGATTCACTTTCCGGAGTCCGAGGCGGATGCGGTCGATTGGGGGTTGGCGGGCGCGCCCTCCCGGCAGTCACCTGGCAGGTCGCCCGTGTCGATGTTCGGCGTACCGAGGGCCGTCGCGCAGTCCTTGGCGAACTGGATCTGGCTGGAGCGCTCCGCGTCGAGCTTGTCCGCCGAGATGCCGACGGTGTAGAAGCCGACCGCGATGAGCAGGGCAAGCGCAACGGCCCCCAGCGACTGGAAGGCGTTGAAGGCTCGCCGCCTGACTATGGCGTACACCGTCCTCATGCGAGCCTCGCTCACCTCGGCGAGGACCACCTGCGACGCCTTGAGCACGCGGTCGGCGAGCTCCGGGTCGGTGCCCTTCAGTCTGGCCGCCACGCGCTCGAAACGCACTCCCCGCGCCTCGTAGGCGCGCAGCGATTCGACGTCGCGGAAATGGGCGAGCTCGTCGGAGACCCGGTCCGCGATTCGCTGCTCTCGCCCGCTCAGGCCGGCTATCGACCTTCCGGAGCCGATGACGACGGGCTGCTGGGCCCTCCACACGCGCTGGGCCAGGAGGATCACCCCGGCCGCCATGGCGAAGAAGCCCGCCACCAGCCCGGCGATCGCCAGGCTCGGCTCGCCCGGTGGCCAGATGTCGGTGAGCGTTGCGATCCCAAGCCCGCCGATGGCCGTGGATCCGAGCCCCGCGATCGCCTTCGCCGTGAGATCCGACCGCGTGCGCAGCTTCTCGAGCGCTTCGCCGTAGACCTTCTCCTGGGCGAGAGCACGGGCGGCCGCGGGGATTGAGGCCGCCGGCTGGTCGCCCGACCCGCCCGGCTGAGCGGGCGGCTCCTTCGCCTCGGTTCCCGAGCTTGCCTCAGGCGGGTTCATGATGGCTCGGCGGCGATACGTGCGTCTGCGGCGGCGAGCCGGGGCGCGATGTCGCAGACCTCCTCGCGCAGGGTCGTCACCTCATCCGCAGATTCCCTCCAGCCGTCCGTGAGGATCTCGGCGGCGCGGGTCAGCGGCGCCACCGCCTGCTGAAGCAGCGCGACCGTCGCCGCCGTCCACTTCTTCCCGGTGTCCTCGCTGAGCGAGAGGCCCACCACCGCGGGCACCGCCGTGGCGGGCTCCACGGCTCTCCTCTCCGCCGCGTCGGTCTCCTCCTCCGCCGGCGCCCCCTCCTCACCTGGTACCGGCGCTCCCACCCGGGCCGTGACGACGAGTCCCCGCGTGGCGACGTCGATCACCTCCTGGGCCAGGATCGCGAGCTCGGGGTCCTCGTCGTCGGTGTGAGAGCGGACCTCGGTCGCGGCCTCGGCGAGCTTTCCGCAGCCGGACTTGAGCTGCTCGGCCGCATCTCGCTGCGAATCGGCATCGCCCGACTTCGGGTGCCAGGGCATGGGGGCCATCGCTAGCGGTCCGTCGGGATCGCGATCTCGCCCTCCTCCTTCATGAGGCGGTCGAGCACGTCGTCGGGCATCCAGACCCGCGCCGGGTAGCCCTCGCCCCACGAGTTGAGGATCGGGACGGCGCCGAGCTCGTCGGCCTTCTGGTTGGCGAGCACGCCGTGCACCTCTTCCACGGACTGCGCCCAGCGGAAGGCGCTCAGCCCCTGCGCGGCGTCGGCCTGGTAGCCCTCGCGCTCGGTGTACTCGTCGTCGCCGTACTCCTCGTTCCAGGGGACGTGACCCGAGGCGACCAGGACCTCGGCGGCGGAGCGCACGCTGGTTCCGTTGTTGTCGCCGGGATTTGTCTCCGGCCATTGGTCCTTCTCCTTGGCGCGGTCCCAGAGCCACCTGGCGGCGTACTCCTGCCCGCTCTGCTGGCCGTTCAGGATCGACATGCAGCGCGACCATCCGAAGCCGACGCACGCGCCCTCCTGGCCCTGGTTGTAGAAGGTCCTCCAATCCTCGCGATCGGTCATCTCGCCACCCGGCTCGAGGCAGACGCAGTGGCCGCCGCGGACGTTGGTCAGCGAGCTCGCGCCGCCCTTGGCGACGAAGTGCTCGCCCGTGCTCTCGTCGACCTCCGGGTTGTCGAACTCCGAGTACCAGTTGACGCCGATGACCACCGGCGATTGCGTCGGCCGTTCCTCGACCGGGAGCGCGGTGAGCGGATAGTTCTCGATGTGCCTCCAGTCGTCCGGGATGAAGCGACCAAGCCTCGGATCCTCGGGGTCATGATCGATCGGGCGGTAGCGCATGAGCCGGTCCTTCCCTCGAGCGGGCGAGCGCCCGCGAACTTTCGGTGCATGGCGATACTCGCCCACCGTCGGGGTCCGTGTCCAGTGCGGTCGAAAGTCAGCGGGCTGACAGCAGCGGCCAAACGCTCGAGATCACTCCGCCAAAAACGCTCCTCGGGATCCGCGGTTAGGCTCCTCACCACCGATGTTCGCCCCGGCCGACTCGGACGAGCTCGTGCTCGAGATCGAGCGCGTCCTCCCCGCGGCCCCCGAGGCCGTCTTTAAGGCCTTCACCGATCCGGACGAGCTCGCGAAGTGGTGGGGGCCGGAGGGGTTCACCATCCCGACTCTGGAGTTCGAAGCTCGTGTCGGTGAGAGCTACCGGATCGAGATGCAGCCGCCCGAGGGCGATGCGTTCCATCTGACCGGTGACTTCCGCGAGGTCGAGGCCCCTGTCCGGCTCGCCTTCACGTTCGTGTGGGAGCCCGCCAATCCGGACGATCTCGAGACGCTGGCCGAGTTGTCGTTTGTGGATCTCGGCGGGTCGACGGCGGTCGAGCTCACACAGGGCGCGTTCAAGACCGAGGAGCGTCGGGCCCTTCACCGGGACGGCTGGGGCGAGAGCTTCGACAAGCTCGAACGGACGCTGCCGGCCGCGTAGCCGGACTCACCCGCCAACCGGCGTCACGGCGAGCGCGCTCAGCGATCCCAGCCGCTGCGAGACCTCCTCCCACGTTTCGCCGGCATCGTCGCTGGTCCGCAGGCGGCCGTCGCGTAGGCCCATGACGAGGGCGTCGTCGGTGGCGACGAGCGCGTAGGGCATCACCTCGAGCGGCCCGGCGAGGCGCTGCCAGCTCCCGTTCGTGCGCCGGTAGAGGCGAGCATCGGCGGGCTGGCGGCCGTGGGCCTGGAAGGGGCCGGGGGCGGCGGCGATCCACCAGAGGTCGGGCTCGCGCGGGCTCGCCGCGAGCGCCCAGCAGTAGCTGACCTCGAGGCCGTCGGCGGCGTCGCGCCAGCTCTCGCCGGCGTCCTCGCTCCAGGCGGCGCCGGTGCCGCCGACCTCGTAGGCGCGGCCCTCGGCGAGCGGGTGCCAGGCGAGCTCGTGGGCGTCGAGGACCGCCCCTGGGCGGTGGTCGGAGAAGCTTTGGCCACGATCCGTGCTGAGCATCACCCCGCCCAGCTCGATTCCCACCAGGATCCGGTCGGGGTCGTGCGGCGACGGCGCGATCCAGCGGACGTGGTGAGTCCATGGCCGCGGCGGAAAGCGCCAACGCGGCCGCGAGGGGATCCGCTGGAGGGCCTCGAGCTCCTCCCACGGCTCGTCGGGGGCCGCGCTCACGAACAGGCGGCTCGGCTCGGTGCCGGCGTAGAGGGCTCCATCCGCCGGTGAGACCGCGACCGAGAAGACGTCGGGCTCGGTCAGCTCGACGCTCTCCCAGGACTCGCCCTCATCGCGGCTCAACCACAGCCCGCCGGCGCCGCCAGCGAGAGCGACGCCGCCGGGTCCGGCGGCGACGCAGCGCACCGGCTCTTGGAGTGTGGCGCGAGCGGAGTCGGTGGCGAGGTCGACCACCCAGGCTCCGGTTTCCGTTGCTGCGAGCAGGCGGGCGGACGTCATCTCCATTCACAGTACTCCTGCGCCGTCCGTGTCCGACGGGGGGAGCGCAGGGTCGGTTGTGGTGATTCCGAATCTCGCGTGAATCAGCGCACGGCGGCCGGCCCGTAATTACGATCGGCCGCCTGGTGGAGGAGGCACGTGGGGCGTACAGGCGTTGGGTTGTTGCTGCGGTCGTGGTTGCGCCGCGACAACGTGCTGGGCCTCGGCGACTTCGGCTGGGACTGGTCCTCGCAGGTGCAGAAGGACCTGCGGAGCGTCCTGGGGCGCCCCGAGAAGGACCGCTACTCCCGGATCTACTGCGGCGGCCCGCGCAAGCAGCCGCGGACGAACAAGGCCCAGCGCAAGGCACGGAAGGCGTGCCGCGAGATGCTGGTGTCGACGCTCAAGGACGCCTACAAAGAGGTGTCAGCCGCCCAGGGCTCCAGCGACCCGGCCGACTGGAAGGTCTGACGCGACCTGCGACGACCCCGACACCTGCGACGAGATCGTGCCCAACACCGCCGGCGCGGTCGCCACCCCGCCGTTCCCGTGGCAGAAACCGCGGCACCTACCACCAGGTGACGGAGGTCGAAGGTCACCGCTAGGCGAGCGCGGGTGTCGGGCGGGGCGCCGACGGTTGACCCCGAGCGCCGCGCACGGTATACCGGGTGTCGACGAACGCCGGACGGGGCAGTCTCCGGCCGCCGTGGTAATCCAAGGTAAGACCGGCCGACCCGGTCCGAAAGGAGGGCGCGTTGGCAATCAGCGTCGAGACCGAGCCGGGCTACGAGCGGATCGGCGAGCCCACCGAGGCCGAGCGGGAGGTCGCGGATCTGCTCCCGATCGAGGTCGATACACGGCGTGCGCAGGAAACCCTCGAAGGGGTGCCGCTCTGGTTCCACACGTTCTGCCTCGACGGTGGCGGCATCTACACGCCGGGCATCGCGAGGGATCACCGCTATCGCGTCCCGGTTCTCCCCCACGACTTCAGCGGACGCAGGGTGCTCGACGTCGGCACATTCGACGGCTTCTATGCCTTCCTGGCCGAGGCGCGCGGCGCCGCCCGGGTGGTCGCGATCGACAACGAGCAATACGTCGCGTGGGTGCGCTCGCGATTCGGCATCGAGCTCGTGGCCGGCGCAGGGTTCCACGCGATCGCCGAGCTGCTCGGCTCGAAGGTGGCCTACATGCGACTCGACGGCTACGACCTCGACGCGCTCCGGGAGGAGTTCGACCTCATCCTCTGCTGCGGGATCCTCCATCGGGTCCGCGATCCGCTGGGACTGCTCGGCGTATTGCGGCGAAGGCTCGGGCCGGGCGGCGAGGTGCTGCTCGAGACGCACGGGGTGACCGACCGACGCCTCGAGGCGAGCGCCGGCATTCACGTCTGCGAGCCGGGCGAGCTCTACCGTGGCGACGACTTCGTCTACTGGGGCTTCAGCGGCGCGAGCCTCGACCGCCTGGCCGGCCTCGCGGGCTTCCGGGAGACGGAGATCCACGATGCGCCGATCGTGGACGGCCGTCCGCGGGTCATCTGCACGCTGCGAACCTGATCCTGGGCGGCGCCCATGCGCCGTTCACACGACGGTGACGGGGAGGTGACGGGTTCGTAACACGCGCAGCGCACGGCGCTTGTGCCATATGTCCATACACATGGCGCTGCCCCCGCTCTTCGCACATCGCCTCGGGCGGGCCTACGGGCCGGACTCCTCGATCCCGGCGCTCGAGCAGGCCCTGGTCGGCGCCGATGGAGTCGAAACCGACGCCTGCCTGACCGCCGACGAGCAGCTCGTGCTTCTCCACGACCCGCTGCTCTCGGTCGGGACGAACCTCCAGGGCTGGGTCCACCAGCGCTCTCTAGATCAGATCCGCCGTGAGGGCGTGCTGCTCGACCGCCAGGGCCGCCCGACCGCGGAGCGACCGCTGTCGCTCGACGAGCTGCTCGACGCCACACCGCCGGACATGCCGATCCAGGTGGACATCAAGGCGCACGCCGACCCCGGGCTCGCGGCCCGGACCGCCAGGGCGCTCTGCGAGCGCTATCGCGGCACGCGGCAGCGCCGGCGGATCGAGGTGATCAGCTTCCATTCCTCCGCCTGCGCCGTCGCGGCGGCGCACGGCTTCGCCTCGCGCCTGGTCGTCTTCGCCGACTACGCGCCCGAGTCGCTCGCCGCCTGGGCGACGCGGCATGGCGTAAGCGGTGTCTCGGTGGAGCACTTCCTGCTGACCGGGAGGCTCGCCCGCGTATTCCGGCTGGCCGGGTTGAGCGTGAACACGGGCACCGTCAACGACGCCGAGCTCCTCCTCCGAATCGTCGGCGCGGTGGACCCAGACGCGGTCTGCACCGATCGCCCCGCGGAACTCCGCAGAGAAGCGCGGTTGCTGGGCGACGACCGGCGCGCACAGCGGCTTCCGACCGCCGCGGTGGCCTGATCGCTAGGGGTAGAGCCTGACGTACACTCGGCGCGGTGCGCCGTTTGTGTGGCCACGACGGGAGGGATCCAGCGCGACGGGCGAACGTGCCGGCGGCGTTGCCCTCCGCCGGAGCGGCTAGGGCAAAGGGCCTTTGGGCCGCGCCCCTCGCCCTGCTTCTGGTGGGGCT
>JBKPFQ010000168.1:0-2928 GCA_046728915.1 Actinomycetota bacterium | reverse complement strand
GCTGCGCCTGGCTCGAAAACTTCCTCGCCCGAACCAGCAGGATGTCATGGTCCGTGTGCGCGGCGGGGACCACCTCGGCCGGGGGCGAGCGGAGTGCGCCCGTTCCATAGACGTGCTGAAGCCCTGGGTGCTGCTCGGCGGACCCGTCGGTGCGGATCCAGAAGCCCTCAGGGGCGCAGGAGGAGCGACGGTTGACGTCACCCCCGAAGATGACGGTGCGGCTGGCCGCGCGACGTGCAAGGAGTGCCCGGAGCTCGGTGCACTGCTGGTCGTTTGCAGCCACCTCATCGGTCCCGCGGGTGGCGAGGTGGGCGGTGCACACGTCGACGTCGACTCGGGTGGTGACGCATAGCCACTCACGCCGCTCGATGACCGCCTGTGCTTCGAAAGGCCGGCTGTCTGTGCTCTCGATGGGAGCCTTCGTGAGCACCGCGTCACCGAAAAGTCCGCGCCCGCCCGGATGGATGCAGGCAAAAGGCTTGCCGAGATAGATCACCCTTGAGAGGCGCAGGTGGTAACCGGTCCGCCGGGCAATTCGCGCGACGTCACCCCCGCAGGCCTCGTTGAAGGTGACCGCGTCCGGGTGCGCTTCACGGATCCGGGCCATTGCCTCCTCCACCACCGCCGGGTATGCCACCTTGCCGTAGCACTGGCCCAGACCGGACAGGCACAGGTTCATCTGCATCAACGTGTACGTCGAGCCCGCGGGGGGCGGGACGGCCGCATGCCTACCCGAGGATTGGCTACAGGCCGTCAGGGCAAGGACGAGGGCACAACCCACCGCGGCGAGGAGCAGGGCGGAGCTCCGCGAGCGGTTGGCGCAGGGGCGGACCATGTGGTTCACGACCCCCGCAGTCGGATTCCCGGGTCATGGGCCACGCAGGTAAGGACGTGGGCGTGGTTGGTCAGGAAGTCCCAGCCGATGGTTGGCGCCTGAGAACCCTGCTGCATGTTTCTAGAAGCTTTTTTCATGAATAGCTGATACACTATGTCCACTAACCACGCCTTTGGAACGTATGGTCTTTCTCCCGTAGCGACAGAGGCACAGGAGAGGGCCCTTCGGTGAAGCCCGGAGGGCCCGGAGGAGGCCACTAATGGCCGAAACCGCCACGGCCGCCCCAACCTAGCGCTACCAGGCTCGGCTGGGCTTCGAGAGGATGAGAGGAGAGTTGCTCGATTGGCCACCTCGGTTTCGATCCGCAAGGACGGTCGGCTCACGGTCCGGATCGAGCAGGGCGGCGACTCGCTAACGGTGCGAGCGCTCGGTGAGCTCGACATTGCGACCGCCGACACCCTGGCCGAAGAGCTCGGGTGGGTTTGGCGTTGCGACGCGGCGCCGATCGTTCTCGATCTGGGCGAGGTTGACTTCCTCGACTCGATGGGCCTGCGGGCGCTGCTCGCGGTCGCGAAGCACTCACGCGAGACCGGGAATCGCCTTCGCATTCGGCAGGACTCTGCCGCGGTTCGGCGGGTGATCACGGTAACCGGCCTCGAGCGTGCGCTGCCACTGGTGGAGTCCTGAGCGCCTTTGTGAGGCCGGCCATGTTCTACCTGCTGGATGTCGCGGATGGGCTGAGGCTGGTGGACGTCGAGGGCGAGCTGCGAGACGCCGAGGTGACGGGTTGGGCCGTATTGCTCAACGGCGCGATCGCGGATGAGACGCGGGGGATCGCGGTCGACCTGCGCGGCTGCCCCGGCGTTGGGCGTATTTGTCTTTCCGCACTGCTCGCCGCGTCCTCGACGCTCCGAGCGCGCGGCGATGTAGGGGTGAGGCTCGTGACGTACCCCGGATCGCCGCTCCACGAGAGGTTCAAGCGGCTGGTGGAACTACCGCGCTATGCCTCCGCGGCGCAGGCGCTGCTGTCCTTCGGCGACGTCGAATAGTCGGATCGGAAGCGTGGATGGGGACGTCCCCGCGTGCGAGGCTGAGACCTCTAGGTCGCTCCTCCTTTGCGCGAGATGCCAAAGCGCTACCTGGAGCTGGCTTGCCTCAGACGACGCGCTCCCGCCGGTGCTCCGCGAAGAGCGCCAGCGCGTAGCGTCCGGCGGGGTGCTCGCGTGCGCGCACGACGAGCGCTGCCGTTTCCGGCGGCAGCACATCGGGCTGTGGGAGGGGGACGCCGTATACGGGTGGGACAACCACCGCGGCAGACAGCGCGGCGAAGGTCAAATCGGCCACCCCGAAACGCTCGCCGCACAGGTGCGGTCGGCCGTCGGCGAGGCGCTCGGCCACGAAGTCCAGCTCGCGCCAGACCGCCGCCTCGTCTTCGACCTCGACGCCGGGGCGGATGCCGAGCTCACGCCGGACAAAGCGCACAGCGAGCGGCCACCCGTAGCGGATCGCGGCGGCCTCCCAGCGGGGCACGCCCTCGTTATTGAAGCGCAGCGTGAGCTTGCGATGGGCGAGCATGTGGACGTACATGAGCCGCCGCCCCCTTGGCCCGAGCTTGCCGTCGAGGCGCCGGCAAAGACGCTCCGCCTCGGCCCGCGCGCCGCGCTCCGCGGGCAACAGCCGCTGCCTGGGTGGTGTGCGCTCGTCGATCCAGGCGAGGATCTTCTCGGACTCCCCGAGCGCGCCGTCCGGGGTCACGAGCACGGGGACCGTGCCCCCGCCACCCGCGCGCCGCGAGGCGAGCCGGTGGATGCCCTGTACGTGGCGCTCCTCGCGGTAGGCGATCCCCACCCGCTCAAGCGCCCACCGAGCCTTCTCGCAGTAATGGCTGATCGGGATCGTAACGAGCCGCAGCACCGAACGACACTATCCCGACGGTGCGGGTCAAGACCGCCGTCGCTCCCGCTTTGCGCGAGAAGCAGCACTCTCCTGAACGCCCGGCGACCCGCAACCGCGCGATCGGCGTGCGATCGGCTCGTTGGGCGACAGGCACGAGATTCGGGGCGCTTCGGCGTCGCTCGGCCAGCCGAACTGGC
>JBKPFQ010000167.1:0-8664 GCA_046728915.1 Actinomycetota bacterium | reverse complement strand
TTGCTCAAGCGCGGCTCGCGCTGGCGGAGACATCACCGCGATCGGCGTCCGTTCGAGGCGCGGGATCAGGTCGTCGAGCTCGACGAGGATCTCGTCCTCGGCGACCTCTCCGCGTCGCACCGCCATCAGGTGCGAGCGCTGGCGCTGCGGGATCGAGAGCGGGCACGACCAGACTACGCCCAGATCGCGGTATCTTCGCGAGGTATCGGAAGATCGCCGGGGGCCGTAGAGCCGCGCGCTGGGAGATGCGTGCTCCTCCGCAGTCCTGGGGAGAGAGGATGAAATGACTCGTGAGATCCCGCTTTACACGCTGGAGGGAGTCCAGGACGCGGACATCTCGACTCACTACTTCAACACTGCCGACGGGCTGGGGCTCAGCATGTTGCGCTTCAGCCGGGGCGGCGACGGCGACGCGGTGCTGGTCATCCACGGTCTGACGACCTCGACTGACATGTTCATCATGCCCGAGCACCGCAATCTCGTCTCATGCCTCCTTGACGATGGCTATGACGTGTGGTGTCTCGACTTTCGAATGAGCAACCGTCACAGCTACAACCTCGGCTATCACCGCTACACGCTCGATGACATCGCCCTGTTCGACTACCCGCCGGCGATTGATCTCGTGCGCCGCCACATCGGCGATCGCCCCCTACATGTGATCGCCCACTGCCTCGGCTCTGCCTCGTTCACGATGAGCCTGTTCGGGAGGGCCGTCGACGGGATCGCCAGCGTGGTCGCGAACAGCGTCGCCCTGACGCCCAGGGTGCCGGCTTGGTCGAGAGCGAAGATCACGGTCGCCCCCCGCCTGATCGAGCTCTGCGGATTTCAGTACGTGAATCCCCGTTGGAGCGAGGATCCCTGGCTGACTCCGGGCAAGGCGTTCTCGAAGGTCGTCTCACTCTTTCACCGCGAGTGCGACGTGCCGGCCTGTCACATGCTCAGCCTGATGTGGGGAACGGGCTGGCCTGCCCTGTACAGCCACGAGAAGCTCGACGAGCGCACCCACCGGCGTGGCGGCGACCTCTACGGCGCCACGAGCATGCACTACTTCCGGCACGTCCGGAGGATGATTCGCGCCGACCACACCGCCGTGAAATACGCTCCCGGTGAGAGTCGCTACGCGGCGCTGCCGGACAACTACTTCGAGCACGCGCGGGAGATCGAGACACCGGTGCTGTTCACCACCGGGGAGACCAACAACGTCTTCACCGATTCCAACGTCGAGTGCCACCGGCGGCTGCGGGAGCTTGGCTGCGACCAGCACGAGCTCAAGGTGTTCCCGGGCTACGGCCATCAGGACGTCTTCATGGGCAAGGACGTGGCCCGTGATGTGTTCCCCGACCTGCTCGACTTCATGAGCAGGCACCGAGAGGGGGCGCGTGCGGGCGTCAGCGGTGACGGTCGGCCTGCCGCGAGGGAGACCCCTAGCGCCTCACCGACCCCGGCGGCCTGAATCGATCCTCAGCCGGCGGAGCCGGCTGCCTTCAAGGCGTCGTCACGGCTCTCGTAATGCTGGCGCCTGCGAATCTTGCCGTCGACGACCGTGACCACGTCGTAGGTGCGCATCTCGACGTCGACCCCGCTTCCCGAGCCCCGCGCGGTCACGTGCGAGGCCACCACCACAGTGTCGGCGGAGGTATCGATCAACTCCTCCACCTCCACCTGGAAGCTCTCCCACGGCTCCAATGCCTTGAGCCAGTGCCGCACGCCGTCGTGACCGCGGTACGCGGGCGGCTGGCCCACAAATCCGGGATGCGTCTCCACCTCGATCTCCGGGTGCGCCACCTCCAGCATCGCCTCGAGGTCGCGCTCGCTGAGCGCCTCCGCGCCTTTAAGCGCGACCCTGGCGTT
Source organism: Actinomycetota bacterium (assembly GCA_046728915.1). GTDB lineage: Bacteria > Actinomycetota > Thermoleophilia > Solirubrobacterales > 70-9 > AC-56. The sequence goes on along the minus strand of JBKPFQ010000167.1, from coordinate 6,813 downwards.
CTCGCTCAAGCCCTCCATGACACGTCCCGTCGCCGCTCAGCCACGGCGCCCGTACACCTCCCAGAGCTTCCCGGCGAACAGCCCTCCGAAGCGCGCGACGGCGTCGACGCGCCCCGCCGGCTCGGCACGGAAGGTCGTCAGCTGATGCGCGAAGTCCAGCGGCATGATGTGGAGAACGCCTGAGGCGACCAGCTCGGCCTCCGCATCCTGATCCGCCTGAACGTGCCCCGCCAGCACGCGCGTGAAGAGGGTCGAGGTATCGCCCCAGATGCTGTCGATGCCCGGATCGTCCTCGACCACCTTGAAGCCGGTGAGCGTCAGGGGATGGCCGTTCGCATCGGCGAAGTGAAGGCGGTAGAGCATTCGCTTGCGGTGCGGGTCGCGGTCCTTGTCGACGAACAGGTTGAAGTCGCCGCGTTCCACCGGTAGCTGGCCGCCGAGGGCGTCCGCGCGCACATATCCCTCGGTGCTCGCGAGGTGGTTGGGGTCCGAGATGAATCGATCGACGTCGTCGGCGGTGATCGTCAGATGGAACATCAGGTCGGTCCTGCTCTGGCGGCCGGCTCGGAAGCCACGATCGAAGTCATCCTCGCCGAAGGTCACGAAGCCCTTCATCTCCTCTGTGAAGGACACGGCGGTTGCGCCGGGGCCCGCTGGAGCGACGGCGGCCTCCTCTTGGGCGGGCGTTGCGACCTTCGGGCGCTGGGTGGGCTCCGCGGGGCGCCCCTCGAGCTGGGCCTCGGCGAAGCGATCGGCGAGCGCTGCGATCGTCAGGCTGGGATTGGGCCCCACCGGCCCCGGCATCACCGACCCGTCCGCGATGTGCAGGCCGGGATAGTTGAACATCTCGCCGTTTGCATCGACCACGCCCTCGTCCTCCGTGCGCCCCATCGGGCAGCCGCCGAGGGCGTGCACCGTTATCACCCGGTTCAGGTACCAGAGCAGGTTGTCGTTGAAGGTCGCGCCGAGCCGATTCGCGATGTTGAGCGACTCCGCTCGGAGACGGTCGAAGTAGTCCTTGGACGCGCCGTGCTTGCGCCAGTCGACCTGCAGGCGCCCGTCGTTGAGCGACATCCGGCCGTCGGGGATGTCCCTCCCCATTCCAAGCAGCGGCAGCACCCCGGACGCGAGGCCGCAGTCGCCGAGCATGGCAGAGACTTCTGCGCTCAGATTGGTATCGGTGTCGCGGCGCAGGACGCGGTTGATGAGACGGGCGATCACCGTTGGGCCGACGCGCTGAAGTACCGACGGCTGATCGAGCGCCTGCAGAATCCAATTGGCGAACTCGGGGAAGCCTGCGTCCTCGATGTAGAAGCCGCGCCCCTCCCCCCCGTCGAGCTCGTCGGGAACGCGAACCGCGCTCGTGATCACCGGCCCGCGGCCCGGCTCGATGACGGCCGGCATTCGGTGCCCGTTGTCCCCGCGCTGGGTGCAGCGGACTGCGAACGTGAGTAGGTCGCCGTTGCCACAGAAGCGCGTGCCCAGCCGCGGGCTGATCGCGGGAAAGGCCGCGCGGTTCCGCAGCAGCAGATAGGTCGTGCCGAGCGTGCCGGCCGACAGCACGAGTCGATCGCCCGTGACCGTGTGTTGCGGGAGCTCCTGGGTGGCGGTGGGATGGCCCTCGCTCTCCGGCGCGTGCTCCACGTAGTGGATGGCATAGCCGCCGCCCTCACGCGGTTCGAACGAGCGCACCTCGCAGCGGGTCCGGATGTCGGCACCCGCATGCCATGCCGCCGTCAGGTAGTTGTAGTCGAGGGTGTTCTTGGCGCCGTAGTTGCAGCCGACGTCGCATTCGCCGACGAGCCGGCACGTCTCACGGGTGCGCCCGTGGATGTTGGGCCGTGCCTCTCGGATCGGCTCCCCCGGTATCGGCGCAGCTCCCGGCTCGGGCGCGAACGTCACCGCCAGCTTCGGCAGGAACCAGTCGAGGCCAGCCTCCTGCGCAGCCGCCTGGAAGGCGCGCGTCTTCGGCGTGGTGTCATAGGGCGGCTGGTCGTAGGGATAGCGCTGGGCGTCGAGCATCGCCTCGACACGGTCGTAGTGAGGGTCGAGCTCGGCCCGGGTGACGGGCCAGTACTCGTAGCCGCCGTGGTCGAGGTCCTCACGAACGAACCAGCGCTCGTCCTTGCGGATCATCACGTTTGCGTAGATCAGCGAGCCGCCGCCGAGCCCGCTCGAGACGAGCGCCTCGAGCCCCTCGAATGACCACAGATCGAACATGCCGTGAAGGCCCTCACTCGGGTCCCAGAGGTTGTTCTTCAGCCCCAGGGGGCTGCGCGGGAAGGATCCCGGGGGATAGGCCTTGCCGCGCTCCAGGACGAGGACACGGCGGCCCGCCTCCGCGAGCCGGCACGCCGTCACCGCTCCGCCAAAGCCCGATCCGACGACGACTGCGTCGAAGTGCTCGTCCTCCGTGCCCAAGGGTCTCTGCGTAGTCCTAGCAGTCGCCGCAGCGCCATGCAAGAGCGGCTTCCTCGCTTGCGCCCGGTCACTGGCGGAAGTAAGGTCGCGCCGATGGCCCCAACGGGCGCCGCTCCGAACTCCCGCGAGTCGCTCAAGGGCGCGGGATGGGTCTGCCCGGCGGGACGGTTCCAGGCGTTCGTTCCGGCCAAGCGCCCACTTTCGTGGCTTCAGCCGCGGATGATTTGGGATGCGCGCAACGATGTCGTCGCGAAGCGGATGGGAGATCCCGTGAACGACCTCCGCCGGGCCTGGATGCGCGCGGTCGAGGAACGAGCGGAGGGAGAAGGCGACCCTCGCCTGATCGACCGCACGGGTGCGGGGGACGTCTCGTTCATGGTGATCGGCGACCCCGGGGAGGGCGACGCGTCGCAGTGGGCCACCATCCCCCCGCTGGAGGCGACCTGGGATGGCACCGACTTCGCGGTGATCATGAGCGACGTCATCTACCCGGCTGGCAACGCCAACGAGTACGAGGAGAAGTTCTACCGCCCGTATCGCGAGTACCCGTCACCGATTTACGCGATCCCGGGCAACCACGATTGGTACGACGAGCTGCGCGGCTTCATGTACCACCTGTGCGGTGTCGAGCAAATGCCGTCGCCGGATTTCTCGTACGCCGGCGACCAGCCAGCATGGAAGCGGATGGTGCACCGCATGTTCTGGCGGCGCCCGGACCCCCCCACACCCGCGCAGGCGGCCGTCCGCGCCTCGTGGCGGCCGCTTCCCAGCCAGCGATCTGGACAGCGCTCGCCCTACTGGGCGATCGACACCGATCCGGTGCGAATCGTGGGCATCGACACCGGGATCCTCGGCGGCGTCGATCGCGACCAGGGCGACTGGCTCCGCGAGGTCTCCCGCGACCCGAGCCGGGCGAAGATCCTCCTGACCGGAAAGCCGCTCTATGTCGATGGCGAGTACCACCCCGGCTCGATCGAGGGCGGCGGAACCGTCGATGAGATCGTGCGCGATCCCAACTCCGGCTATATCGCGGCGATCGGGGGTGACATCCACAACTATCAGCGCTATCCGACCCAGCTCGAGGACGGGCGGACGCTTCAGTACCTGGTCGCGGGGGGCGGCGGGGCGTTCATGCATCCGACGCACGACATACCGCGGGTTCTCCTTCCCGGAGTCGACGAGGACGGCTTCGTCTGCTATCCGCGTCGCGGCGACTCGCTGGCGCTCTTCAGCCGCCTCTATGACCGCAAGCTCGGGTTCGGACGAGGTCACTTCGAGATCTCTCCGGACGAGGCGGCGGCCTACCTGGGCGAGCGACTCGGCGTCGAGCCGCAGCGCCCGCACGATGTCGTGCTCAGCGACCGCGCTCGCCACGCCGCCGAGCGCATCCTTCCCCTTCCCGGCCGCGCCCGGGGACCCCTTCACCCCCTGTTCGCGCTCTGGTTCGACATCAACGAGCCGCCGATGTTCAAGAGCTTTCTTCGAGTCGACGCCGGCGCAGACCGGGTGCGCATCCGCTGCGTTGCCGCAACCGGCTGCCGCGACCAGGAGGACGATCCTCCGATCGAGGACGAGCTCGTGGCCGAGCGAGGCGCGGGCGGCCGCTGGACCTGGCGCGAGGCGGGGCAGGTCGAAGCGACATGACCGCGGTGAACGCGGGGGAAACCGAAGCACTGCTCCGGCGGTTTCAGCCGCAGCTCAGGTACGACTCCAACGAGGCATTCTTCGCCGACTCCGCCGCCGAGTGGACGGACAACCCGGCGAACGCCCTGCATCGCGAACCTCGAGACGATCGACCCGGGGACCTGCTTGCGGCGGCGAAGCCCGAGCCGGGGCAGGCTCAGCTCAGCCTCGGCTTTCTGGCCGGGACGCGGTACGAAAACCAGGAGCCGGTCAAGGCCACCGATGTCATCGTGTGCTCGCGTCGCGACTACCGTGACCAGTACGTGGCCCTGCGGAGAGATCGCGCCTACGCCAACCGGATGTACGGGAGACTGAGTGAGGACCGGGGACGCGTTTGGCTTCAGTACTGGTTCTTCTTCTTCTACAACGATTACAGCCTGGCCGGAGGATTTGGGCTTCACGAGTGCGACTGGGAGATGGTCCAGTTCCGGATGGGTGAGGGTGATGAGGTTCCCGACCTCGCCGTCTACGCTCAGCATCGGTGGGCCGAGGTCGCACCCTGGGGTGAGGTGGAGAAGCTCGATGGCGAACCGGTAACGCCGGTCGTCTATGTTGCCCGCGGCTCACATGCCGCCTACTTTCACGCGGGCTACCAGGAGACCGAGGCGTGGTACGACCTCGCGGACGGGAAGCGGGCGACCCCCAAGCTCGAGCTTGAGGTGGTCGGCGATCAGGAGCCGAGCTGGGCGGCGTGGCCCGGAGTGTGGGGAGGCACGCGGGCCCGAATCGCGGGTCTCGAAACGGGCAGCCCAACCGCCCCCTGCCGACATGCCCAGTGGGCGCACCCCGCCGCGCTCCTCGAGGAGGCGCGCACGGTCAGGCGAGGCCCCGCGGCGCCGCCTCCGTCGGTTCGGGTCTCGCGCGCCGGCGGTCACCTCGAGGTGGCCTACGACTTCCGGCACGATGGGGAGCTAAGGCCCGATCGACTCGTGGTCACGGTCAACTCCGAGGACGACTCGATCCAGCCCCGGACGTTCACCTTCGTAGTCGATACGGCGCTCTCGGGAACGATCGCCACGACGGTCGAGCTGAAGCCGACGCAGCACTACGACGTCTACGTCAGCGCCGTCGACGCCGACGGCAAGCCCACCGAGTCGGCCCTCACCCTGATCCGGCCGGTCGGGGCCGAGGAACCCGAGCCGGTGCCGGTTCTGCCGTTTCTCGGTCGAGTGGTGAACGCGATCCGGCGCTTCTTCGGGCGCGCCTGACTGGCGACGCGGCGTCCTCCATGGCTCAGCGGGTCATCATCCTCGGCGGTGGTGTGGGCGGCATGAGCGCCGCCCACGAGCTCGCGGAGCGCGACTTCGAGGTGACGGTCTACGAGACGCGGCCGATCGCGGGTGGCAAGGCTCGGAGCATGGCGGTGCCGGGCTCGGGAACGGGCGCCCGGCGGGACCTTCCCGGCGAGCACGGCTTTCGATTCTTCCCCGGCTTCTACCGCCACCTGCCCGACACCATGAGGCGGATCCCGATCGAGGGACGGCGGGACGGCGTGTTCGGAAACCTGGTTCCGGCCAGCGAGGTCCAGATCGCTCGTGACGGAGGCTCGGAGATCGTCTCGCCGGTTCACTTTCCCGCCTCGCTGCGCGACCTCCACCTGGCCTTTCGCACCCTGTTTACGTACGCCACGGACGTCGGCATCCCCGTCGAGGGGCAGTTCCACTTCGCCGACCGGCTGTTGCTGCTGCTCACCAGCTGCGAGGAGCGGCGGTTCGCGGAGTATGAGAACCAGAGCTGGTGGAGCTTCTCGGGGGCCGAAAGCCGCTCGCTCGACTACCAGAAGTTCCTTGCCGACGGGCTCACCCGCAGCCTGGTCGCGGCCAAGGCTCGCGAGATGAGCGCTCGTACAGGCGGCTACATCCTGCTTCAGCTGCTCTTCGATCTCTCACGTCCCGGAGGCGCCGCGGACCGCGTGCTGAACGGCCCCACCAACGACGTCTGGATCGATCCCTGGCTCGCGCATCTGCGCGGCCTGGGTGCGAAGTATCGAACGGAGCATCAGGTGCAGGCGATCCACTGCGCAGCTGGCCGGATCACGGGCGTCACGGTGGTCGCCCATGGGAAGACAGTCGAGGACTCGGCGGATTTCTACGTTGCCGCACTGCCGGTCGAGGTGATGCGTCTGCTCGCAGGCGACGAGCTCAAGGAGGCCGAGCCGCGACTCGCCGGCCTGCATCGGCTGAGAACGCGCTGGATGAACGGGATCATGTTCTACCTCGACCGGGACGTGCCGCTCGTCCCCGGCCACACGATCTACATCGACTCGCCGTGGGCGCTGACCTCGATCTCACAGGCCCAATTCTGGCCGGGCTTCAAGCTGGCGGAGATGGGGGACGGGCGGGTCGAGGGCCTCCTATCGGTCGATGTCTCCGACTGGGAGCGGGCGGGAGTCGTCCACCGAAAGCAGGCGATCTACTGCTCGAGCGAGGAGGTTCGCGACGAGGTCTGGGCGCAGCTCAAACAGGGGCTCAACGACGCCGGCATCGATGTCCTGGAGGACGCCAACGTGCTTGCCTGGTTCCTCGACCCGAGCATCGTCTACCCGAACCCCAACGAGGCCTCGAACCTCGAGCCGCTGCTGGTCAACACGGTGGGCTCCTGGGCTGATCGCCCCGACGCCGTGACCTCGATCGAGAATTTCTTCCTCGTCTCCGACTACGTCCGTACGCACACGGACCTGGCGACCATGGAAGGCGCCAACGAGGCAGC
>JBKPFQ010000166.1:0-7060 GCA_046728915.1 Actinomycetota bacterium | reverse complement strand
CGCCGCCGCACATCCCTCGGCGTCGAAGCTGACGGCGCTGACCCTGCCGCGGTCGAGTACCAGCGACAGGCGGATCAGGTCCCCGCAGGGCGCGCCCCCGGCGGCGCCCGTGAACGCGCCCTCGGGCGTCGGGCCGCGCCGGGAGGCGTCGGCGAGATAGTCCTCGAGCAGGGCCGTGTCCATCGTGTCGCCGAGGCTAGCGCGCCCCTCGCGGAGGACGGCAAGAAATAAGGCCCCAACTTGCCGACGCCGCTCGGCTTGAGAACCCTTCTCAGAAGGTGGGCGTCTACCGGCGAGACCAAAAGCGGCTCGCCGGAAACCGACTCCCAAGCCGATTGTGCTGGCTCACATTGGAGCGGCTATCGAACAAGCTCGAGCCTGCCGTTGACCATACCAGTCACCGAAGGACCCAGCGCACGAGCTTGCCGTCCGCGAACGCGAGGTCGATGACCGCCGGCTCCTCGTCACCCACGAGCCCGCTCTCGCGCCACACGTACTGAGTTCGGACCCGGGCCACCACCTCATTGCCCCGGACCTTTAGTCGGTCGATTGCGAAGCGACGTTCCAAATGTTCGTAGCGCTTGCGCGCCCATTCCGTCGCCTCGTCGATACCACGGTAGACGCCCCGCGCGGTGTGGATCTCGATCTCCGGGTGCACCAGCGCGGCAAAGCCCGGCACATCCCCGTGGCTCAAAGCCTCGAGGACCTGCCGGGCCAGCTCCGCGCTCGAGGGGGTCGCCACCCCCGTGACTCTACGGAGCGGTACCGCCCGTGCCGGTTCCACCGAATCCGCCCGTGCCGGTCGCGGGAGCCGCCCCGGCGCCCGATGGGCCCGGACCGGCACCGGCCGTGCCGCGCAACCTGGACTCGACGTCCGGGGTGGTCACCTCCGGCAGCAGGCTTGCTACGAACAGAGCCGCGCCGACCAGGGCCAGGATCAGGGGCCAGCCGACGATGGTGGACTCCGGGAAGTCGATCCCGGCCTCGCTGCCCACGTCGATCGTGAAGATGATGAGGCCGATCGCCCCGACGTAGGTCGGGCCGCGTACCGCGAACCGCGCCCCCCAGATCACGGCGAGGAGCGATGCCACCAGCAGCTCGAGGTCCCACAGCAGGCTGGGCGACGCGACCGGCGGCGCGAACAGCGAGTCCGTCTGGGCGAAGAACGCGGTGAAGGTGATCGCCCCGGCGAGCACGGCGGACAGAGCCGCGCCGGTGATGACGTCCTGGGCCCGCAGCCAGCGCTCTGGCTCGGGCGCCGCGACCCGACCCGGCCTCAGGCGGGCCAGCGGATCGAACCGGTAGACGGCGAATGCGAGGGTCAGGAACAGGAGGCCGTAGATGACCAGAAGGCCACGGTAGATCCCGTAATGGGCGATGAGGCCGTTCGACAGGATCTTGTCCCAGAGCGCCGAGAGCGAGAGGATCAGCGCGATCGTCGTGAGCAGCATCCCGTAGCGAACGTCGGCGACGAGAGCCGCAAAGGCGGCGGCCGCAGCGGTGACCAGCAGCACCCAGAAGATGTTCAGGTCCGCGCCGGCGTTGCCACCCACGGCCTCGATGAACTGCAACAGCAGGAACGGGAGGAGCAGGATCCCGAACACGACGTACACGGTCTGCCATGCCCGCACCGTCGGCGTGTTCAGGCGTCCCACGATGCCCACCCCGTACAGGAACACCGTGATGATCAAGAGCGTGATGAAGAGGCCCCAATCGCTCCATCCCCCGCCGAGGCCACCGGACTTCCGCGCGAAGGCCATGAAGAAACCCAGTCCCAGCAAGAGCCCGCCCAGCGTCCGAAGCGCGTCGCGGCCCTCGTCGGGCGCGAACAGTCTCGAAAGGTTCACGTAACTACCTCCCAGATCCCGAAACGACGGCGGCAGACTAGCGCCACTATCGGGCGGATGGCCTGCCGCCCCGAAGCGCCAGCCCGAGCTCGCGGAGCTGCGCCTCGTCCACCGCCGCGGGTGCCCCGGTGAGCGGATCCGCGCCCGAGGCGGTCTTCGGAAACGCGATGACGTCGCGGATCGATTCCGCGTGGATCAGCCGCTGGACGAAGCGGTCGAGCCCGTACGCGATGCCCCCGTGCGGGGGCGCCCCGTAGCGCAGCGCGTCGAGCAGAAAGCCGAAGCGTTCCCGCGCCTCGTCAGGCCCGATTCCGATAACCCCGAAGACGCTCTCCTGAAGCTGGGTGTCCGAGATACGGATCGACCCCCCGCCGAGCTCCTGCCCGTTCCAGACGATGTCGTAGGCCCTCGCCCTCGCCTCGCCCGGCCGCTCCGGATCGAAGTGCCCCTGCGGCGCGGTGAACGGATGATGGAGGGGATCCCAGCGTGAATCCTCCGCGCTCCACTCGAACATCGGCCAGTCGACGATCCAAACGAAGCGGTCCCCGCGCATGAGATCGAAGCGCTCGCCGAGGTCCAGCCGCAGCTGCCCGAGCACGGCGTTCGCCACGGGCGCCTCGTCCGCCACCAGCAGCAGCAGGTCGCCCTCCTCCGCGCCAAGCGCCTCGTTCACGGCCCGTAGCTCGTCGGCGCTCAGGAACTTCGCCGTCGGCGAGCGCCACCCATCGCCCTCGCGGAACGCCCACACGAGCCCCTTCGCGCCCAGCTCCTGAGCCCGTCCGATCAGTCCGTCCAGCGCCGACCGGGGCAGATCCCGCTTCCCGGCGTTCAGGCCCTTCACGACCCCCCCGCCCGCGATCGCGCCGCCGAAGACCTTGAACTCCGTTCCCCGGAGGGCATCGCTCACGTCAACGAGCTCGAGCCCGAAGCGAACATCGGGCCGATCGGTCCCGTAGCGGGCCATCGCCTCGTCGAATGGCAGGCGCTGGATCGGAAGCTCGAGATCCGGCCCGCCGACCCGGTCCAGGACGTGGGCGAGCATGCGCTCGTTGACGTCCAGGACGTCCTCTGCGTCGACGAACGACATTTCCACGTCCAACTGGGTGAAGTCCAGCTGGCGGTCGGCGCGCTGGTCCTCGTCGCGAAAGCAGCGGACGATCTGGTAGTAGCGCTCGAACCCCGCGATCATCAGCAGCTGCTTGAAGAGCTGGGGCGATTGCGGCAGGGCGTAGAACGAGCCGGGCTCGCGCCGGGAGGGCACCAGGAAGTCCCGCGCGCCCTCCGGGGTGGAGCGGGAGAGCATCGGGGTCTCGACGTCCACGAACCCCTCGCCGTCGAAGAACTCGCGCATGGCCCGAACCACGCGGTGGCGGAGCTCGATCGCATTGCGCATCCGGTCGCGCCGCAGGTCCAGATAGCGGTAGCGGAGGCGCATCTCCTCCCCCACCTCGCCTGAGAACGACTCGACCTCAAAGGGCGGCGTCTCGGCGTCCGCGAGCAGTTCGACATCGGTCACCCGCACCTCGACCTCGCCGGTCGGCAGCTCGGGGTTGACCGTCTCGGGCGAGCGCTTGACCACCTCCCCGGCGGCGGTCAGCACGTCCTCGGAGCGCAGTTTGTGACCGAGCTCGAACGCCCCTCCCGCCGTATCCGGGTTGAAGACCAGCTGCACGAGCCCGGTCCGGTCGCGCAGGTCGACGAAGATGAGCCCGCCGTGGTCGCGGCGGCGATGGACCCAGCCGGCCACGCGGACCGTCTCCCCCACTCGGTCGGGCAGCACCTCGCCGCACCACGCATCGCGGTAGTCGTTCGCCCGCAGGGCGGGGAACCCGGAATCCGCGTCGGTCATCCGACTCGCAGCTCCTCCGCGACACTCGCCAGCTCGATCTCGCGTTGCTCGCCCGAGCGCATGTCGCGAAGCTGGGCCGAGCCGTCGGCGTCGATGATCACCGCATGGCTCGCGCCCAGGCGATCGGCGTGGCGCATCTGGCCCTTCATGCTGCGTCCGGCCAGATCGAGGTCGGCGCGCAAGCCGGTGCGCCGCAGCTCGGTGACCAGGGCGAGCGCGCGCTCCCGCTGCGCGTCGTCGGCAGCCACGAAGACGTCGTGCGGTGCCTCCTCCACCGATGCGCCGATCGCGAGCAGGATTCGCTCGACGCCCGCGGCCCAGCCGTTGGCCGGAGTGGGCGGTCCGCCGAGCAGCTCGATCAAGCGGTCATAGCGTCCCCCGCCCGCCACCTGGGACTGCGCCCCCAGCCGGCCGCAGTGGAATTCGAACACGGTGCGCGTGTAGTAGTCGAGCCCGCGGACCATGGTTCCGTCGAGCTCGTAGGAGAGACCGGCCTGGTCCAGCAGCCGGCGCACTGCGGCGAAGTGCTCGGCGTCGTCGCCCTCCAGGCGCTCGAGCATCGTGGGCGCGCCGGCCATCACGGCCTGGGTGGACTCGTCCTTGGAGTCGAAGGCGCGCAGCGGGTTCTCGTCGATGCGCTCGCGCACGTCGCGTGCGAGTTCCTCCTCGTGCTCGCGCAGGTAGGCGATGAGCTCGGCGCGGTACTCGGCCCGGGCCTCGGGCGAGCCCAGGCTGCCCAGGTGAAGCGTCAGGTCGGGAACCTCGAGCGTGCGAAGCAGCTCGTCCAGCAGGAGGATCAGCTCGGCGTCGACCAGCGGCGAGTCGGAGCCGATCACCTCGGCGTCGAGCTGCGTGAACTGGCGAAAGCGCCCCGCCTGGGGACGCTCGTGGCGAAACAGCGGGCCGAACCACCAGAGCTTCACGGGTTGGGGGAGCTTCTGCATGCCGTGCTCCAGGTAGGCCCGCGCGATGGAGGCGGTCGCTTCCGGACGCAGGGTGATGCTGCGCCCGCCCTGGTCCTCGAAGGTGAACATCTCCTTGCGGACGATGTCCGTCGAGCCCCCCACGCCCCGCGCGAACAGCTCGGTGTCCTCGAAGACCGGGGTCTCGATGCGGCTGTATCCCGCCCGCTCCAGAAGCTGCTGGGCGACTCGCTCGACGCGCTCGCGTGCGGCCGCCTCGGCTGGGAGCGCGTCGGCGGTGCCCCGCGGGGCTTGGAACCTGTCGGGCATCGGGCGAGCTTATTTGCTGCGTGGCGGCCCGGTCTTACCGCGCGAGCTCCGCCAGGAAGGGGTTGCTGGCGCGCTCGGCGCCGAGGGTGGTGATCCCCATGTGGCCCGGGTAGACGGTGGTCTCCTCAGCATAGGAGTCGACCAGGCCGCGGATGCTCTCCAGCAGCGTCGCCCAGTCGCCGCCGGGCAAATCGGTGCGCCCGACCGACCCCTGGAACAGGACGTCACCCGAAAACAGCGCCCCCTCGTCGGGGATCGCGTAGGTGACGTGGCCCGGACTGTGGCCGGGCGTGAACACGACATCGATCTCGAGGCCGGCGAGCGAGAGGTGCTCTCCGCCGGCGACCGTCTCGTCGGCCTCATAGCTCTCGTACGGGCCGAATCCGGGCCACGGGACGTAGGACATGATGTCGGCGAGCACCGGCACCTCGATCTGCGGGCACCACACGGGCGCCCCGGTCGCCTCCGCGACGGGCGCGACGGCACCGATGTGGTCGAAGTGGCAGTGGGTGACGAGGATGGCGTCGATCGTCAGGCCCAGCCCGTCGACGGCGTGGAGGATCCGCTCGGCCGCCTCGCCGGGGTCGACGATCAGCCCGTGATCGGCACCGTCGCGCCGGACGATGTAGCAGTTCTCGGCCACCGGCCCGACGGTGAAGGAGCGAACGTCCATGCTCACCAGGGTATCCGCGGCCGCGCCCGCGGCGCGCTCGGGCGAGGACTTGCTGACAACCGCACCTCGTCCGGATGGCCAATGAACAGTTGACCTCCCAGAGAGCGGTCAAGTGTTCAACCGTTCACGGAGAGCGGCGAGAGAACGGTCGTCGCCGGCGCTGGCTGGGCTCTATTGCCCGGCCTTGCGCTCCTCGTGCTCCCGCTGCCTCGCGCGCTGCTTGCGCCGGTACATGAAGCCGTCGATCGCGTGGCCCAGCGGGATGTAGAGGAGCAGCATCAGCACGGCGAGGAGCAGCGAGACGCCGACGGGGCGCTGGAAGATCAGGATCAGAAGGACGAAGAAGATCGCCGCTCCGAACGCGGCGCGGCCGATCGCGCTCGTCCACGTGGGCGGCGTCTCGCCGCGCTTTCCCATCTGCTTTCGGGCGCGGGCGCGGGCCTCCTCGCGGCTTCGCGGACGGCCTGCGCGGCCGCGGCGATCGATGCTGCCGCCCTGGGTCCCGCGGTGCTTTCTGCGGCGCCTCTTGGTGGTCCGGGCCACGCTTGGAATGTATTCGACGGCGGGATGCTCTCCGTCGCGCCGCGTGATTGTTCGCTAGCTGACCCGTCCGGTTTGTGGCCAGAGAGCGCGGGGCAGCAGCTTGCTTGACAGCTCAATAACACCGATGCCCGGCGGCGCGCCCGCCGGGAGCTCGCCGGGTTAGGGGAAGGAGAGTCTATGGAGAGTGCAGCCATCTCCCCCCGCGAGCGGCGAATCGGGCAACACCCCGACACGGAGCCCACCGCGTCCGCGGAGCGAGCCGGTTGGGTTCCAGCGGATCCCGCTCCCCTTGGGTCTCGCCGGCTTCGCGATGACCACGTTCGTGCTGAGCATGTTCAACGCTCAGCTGGTCGGATCGGGCGGTGAGCCAGTGGTCCTGGGATTGGCGCTTGCGTACGGAGGACTTGCGCAACTTTTGGCGGGGATGTGGGAGTTCCGCACCGGTAACACGTTCGGGGCGGTGGCGTTTTCGTCGTTCGGCGCCTTCTGGCTTTCGTTCGCCGTTCTCGTCGCCGTGTTCGAGCCGCAGATTCCGGACGCCAATCTGTCATCTGCGATCGGCCTCTACCTGGGGGCGTGGGCGATCTTCACGACCTGCATGTTCGTGGCGTCGCTGCGGACGACCGGCTCGGTCGCCTTGGTGTTCCTGCTGCTGGCCGTGACCTTCATCCTGCTGGCGGCGGGCAACTCCGGTGACAACACGGACGTCATCAAGTGGGGCGGCTCCCTCGGCCTCGCGACGGCGGTGGCCGCCTGGTACGCGTCGTTCGCGGCCGTCGTCAACTCGACGTTCAAGCGAACGATTCTCCCGGTGATACCGCTGGCACGGGAGTGATCGGTTCTGGGATGTAACGGCGGGGCGGGGCGGCGCTGGGGCCGCGCCGGGCGGCGGCGCGCGGGATGTAAACAACGGGAG
>JBKPFQ010000165.1:0-22144 GCA_046728915.1 Actinomycetota bacterium | reverse complement strand
GGCAAGTCGACCCTGGTGAATGAGACCCTCTACCGGGCGGTAGCCAACCGCCTGCACCGCGCGCGTCTCCGTCCCGGCGCGCACGATCGGATCGACGGGCTCCAGAGCATCGACAAGATCATCAACATCGACCAATCCCCGATCGGCCGCACGCCGCGATCCAACCCGGCCACCTACACCGGCGTCTTCGACCACATCCGGGACCTGTTCTCGAAGACCAAGGAGGCGCGGGTCCGCGGGTACAAGCCGGGCCGCTTCAGCTTCAATGTCAAGGGCGGACGCTGCGAGGTCTGCCGGGGCGACGGACAGATCAAGATCGAGATGCACTTCCTCCCCGACGTCTACGTGCCCTGCGAGCAGTGCCACGGCCGGCGATACAACCGGGAGACGCTCGAGGTCCGCTTCAAGGGCAAGTCGATCGCCGACGTCTTGGAGATGTCCGTCGAGGAGGCGGTGGAGTTCTTCGCGCACATCCCCAAGATCAGGCGGCGCCTGCAGACCCTCCACGACGTCGGACTCGACTACATCAGGCTGGGCCAGCCGGCGACGACGCTGTCCGGCGGCGAGGCCCAGCGAGTGAAGCTCGCCACCGAGCTCTCCAAGGTCGCCACCGGCGACACCCTGTACATCCTCGACGAGCCGACCACCGGCTTGCACTTTGCGGACGTCCAGCGTCTGCTGGAGGTGCTCGACCGGCTGGTCGAGTCCGGGAACACCGTCGTGGTGATCGAGCACAACCTCGATGTCATCAAGTCCGCCGATCGCATCGTCGACCTCGGTCCGGAGGGTGGCGAGGCCGGGGGAGAGGTCGTGGCCACGGGGACGCCCGAGGAGGTCGCGGCAAATCCGGCCTCCTACACCGGCCGGTTCCTGAGCGAGCTGGTCACGCCGGCGAAGCCTCCGGCGCGTCGTCGCGCTCCCGAGCGCCGCCGCGAGCCGGTCGCGGCCTGATCCCGAACGGGGTGGCCGTGGCGAGGCCGCTGGCGATCGCCGCCGTGGCGCTGCTCGCCTTCTTCGTCATCTACGGGCTCGCGGTGCAGACCGAGGTGGGCCAGCATGCCGACGAGGCGGCGCTCGCCGGGGGGCAGTCGGCACCGGAGCGCGCCGAGTCGGGCGCGTCGAGGCTCCTGCGCTTCGTCAGCGTCGGCTCGCTGGCCGCGGCCGTGATCGCCCTGGGGGCGCTCGCCTGGTTGTGGCGCCGTCCGTGGCTCATCGCGCTCCCGGCGGCGATCGTAGGCATCAGCGTGCTGGCCACGGAGGCCTTCAAGCTCGTGATCCTGCAACGGCCGGACCTGTGGCCGTCGACGCTGGAGGGCAACAGCTACCCGTCCGGGCACACCACCATCGCGACCAGCCTGGGCCTCTCGGCGGTGCTCATCGCTCCACCGCGACTGCGAGGGATCGTGGCGGTCATCGCGGCGCTGTTCGCCGGCGGTGTCGGGATCCTGGTCGTCACCGCGGACTGGCACCGTCCAAGCGATCCCCTGGGTTCCTATGCGCTGACGCTGGGGATCACCGCGGGCCTCGTCGCCGCCCTCGAGAGATGGGCTCCGGAGGAGGCCGGCGAAGCTCACGTGGAGGGGCGGGCGCCACCGTCCGCGACGGCGTTCGCCCGCCGGCTGGAGGCCGGCGCGATTGTCGCCGGCATCGTCCTCTTCGCCGGAGCGGTGCTCCTGGCGGCCTTGCGCTACGGACCCGACGTGGCCTGGAATCGCCCCCACGCTGCCTTCCTCGGGTCCGTGGTCGCGATCCTGGTCGCCGCCGGTCTCACGGTTGCCGCCCTGCTGCGGATCCTGCCCGAACCGGCGAGCTGAGGGCAATCGTTATCGTGCGCGGCATGTCAGCCGCGCCGCCCGCGTCCGATCCCGAGATCGGCCTGAGCGGTCACCTGATCGGGGTCGACGTCGGCGGGACGAAGTTCGCGGTTGCGACGCTGGAGGACGAGACGCTGAGCGCCCCGACCACCCAACCGACGGAGGCATCGAGCGCCGACGTGCTGGTCGAAGAGATCGTCAGCGCCGTCGAATCTGTGCGCAACCCCCGCACCCAGGCCGTGGGAGTCGGTGTGCCCTCGGTGGTGGAGTTCGCCACCGGACGCGTGCGCTCGAGCGTCAACCTCCATCTGGCGAACTTCGACCTCCGGGACGTGCTCCAGGACCGGCTCCATGTGCCGGTCTTCGTGGACAACGACGCGACGGTCGCCGCCCTCGGCGAGGCGTTCGACGAGGGGGGCCGTGCGCTCGTCCAGAACCTGGTGATGTTCACGGTGGGAACCGGGATCGGCGGTGGCCTCGTCCTCGGGGGGAGGGTGTATCGGGGGTCCACGGGCGCGGCGGGGGAGCTGGGCCACACGCTCATCGGCGCCAGCTTTGACGAGGGCCCGCCGCCGGCGGGCCGGTTCCCGCAGAGGGGTTCGCTGGAGGCACTCGCCGCGGGCCGCGTGCTCGACCACCACGGCGCCGACGTCGCCCCGCAGCGTCCCGACTCGAAGCTGGGGCAGCTGGCGGCGCAGGGCGATCACGTCGACGGCCGCGACGTCGTGCGCGCCGCGAAGGAGGGCGATCAGGATGCGATCGGCGCTCTTCGCGTCCTTGGCGAGCGCCTCGGAGTGGGAATCGCGAACGCCATCAACACCTTCGATCCCGACGAGGTGGTCGTCGGGGGCGGCGTGTCCGTCGCGGGCGAGCTGTTGCTCGGCCCGGCCCGCGAAGTCGCCCGCGAGTTCGTGCTGCCGGGGGTGGGGGAACGCACCGAGATCAGACTCGCCAGGCACGGTGGCGATGCGGGAGTGCGGGGGGCGGCGCTGCTCGCTGGCCTTGAGGTGACGAGCCCGGAGGAAGCCTTCGCCTCCCCGCGGACCGAGGTGGAGGCGGGCTCTTGACCACCGCCACCGAGGCACAGATCCTTCCGGAGAACGCGTTCGCCCAGGACGTCGAGGAGGCTCTTCCTCCGCCCACGACCCTCGTCATCTTCGGCGCGACCGGCGATCTCGCCGCCCGCAAGCTCCTGCCCGCCGTCTACAACCTCCGTCGGGGTGGCCTGATGCCCGAGCGATTTCACGTGATCGGGATCGGTCGGCGGGAGGGCGACAACGAGCGCTTCCGGGCGCACGCCCGCGACTCGATCGCCGCCTACTCGCGCACCGGAATCGACGACGACACGTGGCAGACGCTCGAGCCCAGGCTCGAGTTCCTGCGGGGGAACATCGACGACCCCGGGCTCTTCCAGTCACTCGCCGAACGGCTCGACTCTCATGACGGGCCGGCGCAGCGCGTCTTCTATCTGGCCGTCTCCCCGGCGTTCTTCGGGACGATCGCGAAGTCGCTGGCCGCAGCGGGTCTCGGCTCGGAGGCTGAGGCGCCATCCCGGTTGATGATCGAGAAGCCGTTCGGTCACGACCTCAAGTCGGCGCTAGCGGTCAACGCCGAGGTCTCCTCGGCCTTCGACGAATCCCAGATCTTCCGCATCGACCATTACCTGGGTAAGGAGACAGTCCAGAACCTCCAGGTCATGCGGTTCGCGAACGGGATCCTCGAGCCGGTCTGGAACCGGCGCTACGTCGAGCACGTGCAGATCACGATGGCCGAGGACATCGGCATCGGCCACCGGGCGGCCTACTACGACTCCGCCGGCGCGATTCGCGACGTCATCCAGAACCACCTGATGCAGCTCCTCGCGCTGGTGGCGATGGAGGCTCCGGTCCGTTTCGAGGCCAACACGATCCGGGACGAGAAGGTCAAGCTGCTGCGGTCGGTGCGGCGCTACACGGCGGCCGAGGTGCCCGACTACGTGGTCCGCGGTCAGTACGGGGCCGGCTGGGTGGGTGGCGAGCACGTCCCCGCGTACGTGGACGAGGAGGGGGTGCCGGACGACTCCAAGACCGACACGTACGTCGCCATGCGGGTCGAGGTCGACAACTGGCGGTGGGCCGGAACGCCCTTCTACCTGCGGTGCGGCAAGCGCCTGCCGAAGCGCGTGACCGAGATCGCGGTTCAGTTTCGGCCCGTGCCCCACCTGCCGTTTGCCCGGGCGGACATCGGCGATGTCGAGCCCAACCAGATGGTGCTCTCCGTGCAGCCGGACGAGGGCGCGTCGCTGCGCTTGGTCGCGAAGGTGCCGGGACAGACCATGAACGTGCGGCCCGTGCAGATGGAGTTCAAGTACGGGACCTCGTTCCTGGGGGACTCGCCGGAGGCGTATGAGCGCCTGCTGCACGACGCGCTCCTCGGCGAGGCCACGCTCTTCACGCGCGCCGACGAGGTCGAGGAGGAGTGGCGGATCATCCAACCGATCCTCGACCGCTGGGAGGCGGATCAGGGCGGTGCCGAGATCTACGAGGCCGGAAGCCAGGGGCCCTCCGACGCCGATCGGCTCCTCGCCGTGCGCGGCCGTCGCTGGAGGCAGATATGAGCCCGGCGAAGACCGAGAAGCGACGAGCCGGGCGCGAGTATCCGGAGCGGGTCCGCTGGGTGGGGACGGGGGTCACCGCCGAAGACATCAATGCCGAGCTCGACCGGCTGCACCGCGGTGCCGGCGGTCAGAGCCGCGTGCTCGCGTGGGCGAGGACGCTGAATCTGATCGTCGTGCCGTGCTCAGACCGCCGTGAGAAGAGCGTCGAGCGAGCGCTGGACCGGCTCGGCAATCACACGCCGTCGCGGACCCTGGTCCTCCGGGAGCACGGAGTCGAACGGCTTGACGCGAACCTGATCATGGAGTGCCAGTCGCCCGCGTCAGCAGGCCACGTCGGGCTCTGCCACGACCGCGTGCTGCTGAGTCTCGATCCGGCGCGGCTGGAGCACTCGGCCTCGCTGCTCGCGCCACTGCTCGTCAGCGATCTCCCCACGGTCCTCTGGTTGCCGGAGCCGCGCTCGGAGGTTCCGGACCTGAATCTCCTCGAGCGCGCGCAATACGTCCTGGTCGACTCCGCCGCCGGCGGTTCGACGGAGCTTCGCAAGCTGGCCAAGCTAGCCGGGCGCGTCCGGGTGCACGACCTCGCGTGGGGGCGCCTGGAGTACTGGCGCGCCGCGATCGCCGCCGCCTTCGACCATCGCGAGCGCCGGCGCCTGTTGCCGGAGATCGAGACGCTCAAGCTGCGCTACGAGGAGCGGGGCCTCCACGCGGGCCTGCTTCTCGCGGGATGGATCGCCGCGCGCGCCGGGTGGAGCCCAGGGTCGCTGGAGCGTCACAACGGCCGCGCCACCGTCACGGCGCGCCGGTCCGACGGCAGCGAGGTCACGATCGAATTCGATCAGGCACCTCCCGAGCACGGTTGCGGCGGGGTGGACGGGGTCGTCTTCGGAGCGGAGTCGGAGGAGGTCGCGGTCAGCCGCGGCGGCGCCACGAGCTCGCTGCGCGACATGTTCGCCGAGGCTCTGCAACCGCAGGCATCCTTCTCGCGCGGGTACGCCCCGGCGGTGACCGCCGCCGCGGCGATGCTGGACGACGACGGATGACGTCGGTCTTCGTCGCCGACACGGCAGCCGAGGCGGCCGAGGCCGCCGCCGCCCGTCTGCGTTCGGCGATCGAGGACGCCCGGCGAGCCAGGGGCGCGGCGCACGTGGCGCTCGCCGGCGGCACGACTCCCCGCCGGACCTACGAGCTGTTGGCCTCCGAGATCGACGACTTGACGGGAGTCGAGGTGTGGTTCGGCGACGAGCGAGCCGTCGGCCCAGACGATCCCGAGAGCAACTACCGGATGGTTTCGGAGACGCTGCTGGCCGGTGGCCGGGGCCCGGAGGTGCACCGCATCGAGGGCGAGCGCGGAGCGGAGGAGGCGGCCGCAGCGTATGCGGCCGAACTCCAGGAGCGCCTGCCGCTGGACGACGGAGTCCCGGTACTGGACCTCGCCCTCCAGGGCCTGGGCCCGGACGGGCACACCGCATCCCTCTTTCCGGGAAATCCGGCGGTTCAGGCCACGGGCGTCTGCGTCGCGGTTCACGATGCCCCCAAGCCGCCGCCGGACCGGATCACGCTCACCGTCCCGGTCCTCGGGGTGGCCCGATCCATCGTCTTCCTGGCGACCGGGGCCGAGAAGGCCGATGCGGTCCGCAGCCTGCTGGCCGGACCGAATCCCGAGGTCCCGTCGAGTCTTTTGGGCGGAGACCGAACCGAGCTGATCGTGGACAGGGCGGCCGCGCCGGAAGCGGCTTAGCCCCGATCGAGCGTGGACTTGACCACGCAATAGGTGGTCAATCACTCACTCGAGCGGATGATCGTGCGCCGGCGCCGTCCCCGGTTGCCGCGGCCGCTTTCGGCGCCTTGGCACGCGACCTCCCGCCGGGCTTCTTCTCGTGGTCTCTGGCCAGAAGAGCGGCCCCGATGGCTCCACCGAAGTCGCCGAGCGCGGCCACATTCACGTCCGGCGGGCGGTCGTCGCTGAACAGATGGGGCTGCATCGCCTTGCGGATTCGCTTGACGTATGGCTCGCCGAATCGGACGCCCAGCCCGCCGCCGATGATGACCGCCTCGAAGTCCATGAGATTGACCGCCGAGGCGATGCCGGCGCCCAGCGCCTCGACGGCGCGGTCGATCAGCTTTTCCGCAAGCGGGTCCTTGTCCTGCAGCGCGCGGGCCCAGATGCCACTGGTCAGCCGGTCGCGCCCGCGCTTCTCCATGATCTTGAAGAGGTCGGTCTTGGCGCCGTTCTTGTGCTCCTTCCGAGCCTTGATCTCCATCGCCGCCCGGCCCGCGTACGCCTCCATGCACCCGCGGCGCCCACAGGTGCACCGGGCTCCGTTCTCCTTCACCACCATGTGCCCGATCTCGCCCGCTGCGCCGCGGCCGAGCCAGGGCTCACCGTTGAGGATGATCCCGCCGCCGACTCCCGTGCCCCAGAAGACGCCGATGAGGGAGTCGTAGTCGCGGCCGGCGCCAAGCTCTGCCTCCGCGGCGGTCGCCACGCCGACGTCGTTGCCCACGAAAACCGGAGTGCCAAGGGACTCCGAGAGCCACCCGCCGAGCTCGAACGTGCCGTCCCAGCCGGGAAGGTTGCGCGCCTGGGAGACCGATCCGGTCGCCTCGTCCACGTCACCGGGCGATCCAACGCCAGCGCTGGTCAGGTCGCTTGACTCGACCCCGGCGTCCACGGCCGCCTCCCGGAGCGCGTCCGACATCTCCTTGGCGACGCCCTCGGGCTTCCCCTTGGTCGGGGTGGGGCGGCGCGACTGGCCGACGACTTTCCACCTGCCGTCCACGACGACCGCCTGGATCTTGGTGCCGCCGAGATCGATGCCGCCTCGCAGCACTCGCTTTCTGGGACTCACCCGATCACTTCCTTTGCGCACCTGCGGGTGGGCTGACTCTAACGCGCCTCGGATTCGATCACGGCCATCACGGCGTTGATCAGCGAGAGGTGCGTGAACGCCTGCGGGAAATTGCCCAGTTGGCGGCCGCTGGCGGCCTCGATCTCCTCTGCATACAACTGCAACGGGCTGGCGAACGAGAGCAGCTTCTCGCAGAGCGCTCGGGCCCGATCGGTCTCGCGGATCTGCGCGAGCGCCGTGACCAGCCAGAACGAGCAAATGGTGAACGTGCCCTCCTCGCCCTCGAGCCCGTCGTCCGTGTGCTCAACCCGGTAGCGCAGCACCAGCCCGTCCTGGGTGAGTTCGTCGGCGATCGCCAGCACCGTCTTGCGGACGCGCTCGTCGTCCGCGGGCAGGAAGCCCATCAGCGGGATCAGCAGGAGGGAGGCGTCGAGGGCATCCGTGTCGTAGTGCTGGACAAACACACCGCGGTCGTCGACGCCCTTGTCGCAGACCTCGGCCTTGATCTCGTCGGCCACATTGCCCCACCGCTCCGCTCGCTGGGTGTCGCCCCGGCCCTCCGCGAGCCGCCTCCCGCGGTCGAGCGCGACCCAGCACAGCACCTTCGAGGCGGTGAAGTGCTTCGGCTCGCCGCGAATCTCCCAGATGCCGCGGTCGGGCCCCGACCACTGGGCGGCGGCGTCGTCGACCAATCCAGCGATCAGCTCCCAGGCAGGCTTCGGCAGCTGTTGGGCGAGTCCGTGGCGCGCGTGAATGGCGATCGAGTCGACGAGCATGCCCCAGACGTCGTGCTGCTTTTGGTCGAACGCACCGTTGCCGATTCGCACCGGGCGGGCGCCGTCGTACCCGGAGAGGTGATCGAGCGTCTTCTCGGTGAGCTCGTGCTCGCCGCCGATGCCGTACATGATCTGGAGAGGATTGGTCCCCACCGTCTGCATGAGGAAGGCGAAGAACTCGAACGCCTCCCACTCGAAGTTAAGCGTGAACAGCCCCCAGAGCATGAACGCCGAGTCACGGATCCAGGTGAAGCGGTAGTCCCAGTTGCGCTCCCCGCCGGGCGTCTCCGGCAGGGACGTGGTGGCCGCCGCCATCACGGCGCCCGTCGGCGCGTAGCTCAATCCCTTCAGCGTCAGGGCGCTGCGCTCCAGATAGCTCCGCCACGGGTGATCCGGAAACGCGCCTCCCTTCAGCCACTGGCGCCACACCTGGGTTGTGCTCCATATGCGCTCGGCCGCCTCCTGCGGTGAGGCCGGGGCATCGTCCTCGCCCCACGAGAGCGCTACAAAGGCGCTCTCGCCCTCCCTAAGCGCGGCTCGGCCCATCGCACGCGGACCCGTCAGCCCAATGGGGAGGCTCGTCGCGAGTCGAAGCTCTAGGTCGCCGCTCGGCGAGCTGATCGTGGCCGCGTCATAGCCCTCGCCCGTGTAGCTCCATACGCTGGGCTCCTTGCCGTAGTCGAACGAAGGCAGGCAGTTGAGGAGGACCTCGACGTCACCGTCAACGCAGGTGGCCACGCGCAGCAGGGTCCCCGCGGCCACGAAGTCCCCGGGAGCTCGCTGGTAGTGGGCGTGTCGCTTGCCGCCGTGCCAGCGGTGAGTGACCAGGCAGTCGTAGACCTGGAGCCAGCCCGTGGGGGTTTGCCACGTGGTCTCCAGCACCAGGGTTCCCGGAAGGTAGCGGCGGTGGCTGGGCACCTCGATGCCCTCGGGCACCAGCCCGAAGATCCCCGCCGAGCGGTCCAGCATCGCGCCGAAGACGCTCGGCGAGTCGGGCCGCGGCAGGCAGAGCCACTCGACCTGGCCGCCTGAGGCAATCAGGGCGCACGTCTCGCAATCCGAGAGGAAGGCGTAGTCGGCGATCGGCGGGAAGTCGCTCGCGGCGCTGCCCGCGGCTTCGCTGCTTTGGGGCGGTGCGTCCAGACCGCCCGACTCCGCGCTCACGACTTACCGCTATCCGGCATGCGACCGTCGCGGTAGCGCCGGATCAGGGTGTTGGTGGAGCTGTCGTGGCCCAGGGCGGGCTCGTCGGCGGCCTGGAGCTCGGGCACGATCCGCTTGGCCAGCACCTTCCCCAGCTCCACGCCCCACTGGTCGAAGGAGTCGATACTCCAGATCGCGCCCTGCGTGAAGATGCTGTGCTCGTACAGTGCCACGAGGGTTCCGAGCGTCTCGGGTGTGAGCTCGGCGGCCAGGATCGTATTCGACGGCCGGTTGCCTTCGAACACCCGGTGGGGAACCAGCTCCTCCGGCGTGCCCTCCTCGCGCACCTGCTCGGCTGTCTTGCCGAAGGCGAGTGCCTCCGTCTGCGCGAACACGTTCGCCATCAGCAGGTCGTGGTGGTCGACGATCGGGTTCAGCGAGCGCTGGAAGCCGATGAAGTCGCACGGGATCAGCTTCGTCCCCTGGTGGATCAGCTGGTAGAAGGAGTGCTGGCCATTGGTCCCTGGCTCCCCCCAGTAGACCGCGCCCGTCTGGTAATCGACGCGCCGCCCGTCGAGCGTGACGTGCTTGCCGTTCGACTCCATCGTGAGCTGCTGCAGGTAGGCGGGGAAGCGGTGCAGGTACTGGTCGTAGGGCAGCACCGCGACCGTCTGGGCGCCGAAGAAGTCGCCGTACCAGACCGCGAGCATGCCCATCAGGGCGGGGACGTTGCGGTCGGTCGGCGTCTCGAGGAAGTGCTCGTCCATCGCGTGGAAGCCGGCGAGCATCTCCCCGAACCGCTCCGGGCCGATCGCGAGCATCGTCGACAGACCGATCGCCGAGTCCATCGAGTAGCGGCCGCCGACCCACTCCCAGAAGCCGAACATGTTGTCGGTGTCGATGCCGAACTCCGAGACGCCCACGGCGTTCGTCGAGACGGCGACGAAGTGCTTGGCGATCGCGCTCTCGTCGCCCAAGGCATCGAGCGTCCACTGCCGCGCGGTGTGCGCGTTGGTCATGGTCTCGAGGGTGGTGAACGTCTTCGAGGAGACGATGAACAGCGTCTCCTCGGGATCCAGGTCGCGGGTCGACTCGACGAAGTCGGTGCCGTCCACGTTGGAGACGAAGCGGAAGGTCATGTCGCGCCTCGAGTAGTGGCGCAGCGCCTCGTATGCCATCACCGGCCCGAGGTCCGAGCCGCCGATCCCGATGTTGATCACGTTGCGGATCGCCTTGCCCGTGTGCCCGCGCCACTCTCCGCTTCGCACCTTCTCGCAGAAGGCCGCCATGCGGTCGAGCACCTCGTGCACCTCCTTGACGACGTCGACGCCGTCGACGACCAGGGACCGGTCGCGGGGCATGCGAAGGGCGACGTGGAGCACGGAGCGGTTCTCCGACACGTTGATCCGGTCGCCGCGGAACATCGCCTCGCGGCGCTCCGGCATCCCGCAGTCGTCAGCCAGCGCGACTAGCAGCTCGATCGTCTCGTCGGTGATCCGGTTCTTCGAGTAGTCGAGCTAGAGGCCGGCGCCCTCCGCGACCAGGCGCTCGCCCCGACCGGGATCGCCGTCGAACAGCTCGCGCACGTGCGAGCCCCGGACCTCCTGGTAGTGGCGCGCAAGCGCCCTCCAGGAATCGCGCTCGGTGAGCGGCGTGACCGTGGGAACCTGGGTCACGAGGCGGCTTTCTCAGCGTGTCCGCCGAACTCCTTGCGCATCGCCGAGAGGACCTTGTCGGCGAAGTCGTCGAGGCCGCGCGAGGCGAACCTGGAGTACAGAGCCATGCTGAGAACGGGGGCGGGGACGCCCTCGTCGATCGCCGCGATCGAGGTCCACCGTCCCTCGCCCGAATCCGAGACGCGCCCTTCGTAGTCGGCCAGGTCAGGGGATTCCTGGAGGGCCTGGGCCGTCAGGTCGAGGAGCCACGAGCCGATCACGCTCCCGCGCCGCCAGACCTCCGTGACCTCGGGGATGTCGATGTCGTACTGGTAGTAATCGGGGTGCTCGAGCGGGGCCGTCTCGGCGTCGACTTCCTGCTCCGCCTTGCCGACGTTGGCGTTCCTGAGGACGTTCAGGCCCTCGGCATAGGCGGCCATCACCCCGTACTCGATCCCGTTGTGGACCATCTTCACGAAGTGACCGGCGCCGCTGGGACCGCAGTGCAGGTAGCCCTGCTCGGACGGCGTCGGGTCGCCCTCGCGCCCTGGGGTCCGCTCGGCTGACTCGACGCCCGGCGCAAGCGTGGCGAAGATCGGATCAAGCCGCTCGACTGCCCCGTCGGGACCGCCGATCATCAGGCAGTAGCCGCGGTCGAGCCCCCAGACGCCGCCGCTCGTGCCGGTGTCGACATAGTCGATCTTGTGCTCGGATAGGCGGGCGGCGCGCCGGACGTCGTCCCGGTAGTACGAGTTGCCGCCGTCGATCACCGCGTCGCCCTCGTCGAGCAGCGGGATGAGCGAGTCGAGGGTCGAGTCGACCACCGCCGCCGGGACCATCAGCCACACGGATCGCGGCTTCTCGAGCTTGCCGATGAAGTCCTCCATTGACTCCGAGCCCACGGCGCCCTCGTCGGCGAGCGCCTTCACCGAGTCCGGGCTGAGGTCGAAGACCACGCACTCGTGACCGGCCCGCATCAGGCGCCGGACCATGTTCGCGCCCATGCGGCCCAGGCCGATCATTCCGAGTTGCATCGCGATTCTCCTTTCCGGTGCAGCCCGGGGACTAAGCCCTGCTCACCCTGTGGTCGCGAGCCTGCGCGACTCCGACTCGATCGATTGCAAGAGGTCGTTCCAGCTCTTGCTGAACGCCTCGGCTCCCTCGCGCTGAAGCCTCGCCGCGAGCTCGTCCGTGTCGATGCCCGCGGCCTGGAACGCGGTCAGCACCTCATCCGCGTCGCCGCCGTCGGCCGGGATCGGATCGCCGACCTCTCCGTGGTCCGCGAAGGCGAGCAGCGTCTTGTCGGGCATCGTGTTGATCGTGTCCGGCGCCGCGAACGCCTCTATGTAGAGGACGTCGGATGCGTTCGGGTCCTTCGTGCCGGTGCTCGCGAAGAGGAGCCGCTGTGGCCTGGCGCCACCGTCCGCCAGCCTCTGCCAGCGATCGGAGTCGAGCAGGTCGCGGTAGGCGCGGTAGGTGCGCTTTCCGACCGCGATCCCGAGCCGGTTACGGAGCTCGTCCGAGACCTCGTCGGCGACCGCCACGTCCCATCGGCTGATGAACAGCGAGGCGACGGAGGGGACGGCCGGGTCGAGATTCTCGCTGATCCGGCGCTCGATCCCGCGCATGTAGGCCTCAGCGGCCGCCAGGTATTGGTCGGTCGAGAAGAGGAGCGTGACGTTCACCGGAATCCCGGCGTAGATCG
This sequence comes from Actinomycetota bacterium, assembly GCA_046728915.1. Classification (GTDB taxonomy): domain Bacteria; phylum Actinomycetota; class Thermoleophilia; order Solirubrobacterales; family 70-9; genus AC-56. The sequence continues at coordinate 9,603 of JBKPFQ010000165.1, read as the reverse complement.
ACTCCTCGATCGCCTCGAGCCCCGCGACGGTGCCGGGGATCTTGATGAACAGGTTGTCGCGGTCGCCCTCGTCGCGGAGCCTCCGGACCTGCTCGATCGTCGCCTGGGCATCTTCGGCGAGCAGGGGCGACACCTCCAGCGAGACGAAGCCGTCGACGCCGTCCGTGCGCTCGTGGACGGGCGCGAACAGGTCCGCGGCGCCCTGGAGGTCGCGGATCGCGACGGCGAAGAAGGTGTCCTCCGGGCTCAACCCGTGCTCGGTCAGCTCGGTGATCTGCTCGTCGTAGGCATCGCCCTGGGTGATCGCCTTGTCGAAGATCGTGGGGTTCGACGTCAGGCCGGTGATCGACAGCTCATCGATGTAACGGGCGAGCGTCCCGTCGCTGAGCATGTCGCGGGTGATGTTGTCGAGCCACAGGCTCTGGCCCAGTTCGTGGAGTTTTTGCGTTGGCTTCATTTCAAGAGCTCCTTCGCTGCCTCGGCAACTCGCTCGGGCGTGAACCCGAACTTTCGCTGCACTTCCTTCAGCGGCGCCGAGGCGCCGAACGTGTGCATACCGACGATCTGACCCTGCGGCCCGACATAGCGATCCCAGCCCAGTGTCGATGCCTGCTCGACCGCGACGCGGGCCTGAACGGACTTCGGTAGGACGCTTTCCCGGTAGTCCTCGGGCTCCAGATCGAAGAGGTACCAGGACGGAAGGCTGACGACGCGGGCTCGCACGCCTTCCGAGCGTAACTCCTCATACGCGCCGACGGCGAGCGATACCTCGCTGCCGGTGCCGATCAGGATGACCTCGGGCTCCCCGTCGGAGTCGGCCAGCACGTAACCTCCGCGCGCCAGGCCCCCCGCGGATGCGTACTTCGAGCGGTCGAGCACCGGCACGTTCTGGCGGGTGAGCACGAGCGCGGTGGGCTGGTGGCGCTGCTGCATCATCACGCGCCACGCCTCGGCGACCTCGTTCGCGTCGCAGGGGCGGATGACGTTCAGGCCTGGCATCGCGCGCAGGCCCGCGAGCTGCTCTACGGGCTGGTGGGTCGGGCCATCCTCTCCCAAGCCGATCGAGTCGTGGCTGAACCAGTGGATCACCGGCAGCTCCATCAGCGCCGACAGCCGGATTGCCGGCCGCGCGTAGTCCGAGAAGATCAGGTAGGTCGACCAGACCGGGCGCAGCTTGCTGAGGGAGAGGCCGTTGGAGATCGCGGCCGACTCATGCTCGCGGATCCCGTAATGGAGCTGCCGGCCCTTGCGATTCTCGACCTGGAAATCCGAAGCGCCCTCGAAGTCGAGGCCGCTTGCCGCCGAGCCGGTGAGGTCGGCGGAGCCGCTCAGGAGCCAGGGCACCCGCGGCGCGATCGCGTTCAACACCTGGTGGGAGGCCTTGCGTGTCGCCATGCCCTTCTCGTCCGCCTCGAAGCTCGGGATGTCCGCGTCCCAGCCGTCGGGCAGGGTCCGGCGCTGCATCTGGTCGATCTCGCCGGCGACCTCGGGGCCGGCATCGGCGACGCGCTGCTCCCATTCGGTGTGCAGCCGGCGGCCCCGCTCGCCGACTCCGCGGGCGAAGTGCTCGTACACGCCGTCGGGGACCAGGAACCGGGCGTCCTCCGGCCAGCCGTAGGCCCTTTTGGTCTCGCGTACCTCCTCCTCGCCCAGCGGCTCGCCGTGCGCCTCGGCGGTGTCCTGTTTGTGCGGTGAGCCGTAGCCGATGTGGCTGTCGACGATGATCAGGGTCGGACGGTCCCTCTCCTCACGGAACTCCTCGAATGCGCGAGTCAGGAGCTCGAGGTCATTCGCGTCGCCGACCCTGGTGACGTTCCAGTGATAGCCCATGAAGCGGGCCGCGACGTCGTCCTCGTAGGTGATCTCGGTGTGTCCGTCGATCGAGATGTGGTTGTTGTCGTAGATCCAGCAGAGGTTGTCGAGGCGCTGGTGGCCGGCGATCGAGGCCGCCTCGTGCGAGACGCCCTCCATCAAGTCGCCGTCGCCCCCGATCGCGTAGACGTCGAAGTCGTAGAGATGGCTCCCATATCTGGCCTGGAGCCACTTGCCGGCGATCGCCATCCCGACCGTGGTGGCGATGCCCTGGCCGAGCGGCCCCGTCGTGGTCTCCACGCCCGAGGTCAGGTGGTATTCGGGGTGGCCGGCCGCGTGGGAGTCGAGCTGGCGGAACGACTTGATGTCGTCCAAGCTCACCGACGGCTCGCCCAGCACCTCGTAGTCAGGATCCACCGCCTCCACCTTCGCCAGGTGAAGCAACGAGTAGAGGAGCATCGACGCGTGCCCGGCCGAGAGCACGAAGCGATCGCGATTCGGCCAGATCGGATCGGAGGGGTCGAAGCGAAGGAAGCGCTGCCACAGCGTGTAGGCGACGGGCGCCATCGCCATCGGCGTCCCCGGATGACCCGAATTGGCCTTCTGAATCGCGTCGATCGACAGCGTCCTGATCGTGTTGATGCACAGAGTGTCGATGTCGGTCGCGACTGGCTGAGCGACGGTCGCCATCGCTTCGATCCTAGACCAACGCGCGCGGAGTGATCTAAACGATTTCATAACAGCCCGGACGCTCTCCGCGGATCGCTTTAGATTGCACGGCCGTGTCCCGTGAATCGGCGACCGATACCGAGAAGCGGGTGGCCGCCGAGGCGGCGGCGGAGCTCGTCGAGGACGGGATGAGAGTCGGCCTGGGAACCGGCTCGACGGTCGCCTTCCTCCTCCCCGCCCTATCGGCGAGGGGCTTGCGAGTCCATTGCGTGGCCACCTCGGTCGCGACGGAGGGCGCGGCGCGGCGGCTGGGCATGGGGGTAGGCAGCTTCGACGAGATCGATCGCCTCGACATCGCTATCGACGGCGCCGACCAGGTCAATCCCGATGGCTGGTTGATCAAGGGCGGTGGCGGCGCCCATTTCCGAGAGAAGATCGTGGCGGCCGCCGCCGACCGGTTCGTCGTGATCGCCGATTCAACGAAGCCGGTGGACGAATTGTCGCCGCCGGTACCCCTGGAGCTTGCGAAGTTCGGTCTGGCAGCCACCTTGCGCGAGATCGGGGAGGCCGACCTGCGCGACGTCCCCGACAGCCCCGACGGCGGCCTGATCGCCGATTACCGCGGCCCGATTCGGGATCCGGCCGAGCTTGCCGCCTGGTTGGCTTCCATCCCGGGAATCGTCGAGCATGGGCTGTTCCCGCCCCAGCTCGTGACCGAGGTCCTGATCGGCCGGGGTGAGCGAGTGGAGACGCTCGAGCTCAATGGGGACTGACGCGTCCGAGCTCTCCGGCTGGCGGCTCTGGTGGGTCAAGCGGCGCTGGTATGAGCGCAATCGCCGGTTGCGGCGCCGCTGGCGCATCAACCGGCACATGGCCCGGGCCGGCGCCTTCATCCGCTTTCCTGTGGAGGGCGAGGTGCTCGAGGCCTTGGACGATGGTCGTCTCGAGATCGGCGACGGAACCCTGCTCGAGCCGGGCTGCTGGCTGACCCTCTCGCCCGAGGCCCGGATCCGGATCGGCAAGGGCTGCTTCCTCAACCGGAACGTGATGCTGGCGGCCTACGACCGCATTGAGATCGGTGACCACGTCATGTTCGCCAACGCCTGCTTCGTCGGCGATGCGGCGCACCGCTTCGACGACCCGACGAAGCCCATCACCTGGCAGGGCTTCACGTCGAAGGGCCCCGTCCGCATCGGCCCCAACTGCTGGTTCGGTGCGAACTGCGTGGTGACAAGCGGCGTCGAGATCGGCGAGCGCTGCGTGATCGGCGCCAATTCGGTGGTGACCGAGAGCCTGCCACCGCGCGTGATCGCCGCGGGAATCCCGGCGAAGGTGATCCGCGAGATCGACTTTGAGCGCAGGGGGGAGGGGGAAGTGGTTGATTAGCGGCGTGCCTGACGGATCTCGGGATCGCGGCGCTCATGGTGCGCGAGGGGTTGCGGCGGTTGTCGTGGGGCTGGCCTTTGCATCGATCGCGGCCGGCGGATGTGGCGGAGGGGGCGATGAGGGGAGCACCCCCAACGGCACGACCAGCTCGGCTGGCGCGCCGACCACTACCTCCTCTCAGAGAACGGCGACCAGTAGCTCCACCACCAGCAGTCAGACCACCACTGAGCAGGTAGCACAGGCTCACACGACCATTCGGCAGGCCGTCGAGGCCGTGCTGGTCTCGGCCGATCCAACGAAGGCCTGCGCAAGCAGCTATGTGACGGCGCATTACCTTCAGGCTGCGTATGGGGGAAGGCAGGGCTGTGTACAGGCTCAATCCTCGAAGAGCGCCGCGAGCTCAGTTCATTTCGACGACGTGACCATGCGTGCAATCCTCGGTGGCGGTCACTCCCGGCGCGAGGCATCCGCGAAGGTCGCTCCTGACGGCGGCCTCTACGGCGGCGACAAGATCACCGTGTCCCTCGTGAGGGAGGACGGAGATTGGAAGGTCGATGCGCTGAAGTCGAACGCCCCCGTCGGCCCGTGACCGCCTTGCACAACGCTCCGCTCGCGCCGTTGACGCCTTATCGCCGCATACCGGCGATAGGGCGTCAAATCGCGCCAAAACCACCCCGAGCGTCGGGTCGGGGCTGAGCGATGCGGCGCGGGACGTATTCGCTCGTTGCCCGGGATCCCGGAACCGGCGAGCTCGGCGTCGCCGTTCAGTCCCACTGGTTCTCGGTCGGGTCGATCGTCTCCTGGGCCGAGCCCGGGGTCGGGGCGGTGGCGACCCAGTCGATCGCCGAGCCCGCCTACGGGCCGCGGCTCCTGGAGCGCCTGCGCGGCGGCCATGCTCCCCAGCAGGCGCTCGACGAGCTGCTGGCCGGCGACGAGCAGGCTCGCGTGAGGCAGGTGGCGGTCGTCGATGCGAACGGCGCGACGGCGGTCCACACCGGCGAAGGCTGCATCCCATACGCTGGCCACACGGAAGGCGACGGATTCAGCACGCAGGCGAACATGATGTCCGGCCCCGAGGTGTGGCCGGCGATGGCCGAGGCGTTCACGGCGGCGACCGACTCTCTCCCTCGCCGCCTGCTGGCCGCGCTGGACGCCGGCGAGGCGGCCGGGGGGGACGTCCGCGGCCGCCAGTCGGCGGCGCTCGTAGTCGTCCCCGCCGAGGGCGAGCAGTGGCGGCGGAGCGTGGAGCTTCGCGTGGAGGATCACCCGGATCCCCTCGGAGAGCTGCGGCGACTCCTCGACCTTGCCGACGCGTATGCCGTGGCCTCGGAGGGCGACGACCTGGTCGGCGAGGGCCGCCACGACGAGGCCGCGGACCGCTACCGCCGCGCGGCGGAGCTCGCGCCGGCAAACGACGAGCTGCTCTTCTGGGCCGGCCTGGCGATGGTGCAGGGTGGCGACCTGGGTGGCGGCGTCGAGCGCGTCCGCAGCGCGATCGAGATGCACGCCGGCTGGCGGGATCTGCTCCAGCGTCTGGAGCGAGAGATCGCGCCGTCCGCCGCGGCGGTTCGCGCTGAGCTCGGAATCGCGCAAGAATCGAGCCGATGAGCGAACGGCCACGCCTGGTGGGAATCAATCACGTCGCCCTGGAGGTTGGTGACATCGACGAGGCCCTGGACTTCCACGGGCAACTCTTCGCCATCGAGCGGGTCGATCGCATGGCGGGCATGGCCTTCATCGACATGGGCGACCAGTTCATCGCGCTCTCGGAGGGCGATCCGGGACCGCCCGACCGAGCTCGGCACTTCGGCCTCGTCGTCGACGACAAGCCGGCCGTCCGGGCCGCGCTCGAAGAGGCCGGGGTGGAGATCTCCCGTGGCAGGTTCCTGGATTTCCGGGATCCCTGGGGCAATCTCGTCCAGATCGTCGACTACCGCGACATCCAGTTCACGAAGGCGCCGGGTGTGCTCCGCGGGATGGGCCTGACCGGCCTGGAGAAGCGACCAGGGGCACTCGAAGAGTTGCGTGAGAAGGGCCTGGAAGACCCCGGCTGAGCGCCTAGGACACCACCTGGATCACGACCGTGCGCTCCCGCGCCCGATCGTCGAAGTCGATCAGGACGAGCTGCTGCCACGTCCCGAGCGCCAAACGCCCGCCCTCGACGGGCACGACCTCCGATGCACCCACGATCGAGGCGCGCTGATGGGCATGCGAGTTCGTGTCGTGGTTGAGGCGGTTGTGCTCGTAATCGCCATGAACCGGAATCAGGCGGTCGAGGAGGGCGCGGAGGTCGTGAACGCCCCCGGGCTCGAACTCCATCGTGGTGATCGCTGCGGTCGAGCCGCGGACGAAGGCCGTCGCCTGTCCGTCGCCGGTCCCCGCCTCGGCGACGGCCGCCTGCACCCGGCGGGTGATGTCCACGATGTCCGAGTGGCCGCGCGTGGAGAGCTGGATCTCGCTGGTGTGCACCGCCACGCTCGCAACGTAACAAGAGGCGAGCCGGGCCATTGGCCCGGCTCGCGTCGCTGCGATGTCGCTTCTGCCTACGCGCCCCGCGGGTGCGGCCCTCGGATGTGAAGGGCCTCCATCAGCCTGGGCACGAACACGAGCGCCGACACGCCGATGATGACGTAGACGACGTTCAGCAGGGTGCCGCTTCCGAAGATCGACGAGAGCACGTTGGTGTCGCCGTCGGTGATGCCGACGATGCCCCAGTTGAGGGCACCGCAGAACATCAGCAACAGAGCCACGGGCTCGAGCCGCTTCAGCATCTCCATCTGGATTACCTCCTGAGAAGGATTCGCTTCGTGCGAATCGACACGATCATTACCCCGCCGCGGGCGGCGGGTTACGGCCTGCGCGTCGCCTCCCTCGCGGCTACCAGTCCCAGGGGGACGTCGCGAGGCTTCCCTGGTCGAGGTAGGCCCGCAGCTCGGCGACCGCGTCCGGATCGGCCGAGTACACGTGGTCGGCGTCTGGGAAGTGGCGGGAGCGCACGTCCTCGGCGTAGGCGCGCACTCCGGTGACCATCTGGTCGTAGACCTCGGCGTAGCGCTTGACGAACTTCGGCGTCCGACCGGCGGTGATGCCCAGGAGGTCGTGGAACACGAGCACCTGACCGTCCGTTGAGAGTCCCGCGCCGATCCCGATCACGGGCACGTGGATGTGCGGCATCAGCGCGTCGGTGACCGCCGCCGGAACCGCTTCGAACACGATCGCGAAGCATCCCGCCGACTGCAGCTCATGCGCGTCGTGGGCGATCTGCTTCGCCGAGTCGACGGTCTTGCCCTGCGCCTTGAAGCCCCCGAGGGCGCTGGCCGACTGCGGCGTCAGCCCAACGTGCCCCATGACCGGGATGCCGGAGCCGGCGATCGCCCGGGCGCGCTCCACCGACGGCCCGCCGCGCTCGAGCTTCACGGCGTCGCAACCGGCCTCGCGCACGAAGCGCTGCGCGTTCTCGATCGCGTGCTCGTTCGAGCGCTCGTAGGAGCCGAACGGCATGTCCCCGATCAGAAGTGGCGTGCGTAGTCCCCGGCGGACCGCTGAGGCCATGGTCACCATCTCGTCCATGCCCACGGGCGTGGTCGCCTCGTAGCCCAGAACCACCATCGCGGCCGTGTCGCCGACGAGAACGATGTCCACGCCGGCCTCCTCGGCCACGCGCGCCGAGGGAAAGTCATAGGCCGTGACCATCACGATCGGCTCACCGTTCGCCTTCATCTCCGCCAGGCACGGCAGGGTCACCCGGTCTCGGTCAGCGAAGTGTGGTTGCGGCTCCTGTGGAAACGTGCTCATCGGTAGCTCCCTTCATGGATCAGGCTGCCCGGAATCTCGAAGTCCGCCTCGGAGGCGAGGGAGGAGTCGAGCGGGCCCGGATGGCGAGCGCGTGAGAAACCAGCCCCAGGTGCCCGTTGGGAACGGGCGCGGCTGGTTTCGAACAGCACCTCGGGATGGGAATCGACGCGGGCGATCCGGTTGCGATCGTCCACGTGGACGACGATCGGGGCGTAGGCACGGAGATCTCGCTCGTCGTAGGCGCCGAACGAGGCGACGATGACCTTGTCGCCCTCGCTCACGAGACGCGCCGCGGCGCCGTTCACCTGCACGGCGCCGGTGCCCGGCTCATCCTCGATCACGTAGGTGACGAAGCGGGCGCCGTTGTCGATGTCCCACACGTAAACCTGCTCGTTCGGGATCACGTCGGCGCTCCGCATCAGCTCGGGATCCAGGGTGATGCTCCCCACGTAGTCGGGATCGCACCCCGTCACCGTCGCTCGGTGGATCTTCGACTTCAGCATCTGCCGCTGCAAATTCAGCCTCCGATCACGGTGTTGTCGATAAGTCGTGCCGGTCCCACCCGAGCGGCCACGGCGATCAGCACTGGCCTGCCGTTGAGCGATGCTGCGGGCGTGAGTGTCTCCGCATCCCGCGCCTCGAGGTACTCGGGCTCGATGCCGGCTCCCTCGAGCTCGGCGCGCGCGGCCGCCAGGGCGGCCTCGGTCCGCGTCTCGCCCGAGGCGGCGATGGACTCGGCGGCCCACAGGGCGCGGCTGAGCGCCAGCGCTTGCTTGCGGTCCTCGGGCCCCAGGTACGCGTTCCGGGAGCTCATCGCGAGCCCGTCCGGCTCGCGGACCGTGGGGAAGACCTCGATCTCCACCGGGAAATCCAGATCCCGTGCCATGCGGCGGAGAACGACCGCCTGCTGCGCGTCCTTTTGCCCGAAGAAGGCGACGTCCGGCCCCACCGCGTTGAAGAGCTTCGCGACGACTGTCGTGACGCCGCGGAAGTGCTCCGGCCCCCGCTGCCTTGGTGAGCCGTCCAGCACGTCGGTGAGCCCGCCACCAACCTCGACCGTGGTCGCGAATCCGTCCGGGTAGACCTCGTCGACCGGCGGCGCGTAGACGACGTCGACGCCGGCGCCCTCCGCGAGCTCGAGATCGCGGGCCTCGTCGCGCGGATAGCTCTCGAGGTCCTCGCCAGGACCGAACTGTGCCGGATTGACGAACAGGCTCATCACGACCACGTCGCACCGCTTCCGCGCTCCGCGGAGCAGCGAGAGATGTCCCTCGTGCAGGTAGCCCATCGTCGGCACGAGGCCGATCGTCCTCCCCTCACGGCGCGACGGGCGAAGGGCGTCCCGCAGCTCGGCCTTGTGGCGAGCGACGATCATGTCCGCACGTCCGTGGCCGCGGCCAGGGCGCGGGCTCGCTCCGTGAGCGCCTCGTAGACGGGCACCAGTTCCGGTGCCTCGGACCGCAATGCCTCGAGGTGTCGCTCCACCGTGGCGGCGTCACCACGGGCGATCGGGCCGGTGAGGGCCCTGGGTCCGCGCTCGGCCCAGTTCGCCGCCGTGCGAAGCACCAGGGGGGTCAGGAGCTCCCGGGCGTCGGGATCGACGCCGGTTCGGCTCAGGAGCTCGGCCGCGCACTCCTCGAGGGCAACGAGCAGATTCGAGGCCATCGCGGCGGCCGCGTGGTAGGCGGCGCGGTGTTCATCCGTAACCTCGAACGTGCGCATCTCAATGCGGGTACCCAGCTCTCGCGCGAGCGCGACCGCAGCGTCGCTCGAGCCAGCGATCGCGCACGGCGCGCCGACGAGGTCCGCATCGCCGTCCGGGATCGTCTGGAGCGGGTGAAGCGAGAACACGTCGGCGCCTGCTTCACGCGCCGGCGCCAGCGCGTCCAGGGTGGTTGCCCCACTCGTGTGGCCGACGAAGCGAAGGGGAGGAACGGCCGT
>JBKPFQ010000164.1:0-7775 GCA_046728915.1 Actinomycetota bacterium | reverse complement strand
TTCCGGATGGCGCTGCGGCCGATCCGCAAGACGGCCGCCTACGAGGCGTTTCGCCGCGAGTACGGAATCGCTGTCGCGCAGGGCCAGATGCTCGCCTACTTCTACCTGCTGACGCTCACCGCGATCCTGGCGATGGTGCTGGGAGGGGAGATCCTGATCGCCGTCGGCGGCGAGAAGTTCGAATCCGTCGCCCCGCTGGTGCCTCTGACCGCGGCCGCCATGTCGATGCCCGCCATGTTCCGGACGATCGCCATGTCCGGCACCTACAGGAAACGCAGGCGGATGTTCATCGGCTCGGCGATCTTCGTGGCCATTGCGTACATCGGCCTGTGCGTCGGCCTTCTGAGCTTCACCGATTGGGGCATCTACGCGCCGCCGGCGGCCATGATCGCCGCGTTCATCATCCCGTCGCTGGCGATGCTCGCGCTGACGCAGTTCGGCGACACGCCGATCAAGCTGCCCTACGTCGCCCTGGCCCAGGCGACGGTGGTCGCGGTCGCGCTCGCGGTCGCCTACCACTTCGCCCATCCGGCCGACAAGTGGGTCCAGCTGCCGGCGATCGCCGCCGTGATGCTGGTTTGGCTTGCCCTGTTGTTCCTGCTGCGGATCATTCCCGAGCACCACTGGGGCCCGATCGGCCACATCGTGCGGACCGCCGTCGGCCGGCGGTCGGTGCTCCAGTTCAAAAAGCGCGCCGGGCTCCGGTCCCTCGACTCGGATGAGCGGGACGCGCTGCGCGCCGCGGTGACGGATCGTCTCCCGGATGCGTCGCTCGTGCCCGCCGCGGGGGACGGAGACGACACCGGCAACGAGATGATCGATCCGGGTGCCGAGGGCGCACGGCTGGTGCAGCTGCTGCGCCGCACGGGGAACGAGGGTGGGATCCCCATCGCGAAGGAGAGCGAGTACGACGCGGGCATCTCGCTCTACCTGTTCTCGGATCAGCCGGTCGCGGTGCGGCTGCGGAAGATGCGCCAGCTCCTGGCCGCCGGCGTCGACGCGCACGAGCTGCGCACCCTCGACGACCTGCGCAACGACCTCGCGCGCGCCGGGGACGAACTGTGGAACCTCGAGCCCAGAAGTGGGAGAGACGGAAAGGGCCGCCGCCTCGGCCTCGGAGCCGCTAGACGCGCTTGACGACGATCCGGTCGGGCTCGATCGTCACCTCGACGCGGCGGTGGCCGGCCCAGTGCTCGCTGTAGACCGGGTCGTCCTGGACCGCCGGGTCGAGCCAGAGGCCATAGCCGTCCGCCTCGCCGTGGTCGAACGTGGCCTGCATCGCCGCGCCGGCTCGCTCGCCGCCTCCGCCTCCTCGGCGCCGGCGCCGCCTGCGGCGGCGGCGCCCACCGCCGGGCTCGCCCTCGCCCTTCTCGGCGTCAGCCTCCGCCTCCTCGCCCTCGGCGGGCTCCTCCTCCTGCTCCTCCTCCTCGGCCGCGTCGCTCAGCGCCTCGATCTCGGCCTCGATCTCGTCGCGAAGCTCCACCTCACCGGCTTCCTCGTCCTCGGGCGAGAGCTCGTGGCGGCGGCGGAACTCCCGCAGCTCCGAGGCCGAGACCTCGAGCTGGTGGGCGATCCAGGCATCCGTGCGCCCCTGGCGCACCCAGGCGCGGATCTGGTTGAGCTGTGAGCGGAGCGGTTTCCTGGCCATTCGTATGGCTCCGTGCGGGCGCGTGATGCTAACGGACGGCCCGATGACGGTTGTGGGTGGCGCAGCGCCGCACAAGTGGTTACTCTGAATTCGGTTAGCGGCCCATGGGGCCGGGATGGCTCGAATGGAGGCGAGATGCTCGTCCTAACGAGAAAGACGAATCAGAGCATCATGATTGGCGACGACGTCGAGGTGTCCGTCCTTGCAGTGTCGCGAGACAAGATCCGGCTCGGCATCACCGCGCCGCGCGACATTCCGGTGTTCCGCAAGGAGGTCTACCTCTCCATCAAGGAAGAGCAGATGTCGGAGGACGGCGGGGCGCGAAAGCACGTCGACAAGGCACTCGGCGACCTCTCGACGACGGATTAGCTCGTATCACAGGTGTTGGGGCTTGGGCTAGCGCTCGGCTAGCCCATCAGCCACGCGAGCGTCTCGAACATGACGACGGTCACCACGACGACGGTGAGCGTGAGCGCGACGACGAGGACGCCGAACGCGACCGTGCCGTGCTGCTCGGTCCGCTGAATGCGCCGCGCCCGCGAGCGGTTCGCGGCGCGCTGTCGAAGCTGATGACGCCGCCGACGTTCGAGCGCGGCCTCCTGTTCGAACGCCAGCTCGAACTGGGAAATGCTGTCGTGCATCCTCATGCCGCTGCTCCAGGAAGAACGTTTGTGCCAGGGGCGTCGCGCTGAGCCAAGATCCGCGACGGGGGCCTGAAACTAGCAAACGATTCCTGCGCGAACAGCGGTTCGCCGGATGCCGATCGCTACTAGCGGCTTTTTAGCGTTCAATCAGCAACTGCGAAAAGAGGAGCGAGATGAGCCTCGCCTACCGGATTCTCTAGCACCGGTTACGGGTCAGCAGGCGCCCCACAGCCCCCGCCCGGTCCTGGCAGCGCGGGTGGCGAGCCGGTCCAGCTGCCCGGCGCGCGACGTGTTCGGCGCGATCGCCAGCGTGCGCGCGTACCCGCCCCGGACCAGCGCCCCGTTGACGAACCGCTCGCCCGCATAGACGTACGCCAGGAGCCGCCCGTAGTCGTCGCGCGCCTCGCGGTCGAAGGTGAGCCGCACCGTCCGCCCCTCGACCAGCCGGTGGTTCTCGTCGCTCGCCTTCGGCCCGTAGCACTGAACCGGCGTGTCCGGCTTGACGGTCTCGGGCGTATCGACGCCGATATAGCGGACGTACTCGTCCTGCCCGTCAACCGAGGCGACGATCGTGTCGCCGTCGACGACCCGAACCACACGGGCCCGCACGGACTCCTCGGCCGCGAAGCCCGACTCATCGCCGCCCTCGCCGCTCCCACAGCCCTGGATGAGCAACCAGGCACCGAGAACGAGCAGCAACAACGCACCAATGCCAGGCCTGGGCTTCATGCCCTTACCAACCACACCCGACGATGCCGCGCCCCCCGCGGGAGGGCAAGTAGGGGAAGCAGCGGCGGGATGTCCGGCGTGGGCCGAGGAAGGCTGAGGAGCAGGGATTGCGACGGCGAGCGAAGCGCCGACCCATGGATGGGGAGGGCCTTCCTCGGTGCACGCCGGACGGTCCCGCCGCCCGGCCAGAACAAGCCTTACGGAATGCGCGTCACGCTCGAGAGCAGCACTTCCTTGATCTGGTCGATGATCTCGAGCGCCTCGGAGTGGTCGCGCTGCCAGACGTTGCGGCCGTAGATCACGCCCGAGCCGCCGGCCTCCATGATGAAGCGGGTCTGCTGGAGCAGCTGTTCGTCGTCGACCTTCGAGCCGCCGGAAAGGACGACGAGCGCCCGGCCGGCCGACTCGACCACCTGGCGCACGGCCTCCTCCTGCGAGATCTCCAGCTCGTTGTACGGCGCGGGCGAGTCCTTGTCCTTCTCCGGGTCGATCTTCGGAATGTTGAGCTTGACGATGTCGGCCCCCATCTCCATCGCCATGCGGGCCGCGTAGTCGATCGCGTAGAAGGAGTCGCGACCGCCCTTCTTCTCGATCGCGGAGCCGCGCGGATAGGCCCAGATGACGAGCGGCATGCCGTAGCGGTCGCATTCCTCGCGGACGCCCTTCAGCTGGTGGAGATCGACGTCCTGGCGCGGCGATCCGACGTAGAGCGTGTAGCCGACGGCGTCGGCGCCCAGTCGCACCGCATCCTCGACCGAGGCGTTGGTGGTCGATAGGGCGTCGTCCGACGGCGGGACGTCGGTCTTGCCGTTCACCTTCAGGATCAGGGGGACCTGGCCGGCGTAGTCCGGGTAGTACTTCGTCGCCAGGCCGATCTGGCAGGCGATCGCGGAGTAGCCGGCCTCGGCCGCGAGGTGGAACTGATACTCGGGGTCCTTGGACGCCGGATTGGGGAAGAAGTCGCGCGGACCGTGCTCGATTCCCTGGTCGATCGGCAGGAAGAGGAACGTTCCGTGGCCCGGCCCGAACTCGAACAGAAGGCGGCGCAGGCGCGTGCGCTTGCCCGGGGCGAGGGTGGCGAGAAGGGACTTCTGCTCCGTTGCGGTCTTGATCTCCATGTCCGTTAGCGCTTCCTCTCCTGTCGCGAGACTTACCCTGCAGGTTTGCCGGGGGGCGGGCACGGATAATAACCGCGCGCCCTTTGGGCGCCCGGCGGCCGCGGCGCCGCGGCCGGCACATCATGCTCGACCACAGCTTCAACGGCCCGCCGTTCACGATCGGCATCGAGGAGGAGCTGATGCTGCTCCACGAGGGCGATCTCAGCCTGGCGCAGGAGATCGAGGCGATCCTCGCCGCGGTGCCTCCGGATCGAGAGGGCCAGGTGAAGCCGGAGCTCATGCAGTCCGTGCTCGAGATCGCCACCAAGCCGTGCCAGACCGTGGGCGAGGCCGGTGAGGAGCTCCGGGCGCTGCGGCGCATGCTGGCCGACATCGCCGAGGACCGCGGGCTCAAGGTGGCCGCCTCCGGGACGCACCCGTTCGCCCGATGGGAGGACCAGAAGATCGTCGAGCGTCCCCGCTACAAGGAGCTCATCTCCGAGCTCGGGTTCATCGCACGCCAGGAGCTGATCTTCGGCACGCACGTCCACGTGGCGGTGAACGGACCCGATCGCGCCATCTACGTCGCCGACGGGATCCGGCTGTTCCTGCCGCTGCTCCTGGCCCTGTCGGCCAACTCGCCGTTCTGGCGCAGCAGCCTGACCGGGATGATGTCCACGCGCACGCCCGTCTTCCGCGCATTTCCGCGGGCGGGGGTGCCGCCGCACTACGGCACCTGGGAGATCTACTCGAACCGCGTCGAGCAGATGATGCGCGGCGGGGCGATCGAGGACTACACGTACCTGTGGTGGGATGTCAGGCCGCATCCGAACCTGGGCACGGTCGAGACGCGCATCTTCGATCAGCAGACGACGCTCGAGCACACGATCGCGCTCGCGGCGCTCACGATCTCGCTGGCGCACCGCATGACCGCGCTGCACGACGCCGAGGAGCCGCTGGTCGGCTTCCCAACCGAGCTGATCGACGACAACAAGGTGCGCGCCGCCCTCAGGGGCATGGACGGCACGCTCATCGACTTCCGCCGCGGCGAGCAGCTGCCGGCCGAGCGCATGGCGGACGCGCTCGTCCGCGAGCTCCAGGACGATGCCGCGGAGCTCGGCTGCAGCGCCGAGCTCGAGCTGGTGGATGACCTGCTGCGGGGGAGGAGCGGCGCCCACCGCCAGCTGCTGCACTGGAATCGCCACCGTGACCTCTCGAAGCTCGTTGAGGAGATGGTCGCCGACACGCACGCCTAGCGAGTCCGCGGCCCGGGGCTATTCTCCGGGTGTGGCCGAGACTGAGCTGAGCGTCGTCTGCAAGAGCTGCGGCTCGGAGGTGAGTCCCTACGTCACGGAGTGCCCCTACTGCGGCACCCGTCTCCGCAAGCGCGCTCCGAAGCTCGAGCGGCGCGGGGATGGCCTCGAGGCACAGGAGACCCGGCGCGAACGCCGCCGTCGCCGCGCCGCGGAGCGCCGCGAACGCCGCGAGCGCCTGAGGAGGCTGTCGCTCGCCACCGAGCGCCCGTACGTGACGCTGGCCGCGATCCTCGGGCCGGCGGTCCTGCTCATCGTCCAGCGAGGAGCCGGCCTGAGCCTGTCCGACCTGGGCATCGTCAGTGGTCCCCCGGCGGCCAACCCGTGGTGGCACTACCTCGCCGCGCCGTTCGTCTACGACGACATCGGCTACCTGTTCGCGATCGGCCTGGCGATGGCGCTCTTCGTCCCCGGCCTCGAGCGCCGGCTCGGCCCCGTCGCGACGCTCCTGCTGCTCGTCGCCTGCGGCGCCCTGGGAGCGCTGGCGGCTCCGGGCATCGACGACGCGTTGGGCGATGGCTCGACCCTCGCGGCCGGTGGGAACGGCATCGCGCTCGGGGCGCTGGGCGCCTGGTTCATGACCCGGCGCACCGAGGCGCGCGAGGACCCAACCGCGGAGCTCGACACGATCCCCATCGTCGTCGCCGCGATGGTGCTTCTCGCGTTGCCGCTCGTGAACGACTACGCGAACGAGTGGTCGGGCATCGTCGGCGGGCTGGTGGGACTGTCGGCAGGGTTCTCGGCCACGCTCGGCCGCCGCTAGGTGCCGGCGGTGCGCGAGAAGTTCATCGCGCTCACGCCGGAGCTCTACGGGTACGTCGTCGAGCACGGGGCCCGCCAGGACGACGTCCTGCGCCGCCTCGCCGCTGAGACCGAGGAGCTAGGCGACATCGCGATCATGCAGATCGCCCCCGAGCAGGGTGCGTTCATGACGTTGCTCGTCCGCGCGATGGGCGCACGGCGTGCCCTGGAGCTCGGCACCTTCACCGGCTACTCGGCGATCTGCATCGCCCGGGGCCTGGCCGAGGGCGGCGAGCTCGTCACCTGTGACCTGAACGGCGACTGGACCCAGGTCGCCCGGCGCTACTTCGAGGAGGCCGGCGTGGCGGAGCGCATCGACCTGCGTCTCGGGCCCGCCCTGGACACGATCCGGCAGTTGCCCGTCGACGACCCCTTCGACTTCGCCTTCATCGACGCCGACAAGGCCGAGTACCCGGACTACTACGAGGAGTGCCTTCGGCTGCTGAGGCCGGGCGGGCTGATCATGCTCGACAACGTCCTTCGCGGCGGGGAGGTGCTGAACGGGGCGAGCGACGATCCCCGCACCCTCGCCACGCGCGAGGTCAACGACCGTGCGATCGCCGACGAGCGCGTCGAGGTCGCGATGCTGGGCGTGTCCGACGGGATCACGCTGGCGCTGAAGCGCTAGCCGGCTCGGGATCGACCGGCCTGTGGAGCGCGCCGAAGCGATCGACCGTCACCGCGGCTCGCTGATGTCGTTCACGCGTCTCATGGGCACGAGCGGCTCCACCGCTCGCGTGTTCGAAGGCGACGGTGTGGTGGCTGCGGTGGTCCCCGCCGTTCCGGACCGGTCGGTGGTGAACTCGGTGGGCTACCGCGATGCGGCGGCGCTCAGCGCGGCGCTCGACGACCTGGCAGCCGCCTATGAGCGGGCCGGCGTCAACGCCTGGACGGTTTGGGTGCCCGAGGATGACCGCGACGCCGCCGCCCTGCTCGAGGGCGCCGGCCACCGCCTCGACGCGGAGCCGGTCGCCATGGTGGCCGAGCTCGCTGACCTCCCGGCTCCGGATCCGGATCCGGATCCCGGAGAGCTCGATTGGGATGCCCGGGCCGATGTCCGGGACGTGGCCCTGATCAACGACCGGGCGTACACCTGGCCCGACGGGACGTTCGCCGGCGCGATGGAGCGCTTCGGGGAGATCGAGGGCCTCCGCCTCTACCAGGCGCACGTCGACGGCGAACCCGTGAGCGTGCTCGGCACCTACGACAACGGGCGGGACTGCGAGGTCTACTTCGTAGCGACCCTGGCGGAGCACCGCGGCCAGGGGCTTGCCCGCCGGCTGCTGCACCGGGCCCTGCTCTGCGCGCGCGATCGCGGCCTGACCACGTCGAACCTCCAATCCACGAAGAAGGGCTATCCCGTCTATGAGCGGCTGGGCTACGGGCCGATCTGCCGCCTCGAGATGTGGGAGCGCCGGAGGTAACGAGGCAACGCCCGGTATATGTTGCGGGCGATGCCAGTGGACCAGGCGCGATTGGAGGCGGCCATCGACGCGCTCTCGGATCGGGAGCGCTTCCGTGAGGCGGAATCGATCGTCGCTAC